>JBHWMJ010000328.1:0-11927 GCA_043423105.1 Marihabitans sp.
CCTCTTCGACAAGAAGCCCATGCCGAGCTGGGGGAGCGACCTCACCGGCATCGACTTCCAGAACATCAAGTACTTCGTGAAGTCCACCGAGAAGCAGGCGACCTCTTGGGAGGACCTGCCCGAGGACATCAAGAACACCTATGACAAGCTCGGCATCCCCGAGGCGGAGAAGCAGCGCCTCGTCGCGGGCGTCGCCGCCCAGTACGAGTCCGAGGTCGTCTACCACCAGATCCGTGAGGACCTCGAGGAGAAGGGCGTCATCTTCGTCGACACCGACACCGGGCTGCGCGAGCACGAGGACCTCTTCCGCGAGTACTTCGGCACCGTCATCCCTGCGGGCGACAACAAGTTCGCCGCGCTCAACACCGCGGTGTGGTCCGGTGGCTCCTTCATCTACGTGCCCCCGGGCGGCCACGTCGACATCCCGCTCCAGGCCTACTTCCGGATCAACACCGAGAACATGGGCCAGTTCGAGCGGACGCTGATCATCGCCGACGAGGGCTCCTACGTGCACTACGTCGAGGGCTGCACCGCGCCGATCTACAAGACGGACTCGCTGCACTCCGCCGTCGTCGAGATCGTCGTGAAGAAGAACGCCCGCGTGCGCTACACGACGATCCAGAACTGGTCGAACAACGTCTACAACCTCGTCACCAAGCGCACCACCGTCGCCGAGGGCGGCACCATGGAGTGGGTCGACGGCAACATCGGCTCCAAGGTGACGATGAAGTACCCCGCCTGCTTCCTCATGGGGGAGCACGCGAAGGGCGAGACCCTCTCCATCGCCTTCGCCGGCGAGGGCCAGCACCAGGACGCCGGCGCCAAGATGGTCCACGCCGCGCCGAACACGTCGAGCTCGATCGTCAGCAAGTCCGTCGCCCGAGGCGGTGGCCGCACGTCCTACCGCGGTCTCGTCCAGGTGCTCGAAGGCGCGACCGGCTCGAAGAGCTCGGTCGTCTGCGACGCCCTGCTCGTCGACACGATCAGCCGGTCCGACACCTACCCCTACGTCGACGTCCGTGAGGACGACGTGCAGATGGGCCACGAGGCGACCGTCTCGAAGGTCTCCGAGGACCAGCTCTTCTACCTCATGTCCCGCGGGATGAGCGAGGAGGAGGCGATGGCGATGATCGTCCGCGGCTTCGTCGAGCCCATCGCCAAGGAGCTCCCGATGGAGTACGCCCTCGAGCTCAACCGCCTCATCGAGCTGCAGATGGAAGGAGCCGTCGGCTGATGTCGCTGCTGACGCAGACCCCGGGCCCGCAGGCCCACACGCACAGCGCCGAGACGTTCGTGCCCGACCAGTCCCGCGCCGAGCGCACCCAGTCCTTCGACGTCGCCGACTTCCCGCTGCCCTCGGGCCGCGAGGAGGAGTGGCGCTTCACCCCCGTCGGGGACCTCGGCGCACTCTTCGCGGACGAGCGCACGGGCGCCTGCCTCGAGTGGGAGGAGTCGCTCCCCGAGGGCGTCACCCTGTCAACGACGAGCGTCGAGGACTGGCGCGCGCTCGACCTGCCCAAGCCCTCTGACCGCGCGGCGGTCGTCGCCGCGGCACACAGCGGCGGCGTCGGGACGATCGACGTGCCGGCCGAGCTCGAGCTCGCCGAGCCCGTGCGGATCCGCCTCACCGGCGACTCCGACGACGTCGTCCACGGCCACCTGCTCGTGCGGGTGGGGCGCTTCGCCAAGGCGACTGTCATCGTCGAGCACGCCGGGACCTCGCGGTACTCCGAGCAGCTGACGGTGGTCGCGGAGGACGGCTCGGACGTCACCCTCGTCACGACCCAGGAGTGGGACGACAGCGCCCAGCACCTCGGTCAGCACGACGTCGTCGTCGGCCGTGACGCGCGCGTCCGGCACATCGCGATCACCCTCGGTGGCGGCGTCGTGCGCCTCAGCACGAACGCCACCTACGCCGGCCCTGGCGGGTCGTTCGAGGGCCTCGGAGTCTACTTCGCCGACGCCGGCCAGCACCTCGAGCACCGGCTCTTCGTCGACCACGAGGCGCCGCACTGCCGCAGCAACGTCGAGTACAAGGGTGCCCTCCAGGGCGAGACCGCCCGCTCGGTCTGGGTCGGCGACGTCCTCATCCGCGCGGCGGCCGAGGGGACCGACACCTACGAGCTCAACCGCAACCTCGTCCTCACCGACGGCGCGCGAGCCGACTCCGTGCCGAATCTCGAGATCGAGACCGGCGAGATCGAGGGCGCCGGCCACGCGTCGACGACCGGTCGCTTCGACGACCAGCACCTCTTCTACCTCATGTCCCGCGGCATCCCCGAGGACGAGGCGCGCCGCCTCGTCGTTCGCGGCTTCTTCGCGAGCATCGTCCAGCGGGTCGGGATCCCCGAGGTGGCCGAGCGGATCATGGCCGCGATCGACGTCGAGCTCGCCGAGGGCGATCGATGACCGCCCCGAGCACCGAGCGCACGTACGGCGAGGCGATCCACGTCTGCCACCGTGACGACCTGCCCGCCGTGGGCGCCGCCCAGGCGCAGATCGAGGGCCGGCTCGTGGCGATCGTGCGGACCGAGGACGGCGAGGTCCACGCCATCGACGACACCTGCACGCACGCCAACGTCTCCCTCGCCGAGGGGGAGCTCGACGGCTGCCTGCTCGAGTGCTGGCTGCACGGTTCCGTCTTCGACGTCCGTGACGGCGAGCCCAAGAACCTCCCGGCGACGGTCCCCGTCGCCGTCCACCAGGTCACCGTCGACGACGCGGGCGAGGTCTACGTCGCCCTCGCCGCCGACCGCTGACTCCCCGACATCCCCCGTCGTACCGAAGAGAAGTGAGAGAGCAGATGAGCACGCTCGAGATCCGCGACCTGCACGTCAGCGTCGAGACCGAGGACGGCCCCAAGGAGATCCTCAAGGGCGTCACCCTGACGATCAACAGCGGTGAGACGCACGCGATCATGGGCCCGAACGGGTCCGGCAAGTCGACCCTGGCCTACTCCGTGGCCGGCCACCCGAAGTACACCGTCACCTCGGGCACCGTGACCCTCGACGGCGAGGACGTCCTGGCGATGTCCGTCGACGAGCGGGCCCGCGCCGGCCTCTTCCTCGCGATGCAGTACCCCGTCGAGGTCCCCGGCGTCACGGTGAGCAACTTCCTGCGCACCGCCAAGACCGCGATCTCCGGCGAGGCGCCCAAGCTGCGCACCTGGGTCAAGGACGTCAAGGGCGCCATGGAGGGACTGAAGATGGACTCGGCCTTCGCCGAGCGCAACGTCAACGAGGGCTTCTCCGGTGGTGAGAAGAAGCGCCACGAGATCCTCCAGATGGAGCTCCTCGCGCCGAAGTTCGCGATCCTCGACGAGACCGACTCTGGCCTCGATGTCGACGCCCTGCGGGTCGTCTCCGAGGGTGTCAACCGGGCGAAGGCCGCTACCGACGCGGGCGTCCTGCTCATCACCCACTACACCCGGATCCTGCGCTACATCCAGCCGCAGTTCGTCCACGTCTTCGTCGACGGGAAGATCGCCGAGCAGGGCGGTCCCGAGCTCGCCGACGACCTCGAGGCGAACGGCTACGACCGCTTCGTCGCCGCGGGGGCCTGATGAGCGCTGACCTGCTCGCCGGGGAGGAGCTGTCCGCGATCCGCGGGCAGTTCCCCATCCTCGCGCGCACGGTTCGCGACGACAGGCCGCTGGACTACCTCGACTCCGGGGCCACCTCGCAGAAGCCGGTCGGCGTCCTCGACGCCGAGCGTGACTTCCTCACGCGCGCGAACTCGGCACCGCACCGCGGTGCCCACGCGCTCTCCGAGGAGGCCACCGAGGCCTACGAGGACGCCCGGGCGACGGTGGCCCGCTTCATCGGCGCCGACGAGGGCGAGATCGTCTTCACGAAGAACGCGACCGAGGCGCTCAACCTCGTCGCCTACGCCTTCAGCAACAGCGCGTACAGCGACATCCCCGGGCACGAGCGGTTCGCGATCGGCCCCGGCGACGAGGTCGTCGTCACCGAGATGGAGCATCACGCCAACCTCGTGCCGTGGCAGGAGCTGTGCCGGCGCACGGGTGCCACGCTGCGCTGGTTCGGCATCACCGACGAGGGTCGCCTCGATCTGTCGAACCTCGAAGAGCTCGTCACCGAGCGGACGAAGGTCGTCGCGCTCACCCACGTGAGCAACGTCCTCGGCACGGTCAACCCCGTGCGGGAGGTCGCCGACGCCGCGCACGCCGTCGGGGCGCTCGTCGTCGTCGACGCCTGCCAGTCGGCGCCTCACCTCGCGCTCGACGTCAGCACCCTCGGCGCCGACTTCCTCGCCTTCTCCGGGCACAAGGTCTACGGCCCCTCGGGCATCGGCGTGCTCTGGGGTCGTCGCGAGCTGCTCGAGGCGATGCCGCCCTTCCTCACCGGCGGCTCGATGATCGAGACGGTCCACATGGAGCGCTCGACGTACGCACCGCCGCCCATGCGCTTCGAGGCGGGGGTGCCGATGACGAGCCAGGCGGTCGGACTGGCCGCCGCGCTTCGCTGGGTCGAGGAGGTCGGCATCGACCGCATTGCCGCCCACGAGCAGGCGCTGACGCGCCAGGTGCTCGACGGTCTCGCGGCCCGTCCGTGGGTCCGTGTGCTCGGACCCACGGACCTCGTCCACCGCGGCGCGGCGATCGCCTTCGACGTCGAAGGGGTCCACGCCCACGACGTCGGTCAGATCCTCGACGACTCGGGTGTCGCGGTCCGGGTCGGCCACCACTGCGCGTGGCCGCTGCACCGCCGGCTCGGCGTCACCGCCTCGGCCCGGATCTCGCTCGCCGTGTACAACACGCCCGAGGAGATCGAGACCTTCTTCGCCGCGCTCGACCGGATCCCGACGGTCTTCGGCCTCGAGACTGACGACAGGAGCCCCGCCTGATGGACCTCTACCAGGAGCTCATCCTCGAGCACAGCAAGCGTCCGCACGGCGCCGGCCTGCGCGAGGGGCACGATGCCGAGGTGCACCACGTCAACCCGACGTGCGGTGACGAGGTGACCCTGCGCGTCCACCTCGACGGCACCGGTCCGGACGCCCGGATCTGCGACATCTCCTACGACGCGACGGGGTGCTCGATCTCGACCGCCTCGACGTCGATCCTCGCGACCGAGGTGACCGGCGAGGACGTCGCCCACGCGATGCGCACCCACGCCGCGATGAAGGAGATGCTCACGAGCAAGGGGGAGAACCCCGGCGACGAAGAGGTGATCGGCGACGGCGTCGCCCTGGCCGGCGTCGCGAAGTACCCGGCGCGCGTCAAGTGCGCCCTCCTGGGCTGGATGGCCCTGACCGATGCGCTGGCCCAGGCCGGCGTCGACCTCGCTGCGAGCGAAGGAGAGCAGAAGTGACCGAGACCCAGACCCCGGCCAACGTCGCGGACGTCGAGGAGGCGCTGCGCGACGTCGTCGACCCCGAGCTCGGGATCAACGTCGTCGACCTCGGCCTCGTCTACGGCATCACCGTCGACCCGCAGAACCACGCGGTCGTCGACATGACCCTCACGTCAGCGGCCTGCCCGCTCACCGACGTCATCGAGGACCAGGTCGCCCAGGCCGTCGAGGACCTCGTCGCCGGCCATCGGATCAACTGGGTCTGGATGCCGCCGTGGGGCCCGGACAAGATCACCGACGACGGGCGCGAGCAGCTGCGCGCCCTCGGCTTCAACATCTGAGCCCGACCCCGATGAGCGAAGGGGGAGCGCCTCGCCTCGTCGAGGTCTCACCTGAGCGATACCCGGCCTGGCGGTCTCGATTCGACGGCGCCAACGCCACCAAGGACGAGCCCCAGCGGATCGTCGCGGTCGACCGCTTCGACCACGACCCTTTGGCGCTCGTCCTCGTCCGCCGGGGCGGCTACGCCGTCGGACTCGTCGCGGGAGGCGTGCTCGTCGCGCACAAGATCGGGACCGCTCACGTGCAGGGCCGGACGAAGAAGGGCGGTTGGTCCCAGCAGCGCTATGCCCGGCGCCGCAGGCACCAGAGCGACGAGGTCGTCGAGCGGTGCCGTGAGCGAGTCGTCGAGATCCTGCTCGGGCCGTCTCGAGGCTCGGGCGCAGGGCGCCCTCGCACCTCGACGAGCATGGGGTCGGGTGGAGCCAGGGTGCGGGGGCTGGGGCTCGGGGGAGACCGGGCGCTCATCGCGCAGCTCCTCGACGACCCGCGGCTGGCACCCCTTCGCGACCTGCCGCGCCGCGAGCTCTACGACCTGCCCGACCCGACGCGTCAGGTCCTCGAGACGGCGCTGACCCGCACCGTGGCGGTGCGGGTCAGCATCGTGGATCCGGCCTGAGCGTCAGACGTTCTCGGGGTTCTGCACCTCGAAGGTGTCGCACTGGTTGAGGCTCTGGCCCTGGTAGCCCTTGAGGAACCAGGCCTGGCGGGCCCGTGACGAGCCGTGCGTCCACTGGTCGGGGTTGACGCCGCCACCGGAGCGCTGCTGGATGGTGTCGTCACCGACGGACTTGGCCGCCGAGAGCGCGTCGCGGATCTCCTGCTCGGTGGGCTGCTTGAGCAGGGCGACCCCGTCCTTGTCCTTGGTCTCGCTCGCGTGCCGGACCCACATGCCGGCCATGCAGTCGGCCATGAGCTCGACGCGCACCGCGCCGGAGTCGGCACCCTTGGGGTCCTTCTGGCTCTCCTCGAGGATGCCGTAGAGGTTCTGGATGTGGTGGCCGTACTCGTGGGCGAGGACGTAGAGCTGGGCGAGCGGCTTGTTCTCCGCGCCGAGCTGCTGCTCCATGACCTGGAAGAAGTCGGGGTCGATGAAGATCGACTCGTCGAGCGGGCAGTAGAACGGTCCGATCTGGTTGCTCGCCGTGCCGCACCGGGACTGGGTCACGCCGGAGTAGACGACGGTCTTCTGCGGGCCACGGAACTGCGCATTGGCTCGCTGGAGGTCGCGCTGGAGGTCCGGCTGGTTCTTCCAGTACTCGTTGAGGCTGTTCTCGCCGCCGACCATGCGGCAGTCGTCGTACGTGTTCGCGTCGGCACCCGTCTTGCAGTGCTCGAAGTCGTTGCCACCCTGCTGCTGCCCCTGACCCTGCTGACCGGAGGGGTCCTCGCCGCCGGGCAGGCCGCCGCCGAAGAAGAGGCTGAGGATGAGGACGATGAGGCCGAGCAGGCCACCGCCGGCCACGACCGGGCCGCGTCCGCCGCCACCTCCGCCGCCCATCCGCGAGGTGTCGAGCGAGGCGTTGTCGTTGAAGCTCATGCTGGAGAGGCCTCCGAGGTGCTGGGTGGGTCGGAAGACCCACCGATCGTGCGGATTAGACTAACTGTCTGCACCGCCCGGGCGAGACGACACGAGCACCCCCGGCCCACCCCTTCGACGCACCCCGTGTGCCACGCCCAGGAGAGTCATGATCACCGCGACGTCCGTCGAGCTGCGTGCCGGGTCGCGGATCCTCCTCGAGGGCGCGACCTTCCGGGTCCAGACCGGTGACCGGGTGGGCCTCGTCGGCCGCAACGGAGCCGGCAAGACCACCCTGACGAAGGTCATCGCCGGGCAGGCGCAGCCGGCCGCCGGCTCCGTCCACGCCACCGGCCAGGTGGGCTACCTCCCGCAAGACCCGCGGACCGGCGACCTGACCATCACCGCGCGGCAGCGGATCCTCTCGGCGCGCGGGCTCGACACGATCGTCACCGAGCGGGCCCTGGCGGAGAAGCGCATGGCGAGCGCCGACCCCGACACGATGGAGAAGGCGATGCGGACCTACGCGCGCCTCGACGCCGAGTTCGACGCCGCCGGCGGCTACGCCGCCGAGTCCGAGGCCGCAACCATCGCCTCGGCGCTCAACATCGAGGAGCACCGGCTCGACCAGTCCCTCGAGACCCTTTCCGGCGGTCAGCGGCGCCGGGTCGAGCTGGCCCGGATCCTCTTCAGCGGTGCCGAGACACTGCTGCTCGACGAGCCGACGAACCACCTCGACGCCGACTCGATCGCCTGGCTGCGCGACCACCTCAAGGGCTACAAGGGCGGGCTGATCATCATCAGCCACGACGTCGAGCTGCTCGACGTCGTCGTCAACCGCGTCTTCCACCTCGACGCCAACCGCCAGGAGCTCGACCAGTACAACGTCGGCTGGAAGGCCTACCTCCAGGCCCGCGAGACCGACGAGCGGCGCCGCAAGCGCGAGCTCGCCAACGCCCAGAAGAAGGCCGGCGCCCTCATGGAGCAGGCCGAGAAGATGCGGGCCAAGGCGACGAAAGCGGTCGCCGCCCAGCAGATGATCCGGCGTGCCGAGAAGATGCTCGCCGGGGTCGAGGGGGAGCGGCAGCACGACAAGGTCGCCAAGCTGCGCTTCCCCGACCCGTCCCCGTGCGGTCGCACGCCCCTGCGGGCGACCGGCCTCTCCCGGAGCTACGGCAGCCAGGAGATCTTCACCGACGTCGACCTCGCGATCGACCGGGGGAGCCGGGTCGTCGTGCTCGGGCTCAACGGCGCCGGCAAGACGACGCTCCTGCGGATGCTCGCCGGTGTCGACGAGCCGGACACCGGTCAGGTCGAGCCCGGGCACGGGCTCAAGCTCGGCTATTACGCCCAGGAGCACGAGAACCTTGACGTCGACCGCTCGGTGCTCGACAACATGAAGTCGGCTGCCCCCGAGCTCGGCGAGACCGAGGTGCGTAAGGTCCTCGGCTCCTTCCTCTTCTCCGGTGACGACGTCGAGAAGCCAGCCGGTGTGCTGAGCGGCGGCGAGAAGACCCGGCTGTCGCTCGCCCTGCTCGTCGTCTCGAGCGCCAACGTGCTGCTTCTCGACGAGCCGACGAACAACCTCGACCCGGCGAGCCGCGAGGAGATCCTCGGGGCGCTCTCGACGTACAAGGGCGCGGTCGTCCTCGTGACCCACGACGAAGGGGCGGTCGACGCGCTGCAGCCGGAGCGGATCCTCCTGCTGCCCGACGGCGTGGAGGACCTCTGGGGCGCGGACTACCGTGACCTCATCTCACTCGCCTGAGGGGCCGCCGAAATATAAGACGGCGTTATGGATCGCATAACGCAGCATTTATGATCGTGGCGTGACTGTCACGACCCGAAGCGAGCGACCGACCCGTACCAAGGCCACCGGCGCCTGGGCCGACGGCGACCGGACCCCGCTGAACCACAACGAGGCCTTCAAGCAGGAGGACGACGGACTCAACGTCCGGCAGCGGATCATCGAGACCTACTCGCGCGAAGGCTTCGCCTCGATCGCGCCGGACGACCTCACCGGGCGGATGCGCTGGTGGGGCCTCTACACCCAGCGCAAACAAGGGCTCGACGGCAGCCACACCGGGGAGGACGGCCTCGACGACGAGTACTTCATGATGCGGATCCGCTCCGACGGCGGCGCGCTCTCGACCGAGCAGCTCCGGGTCGTCGCGGGCATCAGCGTCGACTTCGCCCGGGGGACCGCCGACATCTCCGACCGGCAGAACATCCAGCTCCACTGGATCCGCGTCGAGGACGTCCCGGAGATCTGGGAGCGCCTCGAGTCCGTCGGGCTCGGCTCGACCCAGGCCTGCGGCGACGTGCCGCGCGTCGTCCTCGGCTCGCCCGTCGCCGGCATCGCCGCCGACGAGGTCATCGACGGCACCCCCGCCGTGGAGGCCATCGTCGGCGAGTACCTCGGCAGCCCGGAGTTCTCCAACCTGCCGCGGAAGTTCAAGACGGCGGTCTCGGGCAGCCCGAGCCTCGACGTCGCGCACGAGATCAACGACGTCTCCTTCGTCGGGGTGGTCCACCCCGAGCTCGGCCCCGGCTTCGACCTGTGGGTGGGCGGCGGCCTGTCGACGAACCCCATGTTCGCCCAGCGGCTCGGGACCTTCGTCCGGCTCGAGGAGGTCCCCGAGGTCTGGGCCGGGGTGTGTGGCATCTTCCGCGACCACGGCTACCGGCGGCTGCGCAACCGCGCCCGGCTGAAGTTCCTCCTCGCCGACTGGGGCCCCGAGCGCTTCCGCGAGGTGCTCGAGCAGGACTACCTCGGGCGCGCCCTGCCCGACGGCCCGGCCCCGGACTCGCCCGGTGCGCTGCGGCGTGACCACGTCGGGGTCCACCCGCAGCAGGACGGCCGGTTCTGGGTGGGCGTCGCCGCCATCGGCGGTCGCGTGAGCGGCGAGATCCTCCACGCGGTTGCCGACGCTGCCGAGACCGCTGGCTCTCAGCGCATCCGCCTCACGCCGCACCAGAAGCTCCTCGTCCTCGATGTCGACCCCGACGCCGCTGAGGACCTCGTCGCCACGCTCGACGGGCTCGGCCTACCGGCCCGCCCGAGCGAGTGGCGCCGCGGGGTGATGGCGTGCACGGGCATCGAGTTCTGCAAGCTCGCGCTCACCGAGACCAAGGCCCGCGCCCGCTGGACCGTCGAGGAGCTCGAGCGCCGCCTGCCCGAGATGGACGTCCCCTTCTCGATCCACGTCAACGGCTGCCCGAACTCGTGCGCCCGCACCCAGACCGCCGACATCGGCCTCAAGGGCATGGTGGCGAAGGGGGAGGACGGCGGGGTCGTCGAGATCTTCCAGGTCCACCTCGGCGGATCGCTCGGGGCGGAGACCACCCTGGCCCGCAAGACCCGGGCGCTCAAGGTCCCGGCCGAGGAGCTGCCCGACTACATCGAGCGGGTCGCCCGCACCTACCTCGCCCAGCGGGCGGAGGGTGAGTCCTTCGCCGCCTGGGCGCACCGGGCTGACGAGGACGACATCCGATGAGCGCCACGCCGATCTACCACTGCCCCTTCTGCGCCGAGGAGGACCTCCGTCCGGTGGAGGAGCCGCGCGGCGCATGGGTCTGCAGTTCGTGCGTGCGGGTCTTCTCGGTGACCCTGCACCGCACCGACCTCTCGGAGGCACGATGAGCGTCGACGCGATCGCCACGCGTGAGGCCACCGAGCGCTTCGCCGCGCTCGAGGCCGACCAGGGGCAGAGCTACGAGGGGCGGGTGGAGCTGGCCCGCGAGGTGCTGCGCTGGGCGCACGAGACATTCGGCGACCAGCTGACGACGGCGTCGTCGATGGGCGACGAGGTCCTCGTCCACCTGCTCGGCACGACGCTGCGCGACGCGGACGTCTTCTTCCTCGACACCGGCTACCACTTCGCCGAGACGCTCGGGACTCGCGACGCCTACGACGCGATGCTCCCGGTCCGCATCCGCACGATCCTGCCGCGGCTCACGGTCGCCGAGCAGGACGCGGAGCACGGCCCCCGGCTGCACGACCGGGACCCCAACCTCTGCTGCGCGATGCGCAAGGTCGAGCCGCTCGACCGCGCCCTCTCGGACAAGGACGCCTGGGTCACCGGCATGCGCCGCGAGGACGCCCCGACCCGCACCGACATCGAGCTCGTCGGGTGGGACGAGAAGCGCGGCATGGTCAAGCTCAACCCCATCGCGGGCTGGACCCAGGACGACGTCGACCGCTACGTCCAGGAGCACGGCGTCTTCCTCAACCCGCTGCGGCAGAGTGGCTACGCCTCCATCGGCTGCGCGCCGTGCACCCGACCGGTCGCCGAGGGTGAGGACCCGCGCGCCGGCCGCTGGTCCGGCAGCGACAAGGTCGAGTGCGGTCTGCACACGTGATCGGTGACGCATCCTCCCGCGAGCTCTACCCGCTGAGCCTCGACCTCGCCGACCGGCTCGTCCTCGTCGTGGGTGGCGGTCCGGTCGCCGTCCGCAAGGCCCGGGCCTGCCTCGACGTCGGCGCCCGGGTGCGGCTCGTCACCCCCGAGCTGGCGGACGAGACCCTGGCCGACGACGCGCGGGTCGGGTGGGTCCGGTCGGCGTGGTCGCGCGAGGTCATCGACGGGCTGACCGAGCGGGTCTGGCTGGCGCACACGGCGACCGGCGACGACGGTGCTGACGAGGCCGTCGCGCGCTGGGCCGACGGGTACGGCGTGTGGTGCGTCCGGGCCGACGACGCGGCCCGCTCGCGTGCCTGGAACCCTGCCGCCGTCCGCGGCGAAGGGGACTCG
>JBHWMJ010000329.1:0-10102 GCA_043423105.1 Marihabitans sp.
ACGGATGCCGCCGGTGCGACCCGGACCCGGCCGTCCTCGAGGGTGAAGCTGAGGTCGGCCAGCGAGCCGACGACGAGGTCGGCAGGCAGCTCGTCCGGGGTGTGGTTCGTCGTCACGGCGACGACGGCGCACCCTGCCGCCCGGGCAGCCTCGATCCCGCTCGGCGCGTCCTCGACGACGAGGCAGTCGGCCGGGTCGGCCCCGAGCCGCTGGGCGGCGAGGACGAAGGGGTCGGGCGACGGCTTGCCGCGCTCGACGTCCTCGATGGTCACGGTGTCGGGCGGTGCCGTGAGACCCGCAGCGGCGAGCCTGGCCTCGGCGAGCGGGCGCCCCGCTGAGGTGACGATCGCCTTGTGCGTGTCAGGGAGCGCGTCGAGGGCGGCGAGCGCGCCAGGCAGCGCCACGACCCCGTCGACGTCGGAGACCTCGATCTCGTCGATCCGGGCGAGCGCCGCCTCGGGGTCGAGGTGCGGGGCGACGGCGGCGATGATCCCGGCCGCCGGCACGCCGTGGAAGCCCTGCAGCGCATAGGGGTCCACATCGTGCTCACGCGCCCACTGCACCCACGAGCGCACGACCGGACCGCTCGAGTCGACGAGAGTGCCGTCGTTGTCGAAGAGGACAGCGGCGAAGGTCCGGTCGGCGAAGGCGGTGTCCTGAGGTGCGAGGGACGAGCCTCGAAGGGGGTGGGTCACGAGGCCCACGCTACAAACGTCCGGACCAGGTCCACGGGTCGGCGCGCGTCCCAGACAGGATCACGGCACGGCCTGGACGGTGACGAACCAGCTCCAGGGGGTCGCAAGACCCGCCGCGTCGCGGGCCCGCAGATCCGGCAGGTCGAAGCCCGCAGCGGTCAGCTCGGCCGGGATGTTGCGGTCCAGGTGGCAGCCGCCGGCGACCCGGCCCCACAGCGGCTGCATCCGCCGCTGGGCGCGCGCCAGCCGAGGCGCGGGCGAGAGCGAGTGCTCGACGAGGTGGAGCGCACCGCCCGACCGGAGCACCCGCGCGGTCTCGGCCAGGGCCGACCCGAGGTCGGGGATCGTGCACAGGGTCCACGTCGAGACGACGGCGTCGACGCTGTCGTCCGGAATGTCGATGGCAGCGCCGTCGAGCCCGATGCGTTCGACCGGCCGACCGAAGGCCGCCCGCCGGTCCGCCGACATTTCCCACGCGAGGTCCGAGGGCTCCACCGCGAGGACCCGGGTCACCCCTTCGCCGTAGTGCTCGAGGTTGCGACCTGACCCGAAGCCGAGCTCGAGGACCTGCCCGACCACCGGCCCGCACGTCCGGGCCCGCCAGCCGTCGGCGAGCGGACCGGAGCAGGTGAGGTCGACGACCCTCGGCACCACTCGCTCGTCCCACCAGCGCATGACGACCACCGTAGGCCCGACCGGCAGACTTGGCGCCATGCCCCGACAGGTCGTCGTCACCCGCAGCTCCGTCGTCCCGCGCAGCCCTCAGGTGCTGTGGGACCGGGTCACCAGCCCTGAGGGGATCGACGCCGAGATGCGGCCGTTGCTCTCGATGCAAATGCCGAGCGAGATGGCAGGGCGGCGCATCGAGGACCTGCCGCTGGACGAGCCGCTCGGCCGGGCCTGGTTGCTGCTCCTCGGTGTCCTGCCCGTCGAGTACGACGACTTCTCGCTCATGGCCGTCGACCCGCCGCGCTCCTTCCACGAGGACTCCCGGCTGCTCAGCGCTCGGCGGTGGCAGCACCGGCGTGAGCTCGAGCCCGTCACGGGCGGCACCCGGGTCACCGACACCCTGACCGTCGATCCCCGGGCTCTCGTGCCGGGTCTGTTCGTGCGTGCGGTCGTCGGGGCGCTCTTCGCCCACCGGCACCGGCGGCTCGCGCGATGGGCTCGGACCTCGTTCTCGTAGAGGCAGAGAGCAGGAGAGCTGGGTCACCCCCTTCGCCCGCGGTTCGGCGCTCCCAGCCCGCCAGGGAAGCGCATATCCTCGTCCCCTGTGAGCGAGCAGCAGCCAGAGATCCCGGGCATCGACCCCGACGACCTGGCGACGGCCCTGCGGGTCATCGGGATGCTCCACGAGCTGCCGCCCGGCCACCCGCACATCGGGCAGGTCAAGCGGGCCACCGGCACGATGTACAACCGGGTCCGCAAGGCCGCCCGCCGTGCCGCCCGGCGGGCCGAGCGCGACCCGATGATCGCCCACGACGAGGCGATTCTCGCGAGGACCGCGACCGGGTCGCCGCAGCGGATCGACGACGAGACGAAGGGGCTGCTCCTCACCACTGGCGAAGGGGGCGGCGCGCACCTCTCCGAGGTCGGCGCGGCCGAGGTCCAGACCGAGCAGACGTTCGTCGGCGAGCTGCAGATCCCCCGCGGCTGCTACATCTGCCACACCGACTACACGCTCGTCGACAGCTTCTACCACTGGCTGTGCCCCGAGTGCGCGCGATCCAGCCAGGCCCGGCGGGACCAGGGCACCGACCTGCGCGGCCGGCGCGCTCTGCTCACCGGCGGCCGCGCGAAGATCGGCATGTATATCGCGCTGCGCCTGCTCCGCGACGGCGCTGACCTGACGATCACGACGCGCTTCCCTCGCGACGCCGCCCGCCGATTCGCCGAGCTGGCGGACAGCTCGGAGTGGCTCGACCGGCTGACCATCGTCGGCATCGACCTGCGCGACCCCACGCAGGTCGTCGCCCTCGCCGAGGAGGTCGCCGCCGGGGGTCCCCTCGACATCCTCGTCAACAACGCCTGCCAGACGGTGCGACGCACGCCCGGCGCGTACAGCCACATCGTCGACGGCGAGCAGGCCCCGCTCGACGGCGACGCCGCAAGGGTGCGCATGGTGACCTTCGACCGGATCAGCGAGGCTCACCCCGCCGCGCTCGCAGGCACCCTGCGCGCTCACGCCGTCGCCCACCACGAGGACGAGACGGGCACGCACGACGTGGACCACACCTCCGCCGACGCCCGGGACATCGCCGCGCGCAGCGCCGCCGAGCTCACCTCGCTCGCCCTCACCGGCGGCCAGGCCTCGGTCGAGGCGCACCGGGCAGGGACCGCCATCGACGCCGGCGGGCTCGTGCCCGACGTCGTGCGGACCAACAGCTGGAAGCAGAAGGTCAACGAGGTCGACCCGCTCGAGATGCTCGAGGTCCAGCTGTGCAACCAGGTGGCGCCCTTCCTCCTCGTCTCGAAGCTGCGCGACTCGATGCGCGCGGCCGTCGCCCGTCGCCGTGAGGTCGTCGGCGACGCCGCCCGCGCCTACGTCGTCAACGTCTCGGCGATGGAGGGCCAGTTCTCCCGCCGCTACAAGGGGCCCGGCCACCCGCACACGAACATGGCCAAGGCGGCGCTCAACATGTTGACCCGCACGAGCGCGGGCGAGATGTTCGAGACCGACCGGATCCTCATGACCGCCGTCGACACCGGCTGGATCACCGACGAGCGCCCCCACGAGGAGAAGCTGCGCATCGCCGAGGAGGGCTGGCGCGCACCCCTCGACCTCGTCGACGGCGCGGCTCGCGTCTACGACCCGATCGTCCGCGGCGAGCGCGGCGAGGACCTGTACGGGGTCTTCCTCAAGAACTACGAGCCGTACGCCTGGTAGGCGTCCCTCCCCTTCGCCCCTGGACGAGGCCTTGCCGGCTACGTCTCGTGGCGGGGGCACCACCTCGAGATGCTGCTGACGCCACAAGGTGCTGCTGGCAACACCTTGTGGTCAGGGGCGGCCGATGAGGGCGGTCGTCGCTGAGGTGAGGGCGACGAGGTCCTCGGGCGAGAGCTCGACGTCGAGACCACGGCGCCCGCCGCTGACGAGGACCGTCTTGTGGATCAGCGCGGACTCGTCGATCACGGTCCGCAGCTCCCGCTTCTGCCCGAGCGGGGAGATGCCGCCGACGACGTAACCGGTGGTCCGCTCGGCGAGCGCAGGGTCGGCCATCGTGGCCTTCTTCGCACCGACGGCGGCGGCGAGCGCCTTGAGGTCGAGCTGCCCGGCGACCGGCACGACGGCGACGACGAGCCCGCGGTCGGCCGGGAGGTCGGTCTGGGCCAGGAGGGTCTTGAGGACACGGGCCGGATCGACGCCGAGCGCCTCGGCGGCCTCGGCGCCGAAGGAGGGCGCGGCCGGGTGGTGCTCGTACGCCCGGATGACGAAGGGGGTCCCGCTCGCCTCGAGCAGCCGGACGGCGGGCGTGCCGCCGGCCGGCGGCTTCTTCCGGCTCAGAAGGAGCCGCCGCCGCCGATGCCCTTCGGGGCGTCCTGCTCGGGGCCCTTCTCGCCCAGGCCCGCTGCCAGCGCGGTGTAGACGGGGTGCTTCGCGATGTAGCTCTTGATGAAGGGGCACGTCGGGATGACGCCCTTGCCCTGCTCGCGGACGTCGTCGAGGGCGCCCTTGGCGAGGGTGGAGCCGATGCCCTGGCCTTCGTAGCCGTCCTTGACGACGGTGTGGGCGAGGTCGATGTCGTCACCCTTCACCTCGTACGTGACGAAGCCCGCGACCTTGCCGTCGACGACGGCCTCGTAGCGCGACGTGTCCTCGTTCTTGCGGAACTCCACGGTGCTCATGCGCCCCATCGTGCCACCGGGAAGCCACTCGGTCAGCGCGGAGCGACCACCCGGTCGAGCCAGGCGACGAGGTCCGCGGTGACCTCGTCACGGTTCGTCTCGTTGAACATCTCGTGCCGCCCGCCCGGGTAGATCTTCATCGTGACGTCGGTGAGGCCGACCTTGACGAGCTGGTCGCGCACGCTCGTCACACCCTTCTCGCCACCGACGGGGTCCGCGGAGCCGGCGAGGAGGTAGACCGGCAGGTCCTTGCGGATCTTCGCCGGGCTCGCGTCGGGCGAGAGGGCGTTGACCCCACCGAGCATGTCGGCGTAGAAGCCGGAGGTGAAGACGGCACCGCACGCGGGGTCGGCGATGTACTTGTCGACCTCGTCCGCGTCTCGGGAGAGCCAGTCGAAGTCGGTCCGGGCCGGCTTGAACTCCTTGTTGAACGCGCCGAAGGTCAGGGTGTTCATGAGGTTCGACGGGTGGCGGCGTCCGCGGAGCCGGCCCTCGAGAGCGGCGACGACGGCACCGACCCGGCCGAGCAGACCCTGGTCACCGCCGGTGCCGGAGAGCACGAGCGCGTCGATACCGTCACTCCCGCGGGAGACGAGCTCTCGGCTCAGGAAGGAACCCATCGAGTGGCCGAGCAGCACGTGCGGCACCCCGGGGAAGCGCTCGCGGGCGGACTCGCCGACCGCGCGGATATCGACGATGGCACCGCTCCAGCCGGCCGCGTCGGCGAGGAAGCCGACGTCCTGCGGGCCGGTGACGCTGGCCCCGTGCCCCCGGTGGTCGTGCGCGACGACCGCGTAACCCGCCGCATTGAGGGCCTGCGCCAGCCGGTCGTAGCGCTGGGCGTGCTCGGCCATGCCGTGGGCGATCTGGACGACGGCCTTCGGCGCGCCGGTCGGCTCCCAGACGTAGGTGGCCAGAACGAGCCCGTCGTGGGGCGAAGGGGTGGACAGCGTCTCCATGATCGCGAGCCTAACCACTGTGGTAGGCGGGCGGGATCAGAAACCGGCGTAGCGCGCAGCCTGTGAGACGAGGTCGGGGTCGACCCGCACCGGGCGGCCGTCGATCTCGCCGACGGGCGTCGGCCCGCGGCTCGAGGCGACGAGCCACACCCCGTCGGCGTCGTGGAGGTGCTCGACCCGGACGAGCTCGAAGGCGCTCTCGTGGCCGTCGGCGGCAGCCGCGTCGAGGATCGTCGCCACCGATACCGACGCGAGGATCCCGGTCCCTCCGGTCGGCGTGGACAGCCACCTCCCCTCGCGCACGACGAGCAGCCCGGCCATGGGGCCGTCGAGGGCAAAGCCGTCGGTCGTCGTGAAGATGACGTCGTCGGCCCCGCGCCGTCGCCCCTCGCGCTGGGCGGCGACGTTGACGACGTAGGACAGGGTCTTCACCCCGCCGAGCAGCCACGGGGCGTCGACGAAGGCGTCGCTCGGGTGCCCCTTCGTCAGCGTCACGACGCGAAGGGGGTCGCTGCCCCCGCCTCCCCGCTGCGGCCGTCCCGCCGGGCGGGCCGTCACGACAGCGAAGGCGGTGGGTCCGGCCTCGGGCACCCACTCCCGCCCGCGGGTGAGGACGAGCTTGATCGAGGCGTCGCCGGGCGTGCTCCAGGCGTCGACCGCGGCGTCGACGAGCGCGACCCAGGCCGCCCGCGGCGGCCCCTCGAGGTCGAGCGCGGCCGCTGACCGGTCGAGGCGGTCGAGGTGCTCCTCGAGGTCGCGGACGCGATGGTGAGGCGCTCCCTTCGAGGCTGCGTCGTCGCACCTCAGGGAGCGTGAGGGATCGACGACGAGAGCCGAGTCGAAGCAGCCGTCGCCGCGGGTCAGCCCGAGGTCGTCGACGGTGACGACCGGCTCGTCCGGCGCGACGATCCGCGGACCGTCGGGACCGAGGACCGCGACGACAGGAGGGACGCTGCTCACCCGTCCAGCGTATGGCGGCAGACTGCGGTCATGAGCACCATCGCGTACGACGTCGGGCGGGTCCGGGCCCGCTTCCCCGCGCTGGCCGAGGGGGCCGCCCACTTCGACGGGCCGGGCGGCACGCAGACCCCTGACGTCGTCGCGCAGGCGGTCGCTGACACCCTGCTCGCCGCTGTCTCCAACCGGGGCGACGTCACCCGCTCCGAGCAGCGCGCCGAGACGATCGTCACCGCATGCCGGTCCGCGATCGGCGACCTCGTGGGCACCGACCCGGCCGGGGTGATCTTCGGTCGGAGCGCCACTGCGATCACCTACGACCTCTCGCGCGCGCTGGCGCAGACCTGGGGACCCGGTGACGAGGTCGTCGTCAGCCGGCTCGACCACGACTCCAACATCCGCCCGTGGGTGCAGGCCGCCGAGCGCGCCGGTGCGACGGTGCGCTGGGCCGAGCTCGACGTCACGACGGGCGAGCAGGCCGCGGACCACTTCGCCTCGGTCATCACCGAGCGCACCCGGCTCGTCGCGATGACGGGCGCGTCGAACCTCATCGGCACGATGCCGCCGGTGCGGGAGGTCGCCGACCTCGCCCACGACGTCGGCGCGCTGCTCTGGGTCGACGGGGTGCACTCGAGCGCGCACGTACTGCCGGACCGGGTGGGGCTGGGCGCGGACTTCTGGTCGTGCTCGCCCTACAAGTTCCTCGGCCCGCACTGCGGCACGGTCTCGGCCGACCCGGCGCTGCTCGAGACCCTGCGGATGGACAAGCTGCTCCCCTCGACCGACGCCGTCCCGGAGCGATTCGAGCTCGGCACGCTCCCCTACGAGCTCATGGCCGGGACCACCGCCGCGGTGGACTTCCTCGCAGAACTCGTCCTGGCGGAGGGCGACCGGCGCTCCCGGCTCGAGGCCAGCTATGCCGCGCTGCACGCCCACGAGTCGCGCATGCGCGAGCGGATGGAGGCGGGCATCCGGGCGCTCCCCGGCGTGCAGGTCTACTCGAACGCCGAGCACCGCACCCCGACGATGCTCTTCACGGTCGAGGGACACGACGCCCAGGACGTGCGACACCACCTCGCCGGGCGCGGGGTCAACGCGCCGGCCTCGCACTTCTACGCGATCGAGCTGAGCCGCGCGCTCGGTCTCGGCGACGCGGGCGGCGTCCGGGTGGGGCTGGCGCCATACACCGACGACGAGGACGTCGACCGGCTGCTCGAGGGGCTCCACAGCCTCTGACGCGTCAGTGCCGCGCGATCCAAGGACGGAAGAGCTTCACGAGCTGCGGCATGACGAGGTAGGTGATCCCGAGAGCGCCAGGCGGACGCCGGGTGGCCCTGTCGCCGCGCCGGCGCGTCGGCGAGTCGGCCTAGGCTGCGAGGACCTCGCAGCGTCAAGGAGGCGCCATGACGGCAGAAGCGACCTCCCGGACCGAGCCCGGGGGCAACCGCTGGCTCATCCTCGTCGGTAGTGTCCTCCTCCAGCTGGCGATCGGCGCCGTCTACGCGTGGAGCACCTTCGCGAAGGCGTTGCAGGCCGACGCGTCAGCCTTCGACATCAGCCCGGTCCAGGCATCACTGCCGTTCCAGACCTGCATCGGCATGATCTTCGTCGGCGCCTTCCTCGGCGGGCGGATCCAGGACGAGGAGGGACCGCGCTGCTCATCCTCGGCTACGGCGTGCTCAGCGGCTTCGGTCTCGGCCTGGCCTACATCGTGCCGATCGCCATGCTGCAGAAGTGGTTCCCGGACAAGCGGGGCCTCATCACCGGTATCGCGGTCGCCGGCTTCGGCTTCGGTGCGGTCATCACCTCGCCGGTGGCACAGCGGATGATCGCGGGCTTCAAGGACCCTCCTGCGGGCTGCACCGTCGCCGGGGCACCGGCCGCTGCGGCGGGCACGGAGGCGAAGGGGTCAGCCGGCCGCGACCTCACCCAGCAGGAGGCACTGAGCACCCCGCAGTGGTACATGCTCACCGCGATCCTCACCCTCTCGGTGACCGCCGGGATCTCGCTCATCTCGGTCGCGGCAAGCACGGCGACGGACGTCGCCGGCGTCAGTGCCGCAGATGCGGCGACACTCGTCGGGATCATGGGTCTCTTCAACGGCGCCGGCCGCATCCTCTGGGCGGCGATCTCCGACCAGATCGGCCGCATGCCGGCCTTCGTGGGGATCCTGGCGATCCAGGGTCTGTGCCTCATCGCCATCCCGCACGCGGGCAGCGCGCAGATCTTCTCCGTCCTCGCGGCGCTCATCGGCGAGGACGAGGCGTACACGCTCGCGTACACCGTCATCGGTGTCATCGGCCTCGTCGGTGCGATCATCCCGATCATCACGAAGACGCCGGCCGCTCGACGCGAGGTCGACGCGACCGCCTGACCCGGTCCGGCCGACCCGGCACATCCCTCACCCGCCCACCCCCTACGGTGGACGGATGAGTGCTTCCCTGGCCCGTGCCGCGTACGAGACCCTCGAGCCGTACCACGTCGTCGCGTACTTCAACCCGTACAACCGGGGCGAAGGGGAGCGCCTGCGACTCTCGGGGATGGGCACCTATGTGGGGGGCAGGGCGGCACCGCTCGGGCGCACGTCGGCGGCGGTCGTCGCTGCGACGTTCTACAGCTTCAGCCCGCACGTCATCGCCTTCGGGTGGAGCGAGGCGCTCGCCTCCGGCCTCGACGACGTCGACGCGGGTCGGGCCCGGGCCGTCGACGCCTCGCTGCGCGACGCCCTCGGCGAGCGGGTCGACCACCCCGATCTCGCGAGCATCGTCGGCGCCCTGCGCGCCGGGATCGTCGACGCGAGCTATGCCGGGCGGCCGCTCGCCGCCGCGTGGGCTGCCCACCCCTGGCCGGACGAGCCGCACCTGCAGCTGTGGCACGCGGTCAGCGTCGTCCGCGAGCACCGGGGCGACGGGCACCTCGCCGCGCTCGTCATGGCTGAGCTCGGCCCGGTCGAGGCACTCGTGCTCCATGAGGCATTGCACCCCGATCCCACCCTGCGCCGCCGCACCCTCGGCCGAGAGCTCCTGCTCAAGACCCGAGGCTGGGACGCGGAGGACTGGGAGGCCGCGACGGACTCACTCGCACGCCGCGGCATCCTCGACGCGGATGGCGCGTTGACGACGGCAGGCGCCGAGCTCTACGACCGTATCGAGGCCCAGACCGACACCGCGGCGGCGGGCCTATGGGCCGCGGTGCCCGAGGCGACGGACACGCTCCGGCGGGCTCGCCCCTTCGTCAAGGCCGTCATCGACACCGGCTACCTCCCCGGCACAACCCGCCGAGAGGCCTAGGGGGCGTCTCTCACAGGCCTACGGAGTGTGCACAAACCGCTGTTGGGAGGTCATTGGCCCGCATAGTCGTGCCAATGACACCGGGTCCGCGGGTTGTGCACGACTCTGCCGCGGGGCGCACGTCAGGGTGGAGCGAATCAGTCGACATCACCTAGTGCACCTGGAGCCGGACGCCCTCGCCGAGCGAGCCGGCGGGGACCGTGTCGCCGACGACCGGGGCGCCCGGGTACAACGGGGCCACGGCCGGGCTCGGCCCGGCCGAGGCCGGGGTCGCCGAGCTCGAACGGCGGCTGCGCACATCTCCCGTCGCCGCACCGGAGCGCGACGACCTCGCCGCGCTCGGGCTGGGGACTCG
>JBHWMJ010000004.1:0-11279 GCA_043423105.1 Marihabitans sp.
ACGACGAGGTTGGCGAACTCGTCGAAGGCGACGAAGACCTCGACACCGCGATCGTGAGCGCGGACGAGGGCGTCACGGAAGGCCAGGCCCGTGTCGTCGCCCTTCCAGATGTACGACTCGAAGAAGATCCGGTGCTGGGCGGCGTCGATGTCGGCGAGCATGTCCTCGAAGAGCGACTCCCCGGAGGTGTAGATCCGCAGTTCGCCGCCCGGCACGGGGAGGTCGTGCGACTCGGCCCGCGGGAGCCGGACCACGGGCCGGTCCTTCTTGCGCTTGGAGTCGAAGACGAGCAGGCCGACGACGGTCGCCGCCTGAGCGGCCAGGGTCACGGCTGCAGCCCGGCGCGCGGTACGACGGAGGGAGAAGCGGCGCGACATGGACTCACCCTAGGGCCGCCCGGCGACACACCGGGGAACCTGCCTTGACGCGGCGCCGGGGATGGCGCATCCTCTTGCCGTCGCCACGCCACGGCCTCGCTTCTCGCGAGGAGCGCGCGGGGGACCACCGTCAGCCGTCGGGGCTTGACCGGGTTGGACAGCCATGCCTTCTTGCACCTAAACTGTCTGTTTGCGCTGCCCTTCTCCCTTCGTCCCCGCGTCCGCCATGCCCTCATCTCCCACGTCCGTGGGTGCCTGGCACGGCCTGCGGAACGAGCGGACAGGGCTCGCCGCCCGACCATCACGGCCCGTGGAAGGACCCATCCTTGGCTGCCTCGCGCACCGCATCCCCGATGTCCACCGCAAAGACGGCGTCCGGCCGTCTCTCCTTCGCGAAGATCCGCGAGCCTCTGGAGGTCCCCGACCTCCTGGCCCTGCAGACCGAGAGCTTCGACTGGCTGCTGGGCAACCAGCGGTGGCAGGAGCGCGTCGCCGAGGCTGAGGCCGCCGGCCGGCAGGACCTCTCCCGCAAGTCCGGCCTCGACGAGATCTTCGAGGAGATCTCACCGATCGAGGACTTCTCCGGCTCGATGAGCCTGTCCTTCTCCGAGGGCCGCTTCGAGGAGCCGAAGTACTCCGTCGACGACTGCAAGGAGCGCGACCAGACCTACTCGGCGCCGCTCTTCGTGACGGCCGAGTTCATGAACGCCGAGACCGGCGAGATCAAGAGCCAGACGGTCTTCATGGGTGACTTCCCGCTCATGACCGACCGCGGCACCTTCATCATCAACGGCACCGAGCGCGTCGTCGTCTCCCAGCTCGTCCGCAGCCCGGGCGTCTACTTCGAGCGCACCCCCGACAAGACGTCCGACAAGGACATCTACTCAAGCAAGATCATCCCGAGCCGCGGCGCGTGGCTCGAGTTCGAGATCGACAAGCGCGACATGGTCGGTGTCCGCGTCGACCGCAAGCGCAAGCAGCCGGTGACCACGCTGCTCAAGGCCCTCGGCATGACCGAGGCCGAGATCCGGGCCGAGTTCGGCGACTACGAGTCGATGAACCTCACCCTCGAGAAGGACCACCTCGAGAGCCAGGACCAGGCCCTGCTCGACCTCTACCGCAAGCTGCGGCCGGGCGAGCCGCCGACCCGTGAGGCCGCGCAGACCCTGCTCGACAACCTCTACTTCAACGGCAAGCGCTACGACCTGGCCAAGGTCGGTCGCTACAAGATGAACCGCAAGCTCGGGGTCGAGGTCGACCTTGACGCCTCGGTGCTCTCGCTCGACGACATCGTCGCGACGCTGAAGTACCTCGTCGCCCTCCACGCGGACCAGGCGACCCTGCCGGGCACCCGCAACGGCGAGGAGATCGAGGTCCCCGTCGAGACCGACGACATCGACCACTTCGGCAACCGTCGCGTCCGCAGCGTCGGCGAGCTCATCCAGAACCAGGTCCGCACCGGCCTGTCCCGGATGGAGCGCGTCGTCCGCGAGCGGATGACGACCCAGGACGTCGAGGCGATCACGCCGCAGACCCTCATCAACATCCGGCCGGTCGTCGCCTCCATCAAGGAGTTCTTCGGCACCAGCCAGCTCTCGCAGTTCATGGACCAGAACAACCCGCTGTCGGGCCTGACCCACAAGCGGCGTCTCTCCGCGCTCGGCCCGGGTGGTATCTCCCGTGACCGCGCCCAGATGGAGGTCCGTGACGTCCACCCGTCGCACTACGGCCGCATGTGCCCGATCGAGACCCCTGAAGGTCCGAACATCGGTCTCATCGGCTCGCTCGCCTCGTACGGCCGGATCAACTCCTTCGGCTTCATCGAGACGCCGTACCGCAAGGTCGAGGACGGCGTCGTCTCCGACGACGTCACCTACATCTCCGCGGACGAGGAGGACAAGTACGTCGTCGCCCAGGCCAACGCCGAGCTCGACGACCAGCGCCGCTTCGTCAACGAGCGGGTCCTCGCCCGGACCAAGGGTGGCGAGGTCGACCAGGTGCCGGCCGACGAGGTCGACTACATGGACGTCTCGCCGCGCCAGATGGTCTCGGCCGCGACCGCGATGATCCCCTTCCTCGAGCACGACGACGCCAACCGTGCGCTCATGGGCGCCAACATGCAGCGTCAGGCCGTGCCGCTCGTGCGCGCCGAGGCCCCCTACGTCGGGACCGGCATGGAGCACCGCGCCGCGCTCGACTCGGGCGACGTCGTCCGGGCCGAGAAGGCCGGTGTCGTCACCGAGGTCTCCGCCGACCTCGTGACGGTCGCGCAGGACGAGGGTGGCAACCGCTCGTACAAGATCATGAAGTTCTCTCGCTCCAACCAGGGGAACAGCTACAACCAGCGCGTCGTCGTCGCCGAGGGTGACCGCGTCGAGGCCGGTCAGCTCATCGCCGACGGTCCCGCGACCGACGGTGGCGAGATGGCGCTGGGCCGCAACCTCCTCGTCGCCTTCATGCCGTGGGAGGGCTACAACTACGAAGACGCGATCATCCTGTCGCAGCGCCTCGTCCAGGACGACGTCCTCTCCTCGATCCACATCGAGGAGCACGAGGTCGACGCCCGTGACACCAAGCTCGGCCCCGAGGAGATCACGCGGGACATCCCGAACGTCTCCGAGGAGGTCCTCGCCGACCTCGACGAGCGCGGCATCATCCGGATCGGCGCCGAGGTCCGCGACGGCGACCTCCTCGTCGGCAAGGTCACGCCCAAGGGCGAGACCGAGCTCACCCCGGAGGAGCGCCTGCTCCGTGCGATCTTCGGCGAGAAGGCGCGCGAGGTCCGCGACACGTCCATGAAGGTCCCGCACGGCGAGACCGGCACGGTCATCGGCGTCAAGGTCTTCGACAAGGACGAGGGCGACGAGCTGCCCCCGGGCGTCAACCAGCTCGTCCGGGTCTACGTCGCCAACAAGCGCAAGATCACCGACGGTGACAAGCTCGCCGGCCGGCACGGGAACAAGGGCGTCATCTCCAAGATCCTCCCGGTCGAGGACATGCCCTTCCTCGAGGACGGCACGCCGGTCGACGTCGTGCTCAACCCGCTCGGTGTCCCCGGTCGTATGAACATCGGCCAGATCCTCGAGCTGCACCTCGGCTGGGCCGCCAGCCGCGGCTGGGAGATCGCGGACAACCCCGAGTGGGCCGCGATGATCCCGGAGGACGCCCGTGCGGCCGAGCCGAACACGCGTGTCGCCAGCCCGGTCTTCGACGGTGCGACGGAGGAGGAGATCCGCGGTCTGCTCGACTCGACCCTCCCGACCCGTGACGGCGTGCGCCTCATTGACGGCAGCGGCAAGACGATGCTCTTCGACGGTCGCTCCGGTGAGCCGTACCCGGACCCCGTCTCGGTCGGCTACATGTACATCCTCAAGCTGCACCACCTCGTGGACGACAAGATCCACGCGCGCAGCACGGGCCCGTACTCGATGATCACCCAGCAGCCGCTCGGTGGTAAGGCGCAGTTCGGTGGCCAGCGCTTCGGCGAGATGGAGGTGTGGGCCCTCGAGGCCTACGGCGCCTCCTACGCGCTCCAGGAGCTGCTGACGATCAAGTCCGACGACGTGAACGGCCGCGTCAAGGTGTACGAGGCCATCGTCAAGGGCGAGAACATCCCCGAGCCGGGCATCCCCGAGTCGTTCAAGGTCCTCATCAAGGAGATGCAGTCCCTCTGCCTCAACGTGGAGGTCCTCAACTCCGAGGGCGGCACCATCGAGATGCGCGACTCCGAGGACGACGTCTTCCGCGCCGCGGAGGAGCTGGGCATCGACCTGTCCCGCCGCGAGCCCTCCTCGGTCGAAGAGGTCTGAGCCGACCGGGCGAAGGGGTGAGCCGCTCACCCCTTCGCCCGCCGCCGGCAGGCCACTGACACCCCACAGACCTCTACGACCCACTGACTTTTCGAGAGACACACTCGAGAGAACGAGAGAAGGACACACGTGCTCGACGTCAACTTCTTCGACGAGCTGCGCATCGGCCTCGCGACCGCTGGCGACATCCGTAACTGGAGCCACGGCGAGGTCAAGAAGCCGGAGACCATCAACTACCGCACCCTCAAGCCGGAGAAGGAGGGCCTCTTCTGCGAGCGCATCTTCGGCCCCACCCGGGACTGGGAGTGCTCCTGCGGCAAGTACAAGCGGGTCCGCTTCAAGGGCATCATCTGCGAGCGCTGCGGCGTCGAGGTGACCCGGGCGGGCGTGCGCCGTGAGCGGATGGGCCACATCGAGCTCGCCGCCCCCGTCACCCACATCTGGTACTTCAAGGGCGTCCCGAGCCGCCTCGGGTACCTCCTCGACCTCGCCCCGAAGGACCTCGAGAAGGTCATCTACTTCGCGGCGTACATGATCACGAGCGTCGACGAGGAGGGCCGCCACAAGGCGCTGCCCACCCTCGAGGCCGAGATCGAGACCGAGCGCAAGGCCATGGAGCAGCGTCGCGACGCTGACGTCGAGGCCCGCGCGAAGAAGCTCGAGGAGGACATCGCCGCGCTCGAGGCCGAGGGTGCCAAGTCCGACGCCAAGCGCAAGGTCCGCGACTCCGCCGAGCGCGAGATGAACCAGATCCGCAAGCGCGCCGACCAGCAGATCGAGCGCCTCGGCCAGGTCTGGGACCGCTTCAAGAACCTCAAGGTCCAGGACCTCGAGGGCGACGAGATCCTCTACCGCGAGATGCGTGACCGCTGGGGCATGTACTTCGAGGGCGGCATGGGTGCCGCGGCGATCCAGAAGCGCCTCGAGACCTTCGACCTCGAG
The DNA here is from genome assembly GCA_043423105.1 of Marihabitans sp. Classification (GTDB taxonomy): domain Bacteria; phylum Actinomycetota; class Actinomycetes; order Actinomycetales; family Dermatophilaceae; genus Marihabitans. Next base: position 5,129 of record JBHWMJ010000004.1, read on the forward strand.
GCCGAGGCCGAGTCGCTGCGCGAGACCATCGCCACCGGCAAGGGCCAGAAGAAGACCCGCGCCCTCAAGCGTCTCAAGGTCGTCACCGCCTTCCTCACGACGGACAACGAGCCGGCCGGGATGGTCCTCGACGCCGTGCCGGTCATCCCGCCGGACCTGCGTCCGATGGTCCAGCTCGACGGTGGTCGCTTCGCCACCTCCGACCTCAACGACCTGTACCGCCGCGTCATCAACCGGAACAACCGGCTCAAGCGACTCCTCGACCTCGGCGCCCCCGAGATCATCGTCAACAACGAGAAGCGGATGCTCCAGGAGGCCGTCGACAACCTCTTCGACAACGGCCGTCGCGGACGTGCGGTGACCGGCCCGGGCAACCGCCCGCTGAAGTCGCTCTCCGACATGCTCAAGGGCAAGCAGGGGCGTTTCCGCCAGAACCTCCTCGGCAAGCGCGTCGACTACTCCGGCCGTTCGGTCATCGTCGTCGGCCCGCAGCTCAAGCTGCACCAGTGCGGTCTGCCGAAGGCCATGGCGCTCGAGCTCTTCAAGCCCTTCGTCATGAAGCGGCTCGTCGACCTCGACCACGCCCAGAACATCAAGTCGGCCAAGCGCATGGTCGAGCGTCAGCGCCCGGTTGTGTGGGACGTCCTCGAAGAGGTCATCACCGAGCACCCGGTGCTGCTCAACCGCGCACCCACGCTGCACCGTCTGGGCATCCAGGCCTTCGAGCCGCAGCTCGTCGAGGGCAAGGCCATCCAGATCCACCCGCTCGTCTGCACCGCCTTCAACGCGGACTTCGACGGTGACCAGATGGCCGTCCACCTGCCCCTGTCGGCGGAGGCCCAGGCCGAGGCGCGCATCCTCATGCTCTCCTCGAACAACATCCTCAAGCCGGCCGACGGCCGTCCGGTGACCATGCCGACCCAGGACATGATCATCGGCCTCTACCACCTCACCTCCGAGGTGGCTCGTGAGGACGCGGACGCCCCGCTGCGGGCCTTCTCGACCGTCGCCGAGGCGCAGATGGCCTTCGACGCGGGCGAGATCAAGATCGGCACACCGATCAAGGTCCGGCTCACCGACGTCGTGCCGCCGCTCGACGCGGAGCTCCCCGAGGGCTCCGAGCGCGGCGAGGCCGGCGAGCTGGCGCAGTGGACGGCGGAGACGACCCTGGGTCGCGCCCTCTTCAACGAGGCGCTCCCGGTGCACTACGCCTTCGTCAACGAGCCGGTCGACAAGAAGCGGCTCTCGACGATCGTCAACGACCTGGCCGAGCGGTACACCAAGGTCCAGGTCGCGGCGTCCCTCGACGCGCTCAAGGAGGCCGGCTACTACTGGGCCTCGCGCTCCGGCACCACCGTCGCGGTGAGCGACGTCGTCACCCCGTCGCGCAAGCCCGAGATCCTCGAGGGCTACGAGACGAAGGCGACGAAGGTCCAGACGCAGTACGAGCGCGGTCTCATCACCGACGACGAGCGCCGTCAGGAGCTCATCGAGATCTGGACGCAGGCGACCAACGAGGTCGCGGCCGAGATGCAGCAGAACTTCCCCAAGGACAACCCGATCTTCCGCATGGTCAGCTCGGGTGCCCGCGGCAACTGGTTCCAGCTGCGGCAGATCGCCGGTATGCGTGGCCTCATGGCCAACCCGAAGGGCGAGATCATCCCGCGTCCGATCCGGACGAACTTCCGTGAGGGTCTCTCCGTCGTCGAGTTCTTCATCTCGACGCACGGTGCCCGCAAGGGTCTGGCGGACACCGCGCTGCGGACCGCCGACTCCGGCTACCTCACGCGTCGTCTCGTCGACGTGTCGCAGGACGTCATCATCCGTGAGGACGACTGCGGCACCGAGCGCGGCCTGCCCATGGCGATCGCGCAGACCGACGAGCTGACCGGCACCCGTCGCCTGCACGACGACGTCGAGTTCACGGCGTACGCCCGCTGCACCGCGTCGGACGTCGTCGGCTCCGACGGCACCGTCCTCGCGGCGGCCGGCTCGGACCTCGGCGACGTCGTCATCGGCCAGCTCTACGAGGCCGGCATCGACGAGGTCAAGGTCCGCTCGGTCCTCACCTGCGAGTCCCGCGTCGGCACCTGCGCCAAGTGCTACGGCCGCTCGCTGGCCACCGGCCAGCTCGTCGACATCGGCGAGGCCGTCGGCATCATCGCGGCCCAGTCCATCGGTGAGCCCGGCACCCAGCTGACGATGCGGACCTTCCACACCGGTGGTGTGGCTGGTGACGACATCACGCAGGGTCTGCCGCGTGTCGTCGAGCTCTTCGAGGCCCGCACGCCCAAGGGTGTCGCCCCGATCGCCGAGGCCAACGGCCGCATCACGATCGAGGACACCGACAAGGCGCGCCGGATCCTCCTGACGACCGACGCCGACGGCGAGGAGCACGCCTACCCGGTGAGCAAGCGCGCGCGCCTGCTCGTCGAGGACGGCCAGCACGTCGAGGTGGGCACCCAGCTCATCCAGGGCGCGATCGACCCGAAGCAGGTGCTGCGCATCCTCGGCCCGCGAGCCGCGCAGAAGCACCTCGTCGACGAGGTCCAGCACGTGTACCGCCAGCAGGGTGTGTCGATCCACGACAAGCACATCGAGGTCATCGTCCGGCAGATGCTTCGCCGGATCACCGTCCTCGAGTCGGGCGACTCCGGCCTGCTGCCGGGCATGCTCGCGGAGCGCACGCGCTTCGAGGAGGCCAACCGCCGCACCGTCACCGAGGGTGGTCGCCCGGCCGCCGGTCGTCCCGAGCTCATGGGCATCACGAAGGCATCGCTCGCGACCGACTCCTGGCTCTCCGCCGCCTCCTTCCAGGAGACGACGCGAGTCCTCACCGAGGCCGCCATGGAGGGCAAGCGCGACCCGCTGCTCGGCCTCAAGGAGAACGTCATCCTCGGCAAGCTCATCCCTGCCGGTACGGGTCTGACCCGCTACCGCAACATCAAGGTCGAGCCGACCGAGGAGGCCCGCGCGGCGATGTACACGCTGCCGAGCTACGACGAGTACGCCTACCCGGTCTTCGGCCCGGGCAGCGGCGAGGCGGTCCGCCTCGACGATGCAGAGCTCGGTCTCGACCGCCTCTGACGCGCCCGTCTCTCCCACGACGAAGGGGGGAGGTCACCTCGCCGAGGTCTTCGGTTCTCATGGTCCTCGCAACACCTCGTTCTGAGGAGTTGCGAGGACCATGGTCGTTTCGGAGGGGCGTAGGCGCCCGGTGGAGGTGACGCCGGAGCTGGTGGCTGCGGTGGTTGCCGAGTTCGAGACCTCGGGGTCGGTGGGTGCGGCGTCCCGGGTGGCGGGGTGTTCGCACTCCTTGGCGCGCAGGTTGCTGGTGGCGGCGGGGTTGTTCCCGGCGGAGCCGCAGCCGTTGGGTAAGCCGCTGGCCCGGGCAGAGTTCGACGCCCTGGTCGCGGCCGGGGTTCATCACAGCGTGGCTGCCCGGCAGGTCGGCGTTGCTCCCCTGACGGGGAGTTACTGGGTGCGGGGGATCCGAAGGAGTCATGGGCGCACGATCTATCCCGATGGGCGGGTCGTCAGGGCGCCGGCCGCGCGACCCGCTAGACCTGCCGCTGTGGACGAGGTCGTCGGGACGGGCCGGGTGTTGTCGTTGCAGGAGCGGTTGGTCATCGCTGACGGGGTGGTCAACGATCTGTCGTACCGGGCGATCGGTGCGCTGATCGGCCGGCCGGCCTCGACGGTGTGGCGGGAGGTGAAGACGCACCGCGACCAGCAGGGTCGGTACCTCCCGCACCAGGCCCATGCCAAGGCCGCGGCGACCAGGGCCCGACCCAAAGCGTCCAAGCTCGCCGCCGAGGGGCCGTTACGGGACTACGTGATCGGCGCGCTGGCCCGGAAGTTGTCACCGGAGCAGATCAGCAACAGGCTCAAGGTCGATCACCCCGACGACGAGAGCATGCGCGTGTCACACGAGACGATCTACCAGGCCCTGTACTTCCAGGCCCGCGGCGGCCTCAAACGCGAGGTCCAGGCGGCGCTGCGCACCGGCCGTGCCGTGCGCAAGCCCCAGGCCCGTGGGGTACGTGCGCCAAGGTTCGTCGACCCGATGATCATGATCAGCGACCGCCCAGCGGTCGTGGAGGACCGCGCCGTGCCCGGCCACTGGGAAGGTGACCTGATCATCGGCAAGGACTCCCGCTCGGCGATCGGGACCCTGGTCGAGCGCACCACCCGGTACGTCATGCTGCTGCACCTGCCCGGCGCTCACGACTCGATCACCGTGCGTGACCAGCTCGTCAAGACCATGGCCACCCTGCCGCAGCACCTGCGCGGATCGCTGACCTGGGACCAAGGCTCGGAGATGGCCGCGCACGCCTCGTTCACCATGGCCACGGACATGCCCGTGTACTTCTGCGACCCGGCCTCACCCTGGCAACGCGGGTCCAACGAGAACACCAACGGGCTCCTGCGCCAGTACTTCCCCAAGAGCACCGACCTGAGCGTCCACTCACCCGAAGACCTTGAGTACGTCGCTCACGAGCTCAACCAAAGACCACGAAAGACGCTCGACTGGGCAACCCCAGCCGAGCGCCTTCGTGATCTACTCACCAGCTAGACAAACCACCCGGTGTTGCGAACACCGCGAGAATCCGCCATGATCCGGTGCCGCCCCCTTCGCCGTGACGCCGTTGTCACGCAGTCGAGGTGAGCCGAGGGCTCAGACGAAGAAGAGCTCTCTCGGGACGAGGGTCCGCGCCCGGTCGGGCACGGAGATGGCGCTCGCCACCCAGCCGGCGGGGTCCAGGCGGGTGTGGGCACCGACGGCGGGGGAGTCCCACACCCTCGCGCCGGTGTCGGCCAGCTCGGTGACGCTGCCGTTGTCGAGTCCGTCGAACGCGGTCGGCTGGTTCTCGTTCATGCCGCCAGGCTAGCCACTCCCTGTGACGCACGCCACAACCGATCGGCGAACGGGCGTGGCGGATACAGTGCCGCCCGTGCGCATCGCTATCGCCGGGTCCATCGCGACCGACCACCTCATGACCTTCTCGGGCCGTTTCGCGGACTCCCTCGTCGTCGAGCAGCTCGACAAGATCTCGCTGAGCTTCCTGGCGCATCGGCTCGAGATCCGCCGGGGCGGCGTCGCGGCCAACATCTCCTTCGGCATGGCCCGGCTCGGGCAGCGCCCGATCCTCGTCGGCGCGGTGGGTGAGGACTTCGCTGACTACCGCAGCTGGCTCGAGCGCCATGGCGTCGACTGCGCGTCCGTGCACGTCTCCGAGACCCAGCACACGGCCCGTTTCGTCTGCACGACGGACGACGACATGGCCCAGATCGCCACCTTCTACGCCGGGGCGATGAGCGAGGCACGTGACATCGAGCTCGGCCCCGTGGCCGACCGGGTCGGCGGGCTCGACCTCGTCCTCGTCGGCCCCGACGACCCCGAGGCCATGCGTCGGCACACCGACGAGTGCCGCAAGCGCGGCATCCCGTTCGTCGCCGACCCCAGCCAGCAGCTCGCCTTCAGCGACGGCGAGTTCATCCGCGACCTCATCGAGGGCGCCGAGTACCTCATCACCAACGAGTACGAGTCGCACCTCACCGAGCAGAAGACCGGCTGGTCCCAGGACGACATCAACGCCCGGGTCCGCTACCGCGTCACCACCCTCGGCAAGGACGGCGTCCGGATCACCGGCGAGGGGATCGACGAGCCGATCATCGTCGGCGTCGCCCGCGAGGTCAGCAGGGCGGACCCGACGGGCGTCGGCGACGCCTTCCGCGCCGGCTTCATCACCGGTCTGGCCCTCGGGCTGCCGCTGCGCGAGTGCGCCGAGGTCGGCTCGATGCTCGCCACCTACGTCATCGAGACGGTGGGGACCCAGGAGTACGACCTTACGATCGACTCCTTCGTCGAGCGCTTCCGCGAGGCCTACGGCGACCAGAGCGCCGACCTCCTCGCCGCCGCGCTCGCCGACCAGGGCTGATCGGGTCGCGTCCGACGCGCAGGACTGATCGCCACGCCCCGTCCGCACGCACCCGAGGTGCCCTTCCCCCCGGTCGATCCGGGGCCGGGGACCGTTGCCTTCGACGCCCTCCCGGACGTGCCGGACGACGACCTCCTCGGGGTCGGCGCGGACCTCTCGCCGAGCACCCTGCTCGCGGCCTACCGGCGGGGCCTCTTCCCGATGACAAC
>JBHWMJ010000009.1:0-10101 GCA_043423105.1 Marihabitans sp.
CGGGCGACCTCCTCGATGATGATGGAGACGGCGAGCGCGTCCGCACCGACCCCGCCGTGCTCCTCGGCGACGTGCGCGGCGTGGAGGTCCGCGGCGACGAGCGCGTCGTGGGCCTCCTGCGGGTACCGGCTCTGCTCGTCCACCTCGGCGGCGAAGGGGGCGATCTTCGCCTCGGCGACGGCACGAACCGCCTCGCGGAGGGCCTCGTGGTCCTCGGTCGTGCGGAAGAGGTCGAGGTCAGTGTTCCCGGTCACACGGCCGAGTGTAGGAGGGCGGCCCGGGCACCTCAGGAGTCGGACCCGAAGAGGTCCCGGGTGTAGATCTTCTCCTCGACGTCGGCCAGCTGCGGGGAGCGACGGTTCGCGACGATGACGTCGGCCTCGGCCTTGAACGCCTCAAGGTCGCGGACGACCCGAGACCCGAAGAAGGTCTCCTCGTGCAGCTCGGGCTCGTAGACGATGACCTCGACGCCCTTGGCCTTGATCCGCTTCATGATCCCCTGGATCGAGGAGGCGCGGAAGTTGTCCGACCCGGCCTTCATGATGAGCCGGTGGATGCCGACGACCCGCGGTGACCGGGCCAGGACGTCCTCGGCGACGAAGTCCTTCCGGGTGCGGTTGCTGTCGACGATCGCCTGCATGAGGTTCTGCGGGACGTCGCGGTAGTTGGCCAGCATCTGCTTGGTGTCCTTGGGCAGGCAGTACCCGCCGTAGCCGAAGCTCGGGTTGTTGTAGTGCTGACCGATGCGCGGGTCGTGGCCGACACCCTCGATGATCTGCCGGGTGTTGAGCCCGTGCGTGGCGGCGAAGGTGTCGAGCTCGTTGAAGTACGCGACCCGCATGGCGAGATAGGTGTTCGCGAAGAGCTTGATCGCCTCGGCCTCGGTGGAGTCGGTGAGCAGGACCGGCACGTCCGTCACCTCGGCCGCCTCGACGAGCAGGTCGGCGAAGCGCTGGGCGCGCTCGCTGATCTCGCCGATGACGATGCGCGAGGGGTGGAGGTTGTCGTAGAGCGCCTTGCCCTCGCGGAGGAACTCCGGCGAGAAGATGACGTCGTCCGTCCCGAGGCGCTTCCGCACGCCCACCGTGTAACCGACGGGGATGGTGGACTTGATGACCATCGTCGCGTCCGGGTTGATCTCGACGACGTCGCGGATGACGCCCTCCACGGAGGAGGTGTTGAAGTAGTTCGTCATCGGGTCGTAGTCGGTCGGCGTCGCGATGACGACGTACTCCGCACCCTGGTACGCCTCGTCCTTGTCGAGGGTGAACCGCAGGTCGAGGTCACCGGTGGCGAGGAAGGCAGAGATCTCCTCGTCGTGGATCGGGCTCCGCCCGGCCTCGAGCATCTCGACCCGGCCCGGGTCGATGTCGAAGCAGACGACCTCGTTGTGCCGGGCGAGGAGGACGGCCACGGACAAACCGACGTAACCGGTGCCGACGACGGCGATTCGAGTACTCACACAGATCCCTGCCTGCTCGGGGTGAGCCGTCCCCGGGTCGGGACGTCTCGATGACGACGCCATTATGGGCCCGAGGTCCTGAGAGCAAGGTGAGGACGACATGACCACACGGCTAACGTGCAATCTCGACCCACGAAGGCGTTGACTGTCCCCATGAGCCTGACTCACCAGAACGATGACGACGTCATGCGCGAGCTCATCAACGACCCGGGGACCTGGGTCGTCGTGGGCCTGTCGAGCAACACCTCCCGCGACGCTCACCGGGTGGCCCGGTGGCTCAAGAACGAGATGCACAAGGGCATCGTCCCCGTGCACCCGGATGCCGAGGAGGTCGACGGAGACACCGGGTACGCCTCGATCGCGGACATCCCGGACATGGACGTCAAGGTCGTCGACTGCTTCGTCAACAGCGACGAGGTGGGCGAGGTCGTCGACGCCGCCATCGAGCACAAGGACCGGCTTCAGATCGACGCGATCTGGATGCAGCTCGGGGTCGTCGACCCGGCCGCCGCTGATCGCGCGCGCGACGCCGGCCTCGCCGTCGTCATGGACACCTGCCCGAAGATCGAGTGGCGCCGGCTGCGGGGCATGGGGGCGCACCGCTAGAGCTGGGTGCGCCGCGCACCTAGAGCTCGGTGACCCCGAGCTCGGTGCCCCTAGAGCTGCGAGCGCAGCGCCTCCCCCTTCGCCATGGCTGCGTCCCGCAGGTCCTCCGCGAAGGTCGCCAGGGCCCCGCGCAGGCGCTGCGCCTCCGCTCCGTCGCCGCTGGCGAGGATCCGGGCTGCGAGCAGGCCGGCGTTGCGTGCTCCACCGACAGCAACCGTCGCGACGGGGATGCCGGCCGGCATCTGGACGATCGAGAGCAGGCTGTCCATGCCGTCGAGGTACGTCAGGGGCACCGGGACCCCGACCACCGGCAGCGTCGTCACCGACGCGAGCATCCCTGGCAGGTGAGCGGCCCCGCCGGCGCCGGCGATGACGACGCGCAGGCCACGGTCAGCGGCCCGCTGGCCGTACTCGATCATCTCGGTGGGCATCCGGTGGGCGGAGACGACGTCGGCCTCGTATGCGACACCCAGCTCGTCGAGGACGTCGGCGGCGGCCTTCATGACCGGCCAGTCGCTGTCGCTGCCCATGACGACGCCGACGACCGGCGCGCCCTTGCTCGACTCACTCACGGATGGCTCCTTCGATGTAGCCGGCGGCGTGCCGGGCCCGCTCGCGCAGGTCCTCGAGGCCGTCGCCGCTGATGTTGACGTGACCGATCTTGCGGCCAGGACGGACCGCCTTGCCGTAGAGGTGCACCTTGACCTCGGGGTCGCGGGCGAGGACGTGCCGGTAGCTGGGGTAGAGCAGCTCGGCCCCTTCGCCGTCTCCCCCGAGGACGTTGGCCATCACCGTCCAGGGCGACCGCGCCGCCGGTGACCCGAGGGGCAGGTCGAGGACGGCCCGCAGGTGCTGCTCGAACTGACCGGTGACCGCGCCGTCCATCGTCCAGTGGCCGGAGTTGTGCGGCCGCATCGCGAGCTCGTTGACGAGCACCCGCGCCGGGCGGCCCTCGCCGGCGCCGACCTCGAAGAGCTCGACGGCGAAGACGCCGGTGACGTCGAGCTCGGCGGCGATGGTCAGGGCGACCTCGGTGGCCTGCTCAGCGAGCGCCGGAGTCAGGTCGGGGGCCGGGGCCAGGACCTCGGTGCAGATCCCGCCGGTCTGCACCGTCTCGACGACCGGCCAGACGGCGGCCTGGCCCGACGGCGAGCGCGCGACGAGGACGGCGAGCTCACGGACGAAGCAGACCCTTTCCTCCGCGAGCAGCGGCTCGCCGCTCTCCGCGGCCCGGGCCAGCCAGGCCGCCGCGTCGGGATCGGCGGCGTCGTGCACGACGAGGACGCCCTTGCCGTCGTATCCACCTCGCGGGGTCTTGAGGATCACCGGCCAACCGTGCTCGTCGCCGAACCGACGCAGCCCGCTCTCGTCGGTGACGACGGACCACGCCGGGCACGGCAGCCCCGCGGCGGTGAGCCGCTCACGCATCGCGAGCTTGTCCTGGGCGAAGCGCAGCGCGCCCGGACCGGGGTGGAGGACGACACCGTCTGCGACGAGAGCCTCGAGCACCTCCGGGGGGACGTGCTCGTGGTCGAAGGTCACGACGTCGCACTCGCGGGCGAAGGACCGTACCGCCTCGACGTCGACGTGCTGCCCGACCGGGGCGCTCGGCACGACGAGGGCGGCGCTGTCGTCCGGGTCGGCGGTGAGGATCGAGAGGGTGATGCCGAGCTCGACGGCCGGCCCGACGCACATCCGCGCCAGCTGACCTGCGCCGATGATGCCGACGACGGGGAAACCTCCGGGAGAGCGGCGCGGTGTGGTCACGAGTCGCAGGATATCGACGTCACCGCATACGCTCCTTCGGTGCCCATCTCTCCCGTCGAGCGCCATGCCGACGACGACACGACCCCCCAGGCCGAGCACTCGGGCCTGCGGGGGCTCGTCGACACGATCTGGCACGAGGTGGCGAAGTTCGGCGTCGTCGGGCTGCTCGCGTTCGTCATCGACCTCGGCGGGATGAACCTCCTCACCCACACCGTGCTCGAGGGCAAGCCCACGACCGCCCGCATCGTCAGCGGTGTCGCGGCGACGCTCTTCGCCTGGTTCGGCAACCGCTCGTGGACGTTCGCCCACCGGCGCAGCCGACCCGTCGCCCACGAGGTGAGCCTCTTTTTCGTGGTCAACGGCATCGCTCTGGCCATCTCGACGCTCACCCTCGTGCTCTCCCACTACGTCCTCGGGCTCGACAGCCGTCTCGCCGACAACGTCTCCACAATCTTCGGCATCGGGCTGGGCACGCTCTTCCGCTTCTGGGCGTACCGGCGTTACGTCTTCGCCAACGAGCCCATGGACGTCGACACCTCGCCCTTCGCCGATGAGGACGAGCCGGACGAGGCTCGGCTCTAGCGCAGGACCCGCCCGTCGGTGAGGTAGAGCTCGAAGACCGCCGGCTGGGACTGGACGAGCTGCAGCCGTCCCCCGTTGCGCTCGGCGAGGTCGCTGGCCAGCCCCAGGCCCAGACCGCTGCCCGACGAGGTCACCGACCGCTCGAAGATGTGGGGGGCGATCGCCATGGGGATGCCGACCCCTTCGTCGCGCACCTCGACGACGACGCTCGGCCCAGAACGTCGCGGGACGACCGAGACGGTTCCCTCGCCGTGGGTCAAACCGTTCTCGACGAGGGCCCCGATCACCTGCCCGAGGTCGGACGGGCGGGCACGGACCATGAGCCCCCGCTCACCGCCGACCCGGACACTGCGCTGACGCGCGGCGAAGCTCGGCTGGTACTCGCGCTGGAGCGAGGCGAGCACGGCGTCGAGCGAGATGACGGGGAGCTCGACCTCCCCGGTTCGAGTGCGCGCCCGGAGGTCCTCGACAACCCCGCCGAGCCGCTCGACCTGCGAGATCGCGACCTGCGCCTCCTCGTGGACGGCGTCGACGTCGTCGAGCGTCGCGAGCTCCTCGAGACGCAGCAGCAGCGCGGTGAGGGGGGTGCGCAGCTGGTGAGCGGCATCTGCCGCGAAGTCCCGGTCGGTCGCCGTGCGGCGCGCCAGCTCGACGTCGCGCTCGGTCACCGCAGCCCCGACCGCGTCGATCTCGGCGATCCCTGACCGCGGCGGCACCTCTCCCCCTTCGCCGATCGTGCAGATGCGCTGCCGCACCGAGTCCAGCTGGCCCGTCAGCTCGCCCGCGAAGCGCTGGGCAGACAACTGCGCGGCGACCACGGTGGCGACGACGACAAGGCCCACCCAGCCGATGCCCGCGAGGGCCCACGACCGTCGCCCCTCCCAGGCCGCGATCCCAGCCGGGTCGTCCGCCAGCAGGGCGAGCAGGACCACCAGCGGCAGCCCGAGACCGACACCGAGGACGGTTGCGGGCAGCGCCGTCGCCAGCAGCGCGCGGCGACGCATCAGCAGGCGTCGAAGCGGAAGCCGACCCCGCGGACCGTCGTGATGTAGCGCGGGTTGGACGCCTCGTCCCCCAGCTTGCGACGCAGCACGGAGACGTGCATGTCGAGAGTCTTCGTCGAGCCGTACCACTCGGTCTCCCACACCTCGGTCATGAGGCGGGCGCGGGGCACGACCCGGCCGCACTCCCGGACGAGCACCGAGAGCACCTCGAACTCCTTGACCGTCAGGGCCAGCTCGTCACCGTGGAACCAGGCGCGGCGAGCCTTGGTGTCGATCCGGATCGGGCTGCCGGAGGCAGGGTCCTCGGGCGCCGAGCGGCGCAGCAGCGCGCGCACCCGCGCCATGAGCTCGGCGAGGCGGAACGGCTTGGTGACGTAGTCGTCGGCGCCCGCATCCAGCCCGACGACGGTGTCGACCTCGTCGGCCCGCGCGGTGAGGATGAGGACCGGCACGGCGGACCCGGTGGCGCGGACCCGACGGCAGACCTCGAGCCCGTCGAGGGTGGGCAGGCCGAGGTCGAGGATGACGAGGTCGGGGGACGAGGCGGCGACGGCGTCGAGGGCCTCCCGCCCGTCGACGTAGGCCTCGACGTCGTAGCCCTCGCGTCGCAGGGCTCTCGTGAGGGGTTCCGCGATGGCGGTGTCGTCCTCGGCCAGCAGCACGCGCGTCATGGGCGCCCAGTGTACGGACGGAGGGCAGGTCCGTCCTGCCGAGGACAGAGCGCGGTCAGAGGTGCTCGGGCTGGTCTGCCCGGTCACGGACGCCGGTGACCCGGACGAGGCGCGAAGGGGTGACCGTCCCGATCCCCCGGAGGGTCCGCTGACGGGTCCGCACGGTGGCGAAGCCGCTGAGCGGCGCGAGCAGCCGGGCCAGCGCGTCGTCGACGAAGACACCGTTCGCGGGGGCGACGGCGGTGAGCCGGCTCGCCCGGTTGACCGTCACGCCGAAGACGTCCCCGAGCCGGTTGACCACCGGACCCTGCGCCATCCCCACGCGCGCGTCCGGCAAGAGGGGTTCGTCGGACATGGCCTCGACGAGGTCGAGGGCGATGGCCGCGGCCGGAGCGACCTCGGCGGTGAGGAACATGACCTCGTCACCCACCGTCTTGACGACCCGACCGCCGTGCGCCGTGACGATGTCGGTCGCGAGGACCTCGAAGCGCTGGACCATCATCGCGAGCTCCCGCTCGGTGAGGCGACGGACGACCGCGGTGAAGTTCACGAGGTCGGCGAAGCCGATGACCCGGGGCGCACCGAGGCCGTCCGCGCCCGGCGCGTCGTTGAGCCCGCGGTTGATCGCCGCAGTGAGCTGCCGCCGCCAGACGTAGACGAGCAGCGGCTCGAGGTCGTCGACCATCGCCGTCATCCGCGACGCGGCCTCCTTGGCGACCGCGGGCGAGGCCGCGAGGTCGGCGGCCTCGTCGCCGGCCTGGTCGAGATCGGCGCCCCGCTCTGCCGCGATCTCCTCCGCGACGAGCTGGGTCTGCCAGATCGCCAGCCGGTCCATGGTGCGCGCGAGCGCCCGGGTCATGGCCAGCGCGAAGTCCTCGTCGACGGCACCGCTGCGGACGAGCTCAGCCACGCCCTGCAGCGCCGCGAGGTCGGCCTCGGTGAACATCGCGTCGTCCTCGCTGACGAGCGGGAAGCCCAGGGCGTGCCAGAACTTGCGGGCGGAGCGGATCGAGACACCCGCCCCGCGGGAGACCTCGCGGCGACCCATCGTCGCCGGTCGACCGAGCAGGGCACGCTCGAGCGCCTGGGTGCCTTCGGGGTCAGCCTCGACGCCCGAGGTGGCGCGGGGAGCGGCGTGCCGACCTGCTTCTGGCATGGATCTCCTCGCGGATCACGGCGACGGCTGGTGGCGGACGTGGTGCACGTCACCCGCGCTCACGGTAGCCGAGGCCCCGTCCCCGACGACGCGAAGCCTGCCGTCGTCGTCCACCGTCTCGGCGGAGCGGCGGATGACCGTCCCGTCAGGCAGGTGGACGTCGACCTCGCGGCCGATCGTCACGCACGCCAGCCGGTAGTCCCGACGCACGGACTCGAGGTCGAGGGGGTCGAGCCGGTCGCGCAGCGCCTCGAGCAGGGCGGGGACGACCTCTTCGCGGCTCGGGGCCGGGCGGCCTGCGGCCTCGGCGACGAGACGAAGAGAGGTGGCGTGCGGGACCGGGAGGTCCGCCACGGCGTGGCTGAGGTTGATCCCGATACCGACGACGACCTGCTGCGGGCCGCCGGGCCCACCCGGGACGACCTCGCAAAGGATCCCGCAGATCTTCCGCTCGTCCCCCTCGATGGGGACAAGCACGTCGTTGGGCCACTTGAGGGCGGCCTCGACACCGAGGTGCTCCAGGCAGTCCCGCACCGCGAGGCCGGTGGCCAGCGGCACCCAGCCCAGGGCCGTCCCCTCGACACCGGCCTCCGCCTCCAGCGCGGTGATCGCGCTCAGCGGGACGAGGACCGAGCACGCGATGCCATGCCCCTGACCGTCGTCCCAGGCTCTCCCCCTTCGCCCCCGGCCGGCGGTCTGCCGCTCGGCGACGACGGCGGACCAGTCGGCGCCGAGGCGCTGGACCTCGACGTTCGTCGACCCGACCTCGGGGAGGATGGAGACCTCGCCCCACCGGCGAGCGGCCAGAAGTGCGGCGAGGCTCTCACGGACGGCAGATGATCGCTCCACCCGACAAGGCTAGGCTCCGATACATGGCCCAGAGCACCGACTCCGCACCGTCCACCACGGACATCGGCGGCACCGACGTCCCCGCCGACATCGACGTCCACACGACCGCCGGCAAGCTTGCCGATCTCAAGCGCCGTGTCGCCGAGGTCGCCAACGCCGGCTCCGAGCGCGCTGTGGAGAAGCAGCACGCGAAGGGGAAGAAGACCGCCCGCGAGCGCATCGAGATGCTCCTCGACGAGGGCAGCTTCGTCGAGATGGACAAGTACGCCCGGCACCGCTCCACCGCCTTCGGCCAGGAGAAGAGCCGTCCGTACGGCGACGGCGTGGTCACCGGCTACGGCACCGTCGACGGGCGCCAGGTCGCCGTCTTCGCCCAGGACTTCACCGTCTTCGGCGGGTCCCTCGGCGAGGTCTTCGGCGAGAAGATCGTCAAGATCATGGACTTCGCCATGAAGATCGGCTGCCCTGTGGTCGGTCTCAACGACTCTGGTGGCGCCCGCATCCAGGAAGGCGTCGCCTCCCTCGGCCTCTACGGCGAGATCTTCCGCCGCAACGTCCACGCCTCGGGCGTCATCCCGCAGATCTCGCTCATCATGGGCCCGTGCGCCGGCGGCGCCGTCTACTCCCCCGCGGTCACCGACTTCACCGTCATGGTCGACCAGACCTCGCACATGTTCATCACCGGTCCCGACGTCATCAAGACGGTCACCGGCGAGGACGTGGAGTTCGAGGAGCTCGGCGGTGCGCGGACGCACAACACGAAGTCCGGCGTCGCGCACTACATGGGCGAGGACGAGGAAGACGCCATCGAGTACGTCAAGGCGCTGCTCTCGTACCTGCCGAGCAACAACCTCGAGGACGCGCCCGTCTTCGGCGACGAGCTCGACCTCACGGTGAACGACACCGACCGCGAGCTCGACACGATCATCCCTGACTCCGCGAACATGCCGTACGACATGAAGCGGGTCATCGAGGTCGTCGTCGACGACGGCGAGTTCCTCGAGGTCGCACCGCTCTTCGCGCCGAACATGATCTGCGGCTTCGCCCGGGTCGAGGGCCGCTCCGTCGGCGTCGTCGCGAACAACCCGATGCAGTTCGCCGGCACGCTCGACATCGCCGCCTCCGAGAAGGCCGCCCGGTTCGTCCGGACGTGCGACGCCTTCAACGTGCCGGTCCTGACCTTCGTCGACGTGCCCGGCTTCCTCCCCGGCACCGACCAGGAGTGGGAGGGCATCATCCGTCGCGGCGCGAAGCTCATCTACGCCTACTCCGAGGCGACGGTCCCGCTCGTCACGGTCATCACCCGCAAGGCGTACGGCGGGGCCTACGACGTCATGGGCTCCAAGCACCTCGGCGCGGACATCAACCTCGCGTGGCCGACGGCGCAGATCGCCGTCATGGGCGCCCAGGGTGCGGTGAACATCCTCTACCGCAAGCAGCTCGCCGAGGCGCAGGCCAAGGGCGAGGACGTCGAGGCGGCCCGCCAGGCCTTCATCTCCGAGTACGAGGACGCGCTGGCGAACCCGTACGTCGCGGCGGAGCGCGGCTACATCGACACGGTCATCACGCCGAGCAACACCCGCATGAACGTCAGCAAGGCGCTGCGCGCCCTCAAGACGAAGCGGGCCTCGCTGCCGGCGAAGAAGCACGGGAACATCCCGCTCTGATGTCCGCTCCCGACGCACCTGAGGCCGCCGAGGTCGCTGCCGGCACCGTAGCCACCCAGGCACCCCGTTCGCCCGCCATCGAGATCGTCGGCGACGCCACCCCGGAGCAGGTCGCGGCGCTCGTCGCCGTCCTCTCCGGGCTCGGCGGCGACGACGAGCCGCCCGCGGCACCGGCCTCCCGCTGGGCGAGCCGTGAGCGGCTCGTCCGCCGAGAGGTCCACCCCGGTCTCGGAGGATGGCGGGCCTCCGGCCTCCCCCGCTGAGGCCCCCCCCTTCGCGCGCCCAACCCCGCTCGCCATTCGAAGACCGATCGGTCGTGATCACGACCGATCGGTCT
>JBHWMJ010000011.1:0-5852 GCA_043423105.1 Marihabitans sp.
GAAGGGGTCGAAGGGCAGGTCGCCGTGGCTGTGCGTCCGGTCGTGGATGAGGTCCCACATCGCGAAGGTCGACTGCGCCAGCGACTGGCTCGCGATGAGCTGCTCGCCCTCGGGCGGCATCTGCAGCCCGAGCGTCTCGGCGGCCGCCGCCGTCACCTGCCGGAAGCGTGCGGCCTCGCGGTCGCAGAAGATCGCGCCCCAGGTGAAGCGCGGCACCTCGCGCACGGCGACCGTCTCGGGGAAGAGCACGGCCGAGTTCGTGTCGTAGCCGGGCGTGAAGTCGGTGAAGGTCACCGGGAGGAAGGCGCTGTTCGGCTGCTGCGCCTCGACGTCGGCGAGCCACTGCGGCCAGATGACGTCGAGGAGCACGGCCTCGAAGACCCGGTCGAGGTTGCCGTTCTGGGTGTACATCGGGAAGACGACGAGGTGCTCGGTGCCGTCGACGCGGTGCTGCTCGGGGCGGAAGCGCATGAGGCTGTCGAGGAAGTCCGGCACGCCGAAGCCCTCGTCGACCCAGCGCGTCAGATCGGTGTCGAGAGCGGCGAGGTAGTCGGCGTCGTGGGGGAATCGGGGAGCCAGCGCGGCGACCTGCTCGCGGATCGTCGCGACGAGCTCGGCGGCCCGGGGGAGGGAGCCACGGTGCTCCTCGCCGATGCTGCCGTCCTTGCCCTGGAGGAGCCGCAGCTCCTCGACGGCCGCCTTGAGCGCGGCCCACTCGGCGGTGTCGACGGTCCGGTCGGCCGACGGCGAAGGGGTCGAGTCCCCTTCACCCTCACGGGCACCAGGGACGGCGGCCCAGGTCACGAGGTTGGTCCAGAAGCGCCGGTGGTCGAGGTCGGCGATCGAGTCGTCACCGACGAGGTCGGAGTCGGCGAGGACGACGACCCGGCCCTGGTCGTGGGTGGTCGTCACGGCGAGCGGCGCGCCCGCGGGGTGCGCGGTGGCAGCGGAGCGGGCCAGCACCCGGGCCTGCGGCGCGGCGGTCGTGTCGATCGCCCCGGCGCGGTAGAAGCACAGCGACCCGACGCCGGAGAGGACACCCTGGCCCCCGGCGTGGCCGGTCACGAGCTCGGGCACGACCCAGGTCGCGTTGCCCTGGTGGCGGCGGCCGGAGTCGGCGCTCTCGTGGACGAGGGTGCTCGTCATGGCCAGGCCGAAGGGGGCGAGCACGTCGTCGAGGTTGTTGCCGTGCGCCTTGTGGTCGCACTCGCCGAGGACAACGAGCCCGCCGCCAGCCGCGACGTGCGCGGTGATCGCCTCGACCTCGGCAGGGGAGTAGACGGGCGGCAGGTCGCCCGCGACCCGCTCGCTCGCGGCGTCGGCGGGGTGGGCGATGACGAGGACGTCGACGCCGGCGAGAGCCTCGGTGTCGAGCTCACCGGCGCCGTGGTCGCGCACGGTCATGCCGCGCTCGGCGAGAGCCTCGACGGCCAGGGCCAGGGACGCGTCGGCGGGGTTGGCCGGGTTCATGGCCGCGGCGCGCTCGCGGTCGGTGGACCACGCGCTGCTGTGGGCCTGGTCGATGAGCACGGTGGCGAAGTCGGGCACGGCAAACCTCTCGGATCGCGGGAAGATTGTCGGTCTCAGAGTGCCAGGGCGAGAGATCCTTCGGCAAATGGTGGGGATCGCCGCGCAACAGCGGTTGACGACTGTGCCAGGGGACGCGGGAGGCTACCGGCTCAGACGAGGGCCTCCGCGGCTGCCGCGCAGGCCGCGAGGACGTCGGCGGCCTCGTACCCCGCGCCGCGCAGCACCGACGGGGCGAGCATCCCGGCGGCGGTCAGCTCGTCGAGCGAGGCGAAAGGGGAGCCCGTCGCCTCGCGCGTCACGAGGCCACGGTGCCGGCCGCTCAGGGTGCTCATCTCGGGGTGCGCCGGGCCGGAGACGACGTCAGGGGTGACCTGCTCGCGGACCATCTCGACGAGGCCGCCCAGGGTGCTCGCGACGAGGACCCGTGGTCGTGGCGCGGTCGGCTCGAGGAGGGCGCCGACCCATCCGGCGGCGCACGGCGCGACCCCGAGGACGGTCACGGTGACCGCGAGCGGCTCGGTGGGTGCGGGACCTGGCCGGTCCTCGTCCTCGAGCGCCTCCGCGAGACGCTGCGCGTACGCGCCGACCGCCGCAATCTCGGCGGTGATGGCGGCTGCCCGGTCCGGCTGCCCCGTCACGGTGGCCAGCCGACGCTGCCAGAAGTCGCTCTCCACGGGACCAGCGTGCCAGGTCAGACGGCGCGCTCCCAGGGCTCGACCGGCCCGGGGACGACGTCCATCATCGGGTGTGCCACGACGGGCGTGCCCGACCCCGGCCACCGGGTCGGGCAGCCCGCGGAAGCGTTCGAGCTGCGGGTGGTTGCGGTACCCCTTCGTCCGGCCGAGGAGCACCGCTTGCGCGAGCAGGCCCTCGCGCCAGCCGGCGATGAGCGCCGCCCGGTCGAGCAGGTTCGGGTGCAGGCTCCACAGCCTCATGCCGCACAGCCAACCACCTAGAGACACCTGGTGGTCCCGAGGCTCGTCGCAAGGCTCCACGCACCTCGACCCGCGAGTGGGATCGGGGCATACGATCCACCCATGCCCGCCGTGACACAGAAGTCCGCCCTCGAGGCCGCCCCCACCCAACTGTACATCGGGGGTGAGTGGCGCGACTCGGCCAGCGGCCAGACCTTCGAGGTCCACGACCCCGCGACTGGGCGCACGATCGCCGAGGTCGCCGACGGCACGAGCGCCGACGGGCGAGCCGCGCTCGACGCCGCCGTCGCTGCCCAAGCCGGCTGGGCGAAGGTCCCACCCCGTGAGCGCTCCGAGCTGCTCCGCTCCGCCTTCGAGCTCATCAACGAGCGCGCCGAGACCTTCGCGATGCTCATGACCCTCGAGATGGGCAAGCCGCTCGCCGAGGCCCGCGGCGAGGTGAAGTACGGCAACGAGTTCTTCCGGTGGTTCGCCGAGGAGGCGGTGCGCATCCACGGCCGCTACGCCGTCGCGCCCGACGGCGCGACCCGGCTCGTCACGACGAAGCAGCCGGTCGGCCCGACCTTCGCCATCACGCCGTGGAACTTCCCGCTCGCCATGGGCACCCGCAAGATCGGTCCCGCCCTCGCCGCGGGCTGCACGATCGTCGTCAAGCCCGCGCACGAGACCCCGCTGACGATGCTCTACCTCGCGAAGGTCCTCGAGGAGGTCGGCCTTCCGGGCGGTGTCCTCAACGTCGTCACGACGAGCCACTCCGGTGACGTCTCCACCCCGATCATCCGCGACCCGCGCCTGCGCAAGCTGACCTTCACCGGCTCGACCGGCGTCGGCAAGAAGCTCGTCGAGCAGTCCTCCGAGCAGCTCCTGCGCCTGTCCATGGAGCTCGGCGGCAACGCCCCCTTCGTCGTCTTCGAGGACGCCGACCTCGACCAGGCGGTCGACGGCGCGATGCTCGCCAAGATGCGCAACATCGGCGAGGCGTGCACCGCCGCCAACCGCTTCATCGTCCACGAGAGCGTCGCCGAGGAGTTCGGCCGCCGGTTGGCCGAGCGGATGGGTGCGCTCAGCGTCGGCAAGGGCACGGCGAAGGGGGTCGACGTCGGGCCGCTCATCACTGAGAAGGCCCGCACCGGTGTCGCCGAGCTCGTCGACGACGCGGTCGCCGGCGGCGCGACGGTCCTCACCGGCGGAGAGGTCCCCACCGGCAAGGGCTGGTTCTACCCGCCGACCGTCATCACCGGGGTCTCCGCTGACGCGCGGGTCCTGCGCGAGGAGATCTTCGGCCCGGTCGCACCGATCATCACCTTCACCACGGAGGAGCAGGCCGTCGAGCTCGCGAACTCCAGCGAGTACGGCCTCGTCGGCTACGTCTTCACCCAGGACAACGCCCGCGTCATCCGCGTCGCTGAGGCGCTGGAGTTCGGCATGGTCGGCGTCAACCAGGGCATCGTGTCCAACCCGTCTGCGCCCTTCGGCGGCGTCAAGCACTCCGGCTACGGGCGCGAGGGGGGCTTCGAGGGCATCGAGGAGTACCTCGAGACGAAGTACATCGGCATCGCCCTCTAGCGATGGGCACGACCTGGAAGCACCGGCTGCATCTCGCCGCCGGCGTGCTGCTCGTCCTCGTCGCGCTGTGGCTCGTCCTCGGCGACGCCACGGGCGACGGCGAAGGGGGTGCCGCCGGATCGTCGACGACCGCCGCCTCGTCGTCGCGGTCCGCGACGTCCTCAGCCGTCACGCCGTCGTCGACGAGACGCTCCACGCCCTCGTCGACGGCACGCACCACCCCTTCGTCCCCGACGGGGGAGCGGACGCCGGACTCCGGGCTGCCGACGATCGCGGCCTCCGAGCTGCCGCGGGAGGGGCGCGAGACGCTGCGGCTCATCCACCGCGGCGGCCCCTTCCCGTACGACCGAGACGGCATCACCTTCCAGAACCGTGAGCGGATCCTCCCCGCGCAGCCGCGCGGTTACTACGCCGAGTACACCGTGCCGACGCCGGGGGAGTCCGACCGCGGGGCGCGGCGGCTCGTCGCCGGTGACGACGGCGACGTGTACTTCACCGACGACCACTACCGCAGCTTCCGCCAGGTGGAGGAGGACCGATGATCCGGCTCGACGCCGAGGCGGTCGACACCCTGCTCGTCGACGCCGTCACCGGGCGGGCGCACGTCCACGTCGTCGACGGCGGGCACGACCGCGAGAGTGCCTACGACGCCTTCGCGGCCTCGCTCGACCTGCCCGAGTGGTTCGGGCGCAACCTCGACGCCCTCTTCGACAGCCTGCTCGAGATCGCCGACCGGCACGTCGGGGGGTGGACCCTGCTCTGGATCCCGACGCCCGGGTCCGACGCCGCCACCGACGCGGGCCTCCTCGGGGTGCTCGAGGACGTCGAGCAGCAGGCCGAGGGGCTCACCGTGGCGGTGGCCGACGGGCTGGGATGATGGGCCGGTGACGACCCCCACCGACACCCGACTGACCCTCAGCCGCGTCATGACCGCCGTCGAGAGCAACCTCCTCGGCACGATCCACGGCGGCGACATCATGAAGCTCGTCGACGACTGCGCCGGCGCCGTCGCCAACCGCTTCGCGCAGGGGCCGGCCGTGACTGCCGCGATGGACGAGATGGTCTTCCTCACCCCGGTGCGCATCGGCGACGTGCTCCATGTCTCGGCGCAGGTCAACTGGGCGGGCAACAGCTCGATGGAGGTCGGGGTCCGGGCCGAGGCCGACCGGTGGGACGAGGTGACCCCGCGCGTGCACGTCGCCTCCGCCTACCTCGTCATGGTCGCGCTCGACGCCGAGGGCAGCAAGCGGGCCGTGCCCGAGCTGCGGGTGGTCACGGAGGAGGAGCGCCGCCGGCACCACGAGGCCGAGATCCGCCGACGCCACCGGCTCGCCCGTCGCGACGAGATCCAGCTCTCCCGCGAGGAGGCCCAGGCGTGAGCGCCAAGCAGGTCACCCTCCTCGGGTCGACCGGGTCGATCGGCACCCAGGGCCTCGACGTCATCTCGGCCCACCCCGACCGGTTCGAGGTCGGTGCTCTCGCGGGTGGCTCCAACATCGCGCTCGTCGCTGAGCAGGCCGTTCGCTTCACCCCTTCGGTCGTCGCTGCCGCGGCGGGGGACGAAGGGAGTCTGCGCGCGGCCATCTCGGCGGCCGCCGAGGCAGCGGGGGTTCGGGGCTACGACCCGGAGGTGCTCGTCGGCCCCGAGGCGGCCACCGAGGTCGCCGGCCGACCCGCCGACGTCGTGCTCAACGGCATCACCGGCGCGATCGGGCTGCGCCCCACCCTCGCCGCGCTGCGGGCGGGCAGCACCCTGGCCCTGGCCAACAAGGAGTCGCTCATCATCGGCGGCCCCCTCGTCAAGGACGTCGCGGCGCCCGA
>JBHWMJ010000031.1:0-29670 GCA_043423105.1 Marihabitans sp.
TGGTTGCCCGGCGGGGTCCTCACCCGGGTCGCGGCCTCGCACCTACGGGTCGGCACGCTCGTCCTGCTCGCGACGCAGGGTTCGCGCGAGCAGCTCGCCCAGGCCGTCAAGTACACCCGGGCCCGGCACTACCCCGACGTCCCCGCCGACGACCCGATGGCGCTGCTCGCGGCGATCGTCGACCGGCAGGCGCGGCTCGTCGCGCGGTGGATGTCGCTGGGCTTCATCCACGGCGTGATGAACAGCGACAACATGACCCTCTCCGGCGAGACGATCGACTACGGGCCGTGCGCCTTCCTCGACAGGTACGACCCGCAGCGGTGGTTCAGCTCGATCGACCACGCCGGGCGCTACCGGTACTCCGCGCAGCCCGCGATGGCGATGTGGGACCTCTCCCGCCTTGCCGAGTGCCTCGTGCCGCTCGTGCCCGGCGACCCGGACGCCGCGGTCGAGCGGGCGCAGGAGGTCGTCGAGTCCTTCCGGGAGACCTACGAGGCGGAGCGGCTGGAGATCTTCGCGGGCAAGCTCGGACTGCCCACCGAAGGGGTGGACGCCGACCTCGTCGAGGAATTGCTGGAGATCACGGCGGCGGAGCCGCTCGACCTCACCGGGCTCTTTCGCGACCTCGCGCGGCTGCTCCGGGGCGAGCGTGCCACGGCTGGCGGTGCCACTGTGATCGAAGGGGTGGAGGACCGGGGCCGCTGGGACGTCTGGGTCGAGCGGTGGCTGGCCCTCGTCGACGAGGGCGGCGACCGGGTCGATACGGCCCGCCGGATGGACGAGGTCAACCCGATCTACATCCCCCGCAACCACCTCGTCGAGGAGGCCATCGCCGCGGCCCACGCGGGCAACCTCGAGCCGTTCCGTGCGCTCGACGCGGTGCTGCGCGACCCCTTCGTCGAGCGGCCGGGGCTCGAGCGCTACGCCGAGCCGGCCGACCCCGGCTTCACCCAGGGATACATGACCTTCTGCGGGACCTGAGGCCGGTCAGGCACGGGCGTCCCGCACGGCGACACCGTCGGCTGGCCGCCGAGACGAGCAGCTCACGCTGTGCCGTCAGCCATGACCTCGCCTGCCGGCCTGAGGCGACGGCCTAGCTCTCGGACCCCCCGGCCCACGCGTCGAGCGCGGCCTGGACCTCGTCGTCGGACATCGTCACCGGTGTCCCGACGATCCACTGGTGCCCGAAGGGGTCACGGAAGCGTCCCTGCCGTGACCCGTACGGCTGGTCGGCCACAGCGAAGACGATCTCGGCCCCGTGCTCGACGGCTCGCCGGGCCACCGTGTCGGGGTCGGCGCAGACGATGTCGAGGATGTGCCCGCCACCGCCGGCGGGCGGCCCGGGATCAACCTCGTCCGCGTCCTTGACCTGCAGCTCGCCGCCGCCGGGGAGGACGAGCCGCGCGAAGACGACGCCCTCCCCCATGACGTGACGCGCGGCGACCTCGGCGCCCAGCACGGCCCGGTAGAAGTCGATCGCCCGGTCCGCCGCGCCAGGGGCGCCGTCGTCGGCGACGAGCTTCGGGGACAGTCGCGTCTCGTCCATGCCCCCAGTCTGGCAGTCACAGACGATCCCGTCCCCCCCGCCGCTTCCCTGACCAGCCATGATGGTGAGATGCCCACAGACCAGCCGTTCCCCCTTCGCACCGAACGCCTGACGCTGCGGCTGCACGAGCCGCGCGACCGCGACGCGCTCCTCTCGTACTACGGCGACCCGAAGGTCGCCCGCTACCTCCTCGAGGGTCCGTGGGACGAGGCGACCACCTCCACGAAGCTCGCCGCGCGGATCGCCCGGACCGGCCTCGACTCCCCGGCTCACGCCCTCGCCCTCGTCGTCGAGCTCGAGGGCCGGGTCATCGGCGACGTGGCGCTCTGGGCCACCGACGAGACCGGGGCGAAGGGGGAGATCGGCTGGGTCTTCCACCCGGACGCGGAGGGCCACGGGTACGCGACGGAGGCCGCGGCGGCGGTGCTGCAGCTCGCCTTCGAGCGCTACGGGCTGCACCGCGTCGAGGCCCAGATGGACGCCCGCAACGTGGGCTCCGCCAGCCTGTGCGCGCGGATAGGCATGCTGCGCGAAGGCCTGCGACGACGCGACTGGTGGAACAAGGGCGAGTGGACCGACTCCCTCATGTACGCCGCCCTGGCGACCGACCAGCCCCGCGACCACGGCGACGCGATCGTCGTCAGCGCGGTGACCCTCCGGGACGCCGAGGGGCGAGTGCTCACCGTCCGCAAGCGGGGGACCTCGACCTTCATGCAGCCTGGCGGCAAGCCCGACCCCGGCGAGTCACCGGAGGCGTGCGCGCTGCGCGAGGTCCGCGAGGAGCTCGCGCTCGACCTCACCCCACGGCTGCTAGAGCTCACCGGCGTCTACCGGACCGCTGCCGCCAACGAGACCGGGCGCCCACTCATCGCGACCGTCTTCTCGCACCCACACCTGTCCGCGGAGTCCACTCCCGACGTCGCCCCCGCGGCAGAGATCGAGGAGGTCCGCTGGCTCGACCCGCGGGAGCCCCTGCCAGACGACACCGCCCCCCTCCTGCGGCTCCTGCTGACGCCCTGACCTTGGTGGGGGGGTTGACGGGGTGGGGACGACGGAGGATATTTCATCACGTGATGAACTCATCGCCCGATGAAATCGCAGTCGCCGCGCGCGGCCTGACCGTCTCCCGTGGGGGCACCGAGATCCTCCACGGGATCGACCTCGACATCCCCGCCGGAGCCGTCGTCGGCCTCATGGGCCCCTCCGGGTGCGGCAAGACGACCCTGATGCGCTCGATGGTCGGCGTCCAGCGCATCGACTCCGGCGAGCTCACCGTCCTCGGGCTGGCTCCCACCGACGCCGCGCTGCGGCCCCAGATCGGCTACGTCACCCAGGCGGTCAGCGTCTACAGCGACCTCACCGTCCGGGACAACGCGGCGTACTTCGCTGCGCTGCAAGGGTTCTCGGCCGACGACGCCGACAGAGCGATCCAGACCGTCGGCCTGACCCCCTTCGCCCGACGCCGGGTCTCCACCCTCAGCGGCGGCCAGGCCAGCCGGGCATCCCTCGCCTGCGCCCTCGTCGGCCCGCCCCGGCTGCTCGTCCTCGACGAGCCCACCGTCGGCCTCGACCCGGTGACCCGCGAGGAGATCTGGACTCACCTGCGCACGCTCGCCGACGACGGGGTGACCCTGCTCATCTCGAGCCACGTCATGGACGAGGCGAACCGGTGCGACTCGGTACTGCTCATGCGCGACGGGCGGGTCCTCGCCCACCTCACCCCGACGCAGCTGCTCGAGCAGACCGGCACCGACTCCCCCGAGGACGCCTTCCTCACCCTCATCCGCCAGGGAGAGCCCCGATGAACCCCCGCATCTACCTCGCGACCACTCGCCGGATCCTCCAGCAGCTGCGCGCCGACCACCGGACGATGGCGCTCATCGTCGTCGTCCCGACGCTGCTCCTCACGCTGCTCTACTTCGTCTTCAACGACGAGCGGCGCTTCTCCCCGATCGCGCTGACGATGCTCGGGATCCTCCCGATGCTCGTGATGTTCCTCGTGACGAGCGTGGCCATGCTCCGCGAGCGCACGTCCGGCACCCTCGAACGCCTCCTCACCACCCCGCTGCACCGGGCCGACCTCGTCGTGGGCTACGCGACCGCCTTCGCCGTCGCGGCGCTCGTGCAGGGGCTCGTGCTCGTCGGGGTCACGCACTGGTCCCTCGGGGTCGACACCGCCGGCCCGATGGCGTGGGTCCTGCTCGTCGCGGTCGTCGGCTCCGTCGTCGGGGTCGCGACCGGGCTGCTCGCGAGCGCCTTCGCCCGCACGGAGTTCCAGGCCGTGCAGTTCATGCCCCTCGTCATCGGCCCGCAGATCTTCCTCTGCGGCCTGCTCGCGCCGCGCGACGGGATGCCGGCCGTCCTCCGGTGGCTCTCCGACGCGCTCCCGATGACCTACGCCGTCAAGGGGCTCCAGGCGATCGGGACGCAGTCCGACCCGACCGGTGACGTCCTACGGCACGTCGGGGTGCTCGCCCTCTTCGCCGTCGGGGCTCTCGTCGTGGCGGCGCTGTCGATGCCGCGGCAGACCCGATGAGCCGAGGCGAAGGGGGTGGCCTGGAGGCTCGTCCCTCGCACCTCGACCGGCATACAGGTCGTGGGCGCCGGGCCGGCGAGTCGACGGCGCGGGACGACATCCTCGCGGCGGCCCGCGGACTCTTCAGCGCCTCCGGTTTCGACCGCACGACGATGCGGGCGGTCGCCGAGCGGGCCGGTGTCGACCCGGCGCTCATCAGCCACTACTTCGGCAGCAAGCAGGGTCTCTTCCTCGCCGCCACCGAGTTCCCGGCCGACCCGCAGGAGGTGCTACGCCCCCTTCGCACCTGCCCGCACGACGAGATCGGGGCGACAGCGCTCCGAGCGATCATCACGGTGTGGGACTCTCCGGCGGGGACGGCCGTCGTTGCCCGCTTCCGGCAGGCGGTCGTCGCCGACGAGCAAGAGCTCTTCCGCAGCCTGCTGACCGGGGTCATCCTGCCGATCGTGCGCGAGCGGATCGGGGAGGACGACGCCGAGCTGCGGCTCGGACTCTTCGCAAGCCAGGTGGCGGGCATCTTCTTGACCCGACACGTCGTCGCGCTGCCGCCGATCGCCACGGCGGACGTCGACCGGCTCGTCGCGGCCGCAGGGCCCACCCTCCAGCGGTACCTGACGGGCCCGCTGGACTGACCCCCTTCGCCGATCTCTACTTCGGGGCCTTCGGCGGCAGCGTCCGGACGTAGGCGACGCTCGGCGCGACGAGCCGAGCCAGCTCGACGTCGGTGAGGTCGCCGTCGGGGGCGGTCTCGTACCAGCCGCTCATCACCCGACCGCGCATCTCCATGGGCTGCAGCAAGGGGTCGACGTCTGCGTCCTCCGGCACCCGCACCATGAGGCTGCGTCGGCTCCCGGCCGCCACCGCCATGTGACCGTCGAGCATGAAGCCCAGACCGCCGAACATCGCGCGCTCGGTCAGACCCGACTCGTCGGCCAGCAGCCCTCGGACCCGCTCGGCGAGCACCTCGTCGTACGCCATGCGGGCAGCATGGCAGGTCGGCGACCCGTCAGGAAGGGATCCGTCAGGCGCCTAGCGCGAGCTTGAGCGCGACGAGCAGCATGACGACCCCGACGAAAACGTCGACGACCCGCCAGGTCGACGGCTTGTCCAGCGGCCGGGCCAGCGCCCGCGCTCCGAGACCGAGCGCGGAGAACCACAGGACCGACCCGAGCATCGCCCCGCCCGCGACGACCCACCGCTCGTCGCCGTGCTGGTTCGCGACGTTGCCGAGCATGAGCACGGTATCGAGGTAGACGTGCGGGTTGAGGTAGGTGAGCGAGAGCGTCGTGAGCGCCACCGACCCGAGCGACACCGCCCTCGGAGAGTCGCCGGCGTGCAGCCCCTCCGGTCGAAGGGCCGAGCGGAACGAGCCGGTGGCGAACCACACGAGGTAGGCCACGCCGCCCCAGCGGAGCACGTCGAGCAGCCACGGCGCCCGCTCCACGATCGTGCCGATCCCCGCCGTCCCGAGCGCGATGAGCAGGGCGTCGCTCACCGCGCAGATCGCGACGACGACCCCGATGTGCTCGCGCCGGATCCCCTGCCGCAGGACGAAGGCGTTCTGCGCGCCGATGGCGACGATGAGGGCCAGCCCTGTCGTCAGCCCGGTGAGGAACGCCTGCACGGGGCGAGGCTAGGCCATCGGGGGCCGGGCACCATGCCCGTCTCGCGCTACCGACCGTGGTGCGCCTCGAGCGCCTCCGGGTAGGAGCGGCGGTAGTACTCCCACAGCTGCTCGCCGTAGGTCTGCGCACCCGTCGACCCGGTCCCGCCCTGCCCGGCGAGCAGCTCGTCACGCCGCGCCATGTAGCCCGCAGCCGAGTGCCGTGGGCTGGCCGTCACGGCCTCGGCGTACGCCGGGTCGAGGCGAAGGGGGACGAGCTCGGTCCGTAGGTCGGGTCCGGCGAAGTAGGCGGAGGAGTAGCGCTCGTCGTGAGCGATGACCCGGTGCTTCGTCGCGACGAGGTAGCGACCGGTGAGGATCTGCAGCATCTCGCCGATGTTCACGACGAAGGCGTCGTCCCGCACCGGGACCGGCACCCACTCCCCCTTCGCGTTCTCCACCTCGAGGCCGCCGACCTCGTGCTGCATGAGCAGGGTGAGGAAGCCGGTGTCGTGGTGCGCGTTGACGCCGGCCTCGCCGGGAGGGGTCTGCGGGTAGTGGATGAGCTTGACCATGGACATCGGCCGCTCGCCGAAGTACTCCTCGAGGAAGCCGGGCTCCAGGCCCAGCGCCGCGGAGAGGACCTCCATGACGCGGGCGGAGAGCTTCTCAAGGCGCCCGATGAACTCCTCGACGGCCTCTCGGAAGCCGGGCAGGACGTCCTCGGGCAGCCACTGGTTCGGCCCCTCGAGCCGCAGGTATGGCGGATCAGCGTCGGGCGGACCGGCCGGATGCTCGGTGAGCAGGTCGACCTGCTCCCGGTGGTCGGTGCGGTTGTCGGTGAGCTCGGTGCCGAGGCGTTCCCAGCCGCGCAGGTGCGGGGACCGGGCCTTGTCGATCTGCGCCTTGACCTCGTCGGGCAGCGCGAAGAAGCGCTCGAGCTCGGCGAAGTACGCGCGCCGGTCCTCCGGGGTGATCCCGCTGCCGACGAGCTGGAAGAAGCCGACGTGGTGGCAGATCTCGCGGACCTCGTCGGCGAGCGCCGCCCGCTGCCCGTCGTCGTCCCAGCGGGAGAGGTCGACGACGGGCAGCGCGGTGAAGTCGGCGCGAGCTGCGGTCACGCCCGCAGCGCCTCTCCGAGCTCGCGGAAGTGACCGACGAGCGCGTCCATGTCGGCCTGCGTGTGCGCGAGCGAGACGAGCCACTGCTCGTCGAGCCCGGGCGGGGTGAGCACGCCGCGGTTGACGCCCCAGAGCCAGGACAGCTCGGCGACCCGGAAGTCGGTCGCCTTGTAGTCGCGGTAGTTGCGCACCGGGGTGGTCGACCAGGTGACGCAGCCCTTGAGACCCATGCCGACGGTGTGCGCGGGCAGCTCGAGCTCGCGGACGACGACGTCGATCTGGTCGAGGGTCGCGGTGTTGAGCCCCTCGGCGGCATCGAGTGCCTCGTGCGTGCACACCTCGTCGACGGCCTCGGCGGCCGCCATGACGAGGGGGTTGCCGTTGTACGTGCCGAAGTGAGCCATCCGGCCGTCGACGACGACCTGCATGACCTCGGCCGTGCCGCCGAAGGCGGCGAGGGGCAGCCCGCCGCCGATGCTCTTGGCGAGCGTCACGAGGTCGGGCTTCACGCCGACCCGCTGCGACGCACCGCCGTAGCCGGCGGTCAGGCCGGTCTTCACCTCGTCGAAGATCAGCAGCGTGCTGGCCTTGTCGCAGGCGGCACGGACACCGGCGAGGTAGCCCTCGTCCGGCAGGACGATCGCGAGGTTCTCCACCACCGGCTCCATGACGACCGCAGCGACCTCGGACCCGTGCTGCTCGAGCATCTTCTCGAGGTAGGGCAGGTCGTTGTACGGCACGACATGGACAGTGCCGGCCTCGACGTCGAAGGGGACCTCGGGCGTCGGCGCGTCGGCGGGACCGGCGTCGGCGAGCTCCGGCTTCACCGACACGGACAGCGCGTCGTACCCGCCGTGGTAGCCACCCTCGATCTTGATGATCGCCTTGCGCTGCGTGTAGGCCCGCGCTGCGCGAACCGCGTACATGAGCGACTCGGTGCCCGACTGGGTGAAGCGGAGCATGTCGAGCCCGAAACGCTCCTGGTAGCGCTCGGCGACCCGGGTCGCGGTGGGCGACGGGGTGACGAAGAGGGTGCCGACCTCGGCGAGGGCGTGCTGGACCTTCTCGACGACGACGGGGTTGAGGTGGCCGACGAGCATCGCGCCGAAGCCCATCGACAGGTCGAGCAGCTGCCGCCCGTCGACGTCGGTGAGGTAGGCGCCGCGGGCGCTCGTGATGGAGATCGGGTAGGGGTCCCAGTGCTGGAAGGACGAGGTCACGCCGAGCGGCAGCGACTTGCTGGCGCGCGCGTTGTGCTCGCCGGACTCGGGGGTGTCCTTGGTGAACCGCTCCCACTCCTGCGCAAGCAGCGCCTCGACCTTCGCCTGGTCGAGCGGGGTGGAGCTGGACGGGATCTCGCGGCGAGCCGCCGGGTCGGCCGGGGGCCAGCTCTGGGTCGAGGTCGCGTCGGACATGTGATCGCCTCCATGACGGGGGCGACCTGACCGGCCGCCCGTGTGACAGACATCATGGCGCACGACGGAGGTGGCGTCCTGAGGCGCGAGCGACAGCGAGCCTCGAAGGGGGTGACCCACGCGTTCCCGCTGTGTCACCCCCTTCGCCCCTCAGTCGGCTGCGTCGCCGAGGACGACCTTGACCTCCGCGCCGAAGGGTAGCGACTCGACGAGCCGCATCCGGGCCAGCGCAGGGTGGTCGTCGAGCAGCTTCGCGCCGTTGGCGAGCGAGCGCAGGGCCGCGGTCTGCGCTCGGGCGGCCTCGAGCTGTGCCTGGGCCCGGTGGCGCCCGACGGCGACCTCGGCGGCGGCCGAACGGATCTCCGCGGGCAGGACGACGTCCTTGACGACGACCTCGTCGACGATGATGCCGACGTCGGTAGCCACCCCGGCGACCGCAGCCCGCACGCGAGAGCCGAGCTCGACCCGCGGCAGGGCGACCACCTGCTCGGCGGTGAGTCCGGTGAGGGCGTCGCGCAGCGCGACCTGGATCGCGAGGTACACCTCGGCCCACGGCTCGGCAGACCGCTCGGCGAAGGCCACGGCGTCCCCGACGTGCCACGTGTGCGCGACGGACACCTTGACCGTCAGCGCGTCGGCGGTCGGGATCTCCTGCACGGCAAGGACACCCGACTGCCGCCGCATGTCGACGTACTCGTGCTGCGCCCGCCGGGGTCGCTTGTGCCGCCCCGCGTCGAGCACGACGGTCGGCCGGCCGCGGTAGCGCTCGAGGGCCACCTGCCAGGGGGAGACGGTGATGGTGCGGGTGAGGATGGACATGTCGGTGACCTCCTTCGAGGGTCGGGTCGTGGTGGGCGCGGCGGACCGGCGGCCGGCGACAGCGAAGGGGGACGGGAGCCCGCTCGTCGACCTGACCGAGCGGGTCGCAGGGTCCTCCTGCGCGGATGTCGCCGGCCACCGGCGAGTTGAGAGACCAGGGATTCGAACCCCAGGAGTGGACAGCTCCGATGCCGGTGCCCGAGGGCGGTGACGAGGTACGACGCGCGGGGTGGGTCCGGTACCCCGGCCTGTCCCGCTGATCTCGTCAGGGAGGACCGTAGGCGGTCGGGCCGATCGGACGCGACCGAATTATCGGCCGTCCAAGGCTGGAGACAGCCGATCGAGGAGGAGTCATGCAGGTCGAGGACCGGGTCTTCGTCGTCACTGGTGGGGGCACCGGCATCGGCCGCGAGGTCGTCATCCGGCTGCTCGGCGAAGGGGGTCAGGTCGCCGCCGTCGACCTGCGCGCGGAGGCCCTCGAGGGGCTGCGGTCGCTGGCCGGAGCGGACCGGCTGAGCACGCACGCGTGCGACATCAGCGACGAGGCGCGGTGCGCGCTACCGACCCGCCAGGGCTCAGCCGACCTGGAGCTCCCCCATCTCGTCCCAGCCGTCGCCGTCGACCTGACGGCTGACGATCTTCGGGGTGGCCGCGAGGTACTGCGGGAACTCCCGTTGAATCTTCGCGAAGTGCTCGCTCTTGACGTGCGGCTCGGCGCCGTCGTCCTCGAAGGCCTCGACGAGCACGTACTCGTTCGGGTCCTCGACGCTGCGCGACCAGTCGAACCACTTGTTGCCCGGCTCGGCCCGCGTCGCCTCGGTGAACTCCCGGGCGATCTGCGGCCAGGCGTCGGCGTGCTCGGGCTTCACGGGGAACTTCACGACGATGAGGATCATGCATCCACCCTCGCACAAGGCCTGCTCAGCCGGCGCGGGGCCAGGCGACGAGCTCTCGGTCGTAGGAGCCGGGAGTCAGGTCCCACACCACCTGTGGCGGGTCAGCACCGGACGTGCCGCCGTCCTGCTCGAGCCAGCCGTACAACCGCCTCGAGTGGACGATCGTGTGGTGCCGCTGGCACAGCAGCGCCGCGTTCGTCAGGTCCGAGGTGCCGCCATCGGCCCAGTGGACCAGGTGGTGCGCGTCCGACCACCGCGCCGGGGTCGAGCACCCCGGGTAGGTGCACCCGCCGTCACGCAACCACAACGCCTTGACCTGCATCGCCGTGAACAGCCGCACCGACCGCCCCAGGTCCAGCACCTCACCCTTGCCGCCGAGGACCACCGGGACGACCTCGGCATCGCACGCCAGCCGCCGCACCGTCGTCGGGTCCAGCACCGCCCCCGCATCCAAACCACCCAACGTCCGCCCCGCACGGGCTCCCGCCCGCAGGTCCTCCAAGCTCATCGACACCAGCAGCGTCGCCTTCGCACCCCGACCCGCCCTCGTGTCCGTCGACCCCACCGCGGCCCGCACCAGATCGACCAACGCGTCAGCCCGGCGCTGATCACTCGAACGCAGGTCACGCTCCACGACCCCGGTCTCGGGGTCCTCGCACGGCGCCGGCGCCGACAGCGCCTCGATCGCCGCCTCGAAGACCGCCGCCCCCTCCGGGTCCAGGACCAGCCGGTACTCGTGCAACCCGTCTTCAACGACCGGACGTGACAACGCCCGCCCTCGCCGCAACCGGTCAGCCTCCCGCTCCAGCTCCTCAGTCAGCCCGTACCTCGCCAGCAGCTCCGGACGGACCCGGCGCACCCCCTTCGCGCCCTCGACCATGCCCATCTCGACCATCCCCGCCAGGACCGCGTCACGAGCGCCCTCCGCCAGCCGCGACTCGATCTTGCCGATCTCCGCCATCACGACGTTCGCCACGCCGACGGTGATCCGGCCCGCCTCCACCGCCTCGAGCACCACCCCGTTGGCCGGCAGCCCCAGCGCCGTCACCGCCCGGGCGATCCCCGCCCCACCCGACTGCCGCGCCCCCAGCGCGCGCTGCGTGACCCAGGAGGTCAACGACGCCGCATCCGACTCGGCCACCACCCCACGCGCGTGCGCCTCCGCCACGACCATGAAACGAGCCGCCTCCGCCCGCCGGACCAGCTCATCCGTCAGCCCGAGCAGCTCCTCCAGCTCGACCGACCCTGCCTCGAAGAGCCACCCCTCGATCCCCTCGAGCGCCGCCACCGCCCCCTCCAGTGCCGCCCGGCGCTCCCGCAACGAATCCGCCGCGGGACCGGGGCTGAAGATGGGCGTCGCTGCCATGAACCAAACCTAGGAGAGCCCACCGACAACGCAGCGAGCTGCAGCGACGGCCTCGTCGGGCGGCTCCGGACCGACGACGTCGAAGAGCATCGCGGTCAGCTGGCCGTCACGCTCCAGGGCGACCCGCCGCAGCCGGATCCGCCGTGGCAACAACGGCTTGCCGGCGCCCAGGACCACCGGGCACACGTGCACCCACACCCGGTCGAGCAGCCCTGCGTCGAAGAACTGACCGGCGAGGTCACCACCCCCGACCACCCAGACGTCCTTCCCCTTCGCCGCAGCTGTCATCTGCGCGTGCAGCTCCCGCACGTCACCCGCGAAACGGTCCACCCCGTCAGGCAGCTCGATGTCACGGTGCGTCACCACCCACGACGGCTGCGGGTACGGCCACTCGAAGGCGCCACCGTCCTTGGTCAGCTCCTGACGCAGCCACTCCACCGTGCTGGCACCCATGCAGAGCGCGCCCACGTCCGCGATGAACCCGTCGAAGTCCAATGCGTCACCGTCGCCGTACCGCCCTTCAGGGTCCTGGTCGTGGCCCTCGGTCGCGAAGAGCCAGGACAGGCTTTCGTCGTCGTCCGCGATGAACCCGTCGAGACTCGTCGCCGTGCAGTAGATCGTCGCCATGGCGTCAGCCTGGCAGCGGTCACCGACAGCCCTTCGAGGCTCCTCGCAGAGCTCGTCGCACCTCAGGGAGCGATGGCCCGTGGGACAGTTGGCCCATGGCCTCCCCCACCCGTCGCGCGGTGAGCCGCTACGCCGAGTCGCACGCCGAGCTGCGCAGCGTCACCGACGACTTCGTCGCGCTCGTCACCGCGATGCTCGACGAGGCCGGCATCAACTACCTCAGCGTCAGCGGCCGGACCAAGAGCGTCGACTCCTTCGCCGGCAAGGTCCGACGCCGCGCCGCCGCAGGCACCCCCTTCGTCGACCCGCTCGCCGAGATCACCGACCAGGTCGGGGTCCGGGTCATCACCTATGTCGCGAGCGATGTCGCCGCCGTCGCCGAGCTCCTCGCCGACCAGCTGACCGTCCTGGACGACCGCGACCTCGGCCTCGAGACGGCGGGCGAAGGGAGGTTCGGCTACGCCAGCCGGCACCTCCTCGTCTCCCGCGACCGACCCGCCGGCCCCGGCGACGAGGTCGCCTACGACCCGACCCGCAGCGCCTCGGTGCAGCTGCGCACCGTGCTCCAGCACGCCTGGGCCGAGTTCGAGCACGACATCCGCTACAAGGGCACCGTGCCGGAGCAGCTCGTCGCCGACCTCGACCGGCGCTTCACCCTCGCCGCCGGGCTCATCGAGCTGGCCGACAAGGAGTTCTCGGAGATCCGCGACCGGGTCCAGGTCGACCTCGGTGCGCAGTCCCCCGACCACGACGACGAGGACGACCCCCGCATCGGCGCCGCCGAGCTCACCGCCTTCCTCGCCGGCCGGTACTCGACCGCGGGCTGGTCGCGCACCGACCGGTACGCGTGGATCAGCGGCATCCTCCTCGAGCTCGGCATCACCTCGCTCGACGAGCTGAGCGGAATCCTCCAGGGGATCGACAGCTCCGAGGTGACCGCACGCATGGGCTACCGGTACCCACCCGGCGCCGTGCGCCGGCTCGACGACGACCTGCTCCACCACTTCGGGCAGCGCTACGTCGAGCTCACCGGCAACGCCCACCGCCGCGAGTCCCTCGAGGCTCGACTGACCCGGCTCGCGGGCTGACGCGAAGGGCGACCCTCACCCCTTCGTCAGGCTCCTCGGAGCCCGGTCGACACGACGACCACAGTGACCTGGACCACCCGGAAATGGTCACGAACTGGTAAAGCCGAGCAAAACGCTCTACGCTCACGATGCCTCCCATCAGGGAGGACACCTCGCGGCACGCCGAGTCCCGCCAGCCACGAGGGTGCCCCTGGCAACACATGGCGGGAGCGGGGGACCCACTTCTCCTGACCAGCCCCGGCTGGTCTCGGGGTGAAGCCGGGTCGTCCACCGTGACGACCGGCCGGGTGAATCTCCACCCGAACCCGACAGCTCACCTCGAAGGCGCTGGAGACACAGATGACCGCTTATGTTGGGCGCCACCGCGCGCCGAAGAGCTCGACGACGCTCACCCGCGTCACCACCACCGCCGCTGCCGGCGTCGTCGCTGCAGGGATGACCATCCCCGCCGCGGCCACCGCCTCCGCGGCCCCCGTCACCGCGCCGGCCGTCACCGCCCCGACGGTCACGAAGGCGAAGGCCTTCACCGGCCTCGTCAAGGTCGGCTCGCGCGGCAGCGTCGTCAAGGCCGTGCAGCGCAAGGTCGGCGCCACCGCCGACGGTGTCTTCGGCCCCCGCACCAAGGCGGCCGTCAAGCGCTGGCAGAAGCGCAACCGCCTCGTCGCGGACGGCGTCGTCGGCCCCCGCACCGGCACGAAGATGGGCCTCGGCTCCACGGCCGCCGCCAAGAAGACGAACCGCACGACGAAGGTTGCGAGCCGCACGGCGACCCGCACGTCGACGTCGAGCATCCTCGCCACGGCGCGCAGCCTCAAGGGCACCCCCTACCGCTGGGGCGGCACGACCCCGGCCGGCTTCGACTGCTCCGGCTTCACGAGCTACGTCTTCCGCCAGCACGGCAAGACCCTGCCGCGCACGGCCGAGCAGCAGCGCCGCGCCGCGACCCGCGTCTCGACCCCCCGCGTCGGTGACCTCGTCTTCTTCGGCGCGCCGGCCTACCACATGGGCATCTACGCCGGGAACGGCAAGCTCGTCGACGCGGGCAGCAGCGGCGGCAGCGTCCGCGAGCGCAGCATCTGGACGAGCAACGTCAGCTACGGCCGCTTCTGAGCCGTCTGCACGACCTCTGCCGAAGGGGGGCCCACCGGTGATCCGGTGGGCCCCCCTTCGTCATGCGGCACGATGTCCGCATGGGGCGACGAGCGACGGCCAGGACCTCTCGGTGGGCGGCGGCGGCCGTCGGCGCCCTCGCGGTGGGGCTGACGGGCTGCTCGATCAACCCCTTCGAACGGTCTGAGACGCCGACCCCGTCGGCGGACGGTACGAGCACCGACGACCCGCCCGCTGCTCCCTCCACGCCTCCGGCCGCGCACCGCCCGACGACGTCGGTGACGACCTATCCGGTCGCCGAGCCGGAGGGGATCGAGTGGGTCCTCCTCGTCGACGATCCGGCGGACACGCAGACCGTCGCCGACCGCCTGCGGAAGGCAGGCGAGCCGGTCACCTCGGTCAACACCGCCGTCGGCATGATCACCGCGCGCACCGAGGACGACGGCTTCGCCGCCCGGGCGAAGGGGGCCGACGGCGTCTCCCGGGTCGTCACCGACCGCGACCCCGCCTGGACCGCCCAGGCCATGGCAGCCCCGAGGTCGACGGTCCACCCCTTCGCCCCTCACCTCCGGGTCGAGGACCCCCCGGCACCGCCGAAGGGTGGTGACCCGCTCGACGGGCACCTGTGGGGCATGAGACTCATCCACGCCAACGCCGCGCAGCGGGTCAGCCCTGGCTCGTCCGACGTCACGGTCGCGGTCATCGACACCGGGATCGACTCGACCCACCCGGACCTCACCTCGGTCCTCGATCTCGAGCGCTCCCGCAACTTCGTCGCCGACCGGCCGGAGATCGACGGCCCGTGCTCGACGACGGGGTGCATCGACCCCGTCGGCACCGACCCGGGGGGTCACGGCACGCACGTCGCCGGGACGATCGCCGCCGCGAAGAACGGGCTCGGTGTCACCGGGGTGGCGCCCGGGGTCCGGCTCATCGACCTGCGGGCCGGGACGAAGACCGGCATGTTCTTCCTCGGCCCGAGCATCAACGCGATCACCGCCGCCGCCGACCTCGATGCGGACGTGGCGAACATGAGCTTCTATATCGACCCGTGGCGTTACGCCTGCCGCGGCGGCGCGCCCGGCGACGAACCCGACGAGGCCGCGATGCAGGAGGTGACGATCGAGCTGACCCAGCGGGCGATCACCGATGCGCGCAAGCGCGGCGTGACCTTCGTGGGGTCGGCCGGCAACGGCGGTGGAGACCTCTCCGAGCCAGGCGTTGACGACACCAGCCCGAACTACGGCGGGACGGCGCGCGAGCGCACCATCAACCCCGACCGGTGCCTCAGCCTGCCGAGCGACGTCGCCGACGTCGTCGGCGTGACGGCCGTGGGGCCGGACCGTGCGCTGGCCCACTACTCGGACATGAGCAGCGACCCCGACGACGACCTCGTCGACATCGCGGCGCCGGGCGGTGACGGGTTCGAGACGACCGACGCCGTGCTGTCGACCTACCCGCTCGCCGGGCTGCGCGACGAGGGGCTCGTCGACGGACGCGGCCAGGTCACCTCCGAAGGTCGCTACCAGGGAGTCCTTCGGGCGTGCCCGGACGGGATCGGCGCGGACGACCCGGATCCCGAGGGGCGGTGCGGCTTCTACCGCACGCTCGTCGGCACGTCGATGGCCGCGCCGCACGTCAGCGGCACGGCGGCCCTCGTCGTCGGCGCGAAGGGGGACCCTGGTCCGGACGAGGTCGCGGCGATCCTCTCGCGCACGGCGAGCCACCTTCCGTGCCCGGCCTCGAGCGCGCCGGCCGGTCGGTGCGTGGGCACCCCGCTGGACAACGGGTACTTCGGGCAGGGGCTCGTCAACGCCGGCGCGGCGGTGCGCTGACGGCGTCAGTCGCCGGTGGGCGCCTCGAGACGCCCGATGACCTCGCCGACCTCCACGTCCCAGACCTCGAACACCTCGTCGCCCCCGACGACCAGCGTCTCGTCGTCGAGCCAGGACACCCCGAGCCGACGGTCGCTGCCGCCCGGGAGAGCGGTGGAAGTCAGCGGCTCGACCTCGACCACCGCGACGGTCTCGATGTCGCTGACCGCGAGCCTGGACCCGTCCGGGCTGAAGGCCATCCAGCGCGGGCTGGTCGCGAGGTCGGCGACGCGACCGACCTCGTCGCCACCAGGTGCGTCGACGAAGCGGATCGAGTGCTGGCCGGGGGAGTCGACGCCGGCGACCGCGACCAGGCGGCGACCTGGGTGGTAGGCCAACGCGCGCGGGTCAGCGGTCTCCGTCGATCCGTGCTGGTCGCCGTCGCGCAGCGAGACCCGACGCAGCCGGCCGGCGCCCTCCCCCTCATGCGTCAGGAGGAGCGCGGTATCCGCGTCGGCGAGGGCGACCCCCACGACCAGGCCGAGATCTTCTGCGACCTGCCGGCTCTTCCCGGAATCAAGGTCCCACACGCGCAGCTCGTGGTCTCGCCCCCCGGCGACGACGGCGACCGTACCGGACTCGTCGACGGCGACCTTCGTCGGGGCGGACTGCTCCCCGGCCGACGCCTCAGCGACCTCGTGCCGGGCGATCTCCGCTCCGTCCTCCGGAGACACGATCGTGGTGCTGTCATCCGTGAGGACGAGCACCGCGGTGTCGAGCCCAACCCCGTGCACCCCGCCGTCCTCTGCACGCATCTCGCGCACCGGCTGGGGCATCCCGATCTTCCAGACCAGGAGCCCGTCGGGGCTGCTGCCCGCGACCTCGCGGCGAGCGCGGTCGACGACGAACGACGTGCCGTCGAGCAGCCGCGCCGGAGCCTCGGGCGGCGAGGTGAGGGAAGGCTGCGGCGGGATGGTTGGTGCGCCGGTGCTCGACGGGGAATCACTGCACCCGACGAGCATGACTGTCGGCAGTGCCCAGGCGGCGCGCATGATGTCGCGGCGGCGCGGGCTGGTCATGCGTCGCCCCCGAGCAGCGGCGCGGCCAGGACGAAGCAGCAGACGGACCCGTCGTCGCAGGTGAGCTCGTCGACGAGCTCACCATCCTGGTTCACCCCCAGCCGCTGCGAAGTCACCCGGCGACCGAGAGCAGCGAGCACCTCATACTCGTCACCCACCCGGAGCACCACCCAGGGTCGATCGGATGACCCGTCCCCGCTCCCGGTCACTGCCTCGACGCCGAGGCGGGCGACCTCACGCTCCCGCTCGGCCTGTGCGCGCTCACCCAGCTGCTCGAACGCGGTGGCGAGAGCGAGGTGCGCACCCGGACTGAGGAGGACTGACGGCAGGTGCTGCCGGAAGAGGGTGACGACGGACCCCGCATCTCCGGCGTCGAGCAGACGGTGGGCGCGCGCCTCGAAGTCGACCTCGACGGCGTGCTCCGGGTGCTCCGCGATCGCGTCGCGGGCCGCTGCAGCGCTCGTCGGCCCAGGACAGGCGAGGTAGTCCATGGTTGCTGCGAGGGCACGGTCCATCGTGCGAGCGACCGTCGCAGCCTGCCCGCCCGTCACCGGTAGTTCCTCGGGAGCGAGAACGGGCCGCCGATGAGGTCGAGCGGGCTCTTCCGGCGCTCGAGCTGCTCGACGGTCATGCCGTCGACATATGCCTTGCCCGCATTGCGGGCATCAACCTCGACGGGCTGGTAGTGGTAGGCGTTGAACCCGTCTTCGTCAGCCGTCCGGTACTCGCCGGGCGCGTTGTTCTGCCCGATGATCTCGACCTGCTCCGGGCTCAGCCCGCCGGTGAAGGGCTCACCCCGGAACTGGCGCTCGAGCCAGCCCATGTCGCTGTCCCGGGTCATCTCGCGCTGGCCCGCATGGCGCATCTCGTGACCGATGATGGCGATGACCTGACGCGGGTTGTCGAGCTGGTCCTCGCGGATCCTCATGGTGGGCCGATCCAAGGGGTGGTCCCGAGACTCGTCCCAGTAGCCCAACCCAGGCTCCTTCCCGGCCTTGACCTGCTCATCGGTCAGGGTGTGCTGCAGGTCGGATATGTCGATCTGGGGCATCGCGACGTCGTTCGCCTCGGCCCGCTCCTGCACGAGGGCCCGGATCGTCTCTTCCTTCTCCTCGCGGCTCATCTGGTGCCACCGCTCCTCCACGGCAGGGTCAAGGGTGCCGTCGACGGTCGACTTGTCGGCGCTCATCTCCTCCGGGGAGACCGAGGGAAAGAGCGGGTGAGGCTGGGACTCGTCGCCCCAGTCGTCGATCACCGGAGCGATGTAGGCCTGCTGGCCGTCGGACCCGGAGCCGCCGCTGCCCCCACCGGCGCCCCCGAGGTCCTCGGACGTACTGTCCTGACCCTTCGCCTGGGCATCGAGCGTCTTGGCCATCGAGGTGAGGTTGGTGCTCACCTCCGTGAGTCCCGTGCGCGCCTTCTGCCAGGACCGGGCGAAGGCGTCGGAGTCCGGCCCGCGCCACTCGCTCGCCAGATGCTTGGCCGCCCGCGACGCCTGCCCCGCGAGGTCGTCGACCTCGCCAGCCTTGCGGCGCAGCACGCCGCCGCTCCGCGTCAGTGACGCGGTGTCCGCGCCGTGCGTCAGTGTCATGAGTCCCCCCTCGTCAGTGCGAGGCTACCGACTACGCGACAGGACCGCCCATGGGGAGGACTCCCCATGGGCGGGTCAGGCGGCGACGAAGGACTGCA
Source organism: Marihabitans sp. (assembly GCA_043423105.1). GTDB lineage: Bacteria > Actinomycetota > Actinomycetes > Actinomycetales > Dermatophilaceae > Marihabitans. Next base: position 18,710 of record JBHWMJ010000031.1, read on the forward strand.
GATTCAGCGCCGGGCGAACATCCGAGAGAGCAGCGAGGGGCCGGCGGCCTCGGCGCGCTCGGCGTCGGTGTGGCCCGCGCAGCGGTCCTTCTTCGGGACGCCGGCCAGGGCCTGCTCGACGTGGTTGCCGCAGCCGGCCCAGGTGGGCTTGCCGCAGACCTTGCAGGAGGCGCGTCGGCACATGGGGGATCTGCTTTCTCTCGACTCTTGATACCCTAGGGGGTATTCAAACCGTAGCACGAAGATCGTGAGGGGAGCACCTCATGGGAGATACTGGGAGGGGTAGCACCCTCAAGCAACTAGGAGCAGCAATGCAGCTCGACTCGGACGAGATGGCCAGCGTCATCAAGCGCTTGCGGCGCGCGGAGGGCCAGATCGGCGGGATCATCCGGATGATTGAGGACGGCCGCGACTGCAAGGACATCGTCACCCAGATGGCCGCGGTGGCGAAGGCCCTCGATCGAGCCGGCTTCACGACGATCTCCATCGGCATGCGCCAGTGCATGGCCGACCCGGACGGGTCTCCCATGGACGTGGCCGCCATGGAGAAGCTCTTCCTCTCGCTCGCCTGACATGGTGACGCCCGAGCACACCCACACCCATGGCCACGGCCCCGATCGGTTCAGCGACGAGGCCTCGGGCTGGGACGAGAAGCCCGGCCATGCGGAGCGTGCCGAGGCCGTCGCCGCCCTGCTGCGGCAGGCACTCCCCCTTCGCGCTGACCTGACGGTCCTCGAGATCGGCGGCGGTACCGGCCTGCTGTCCCGCGCCCTCGCGGGTGACATCGGCACGGCCACGGTCACCGACGTCGCCCCGGGCATGGTCGAGGTCGCCGCGGCGAAGCTTGACGACCCGCGCTTCGAGGGCTGGTCGGCGCGCAGGTACGACATCGAGCACGACCCGCTGCCCGACGAGCGTTACGACCTCGTCGTCGCGCTGCTGGCCCTGCACCACATGGGTGACATCGCCACGGTGGTCCAACGCTGCGTCGACCTCGTCGCGGAGGGCGGGCACGTCGCGATCATCGACCTCGACCACGACGCGGACGGGGCCTTCCACCAGCACGTGGTCGACTTCGACGGCCACCACGGATTCACCCGGGACGACCTGCGGGGCTGGTTCGAGGCTGCGGGGGCGCGCGACGTGCGCGTCACCGACGGCGGCACCGTGACGAAGGAGACCGCGGACGGGGAACGCGACTTCCCGATGTTCCTCGCCGTGGCGCGACAGTCCTGACCCCCGGGGCACAGGGGGGTGCCTAAGAGTCGGTCGTCCTGGGCCGGGCGTCACGGACGGCGAAGGGGGTCAGCTCGCCTGGGGGTGCACCGCTGACCAGGCGTTTGGTCGAGGTGCGACGGAGGAGCGTCGCGACCCGATCTACAGGGCGCAGCCGTCAGGGCCGCAGGCCGCTGCGTCGTCACCGCCGATCGTCTGGATCGATGGCTGCGTCTCGGACCAGGCCTGGCTCAGCGCCTGCGCGAAGACCTCGCTCGGCTGCGCCCCGGAGACGCCGTACTTCTGGCCGAGGACGAAGAAGGGCACGCCCTGGATCCCGATCTGACCAGCGGCCGCGACGTCGGCCTGGACCTCACGGGTGACCTCGGGGTCGTCGAGCCCGGCACGGATCGCTGCCTCGTCGAGACCAGCGGCGACACCGACGGCGACGAGCACGTCGTCGTCCCCGATGTCCTGCGCGTCGACGAAGTGCGCCCTGAGCAGGGCCTCCTTGACGGTCCCCTGAGTCTCGGCACCGCCGTCGCGCGCGGCGACGTGGAGGAGGTGGTGCGCCCGCAGGCTGTTCGCGACGACCAGGCCGTCGAAGTCGTAGTCGAGACCCTCCCCCTTCGCCTGCTCGGCGACGTGGCCGATCATCTGGCGCACCTGCGCCTCGGCCATGCCCTTGCGCTGCACGAGGTAGTCGACCTCGGTGCCGTCGTAGTGCCGCGGGATCGTCGGGTCGAGCTGGTAGCTGTGCCAGGTCACCACCACGTCGTCACGGTGCTCGAAGTCGGCGAGGGCCCGCTCGAAGCGGCGCTTGCCGATGTAGCACCAGGGGCAGGCGATGTCGGACCAGATGTCGATCTGCAGCGTCATGGGGGTCGGATCCTCTCAGGGGGCTCTCTCGACACAGCGTAGTTGCACCGTCAACTATTCCCCCGCGTAGCCGACCCGGGGTGATCAGCCGTCTGTCGGCAGCTCGGACTTCCAGACCCGGAAGCCCTCCTCGGTCCGTCCGCGTCGCCAGTAGGCGGAGATCGACGTGTCCGATCGTGGGACGGAGCGCTCGGTCAGCAGATATGGGCGCACGCCCTTCATGACGTCGTCGCCCTCGCCGTGGACGAAGGCGTGGACCCGGCCCTCCCGCCACGGCAGCGCACGAACGGCCGCGGTGAGCGGACGCTCCGAGCCGTCGCGGTGGAGGAAGTGGACACCGACGCCCTCGGGGGCCTCGAGCGACGGCTCGTGCTCGGCCGAGTCGACGAGCACGACGCACTCCCCCGTGGCGTCGACGGGCAGCGCCTCGAGTGCGGCCGAGATCGCGGGGACGGCTGACTCGTCACCGGCGAGGAGGTGCCAGTCGGCCTCGGGGTCCGGCGAGTAGGCCCCACCGGGGCCGTTGGCGAGGATCGTCACGCCGGCTCCGACACCGGCCGCCCACGGGCCGGCCACCCCTTCGTCACCGTGGATGACGAAGTCGATGGCGAGCGTCCCGGCCTCCGCGTCCGGGAAGAGCGCGGTGTACGTGCGGATCGTCGGCAGGTCCTGCGGCGCCCACGTCGCCCGCGCGGCCCGCGCGTCGAAGTCGTCCGGGATCGTCGTGCCCGGCTGGGGGAAGAGCAGCTTGACGTAGCGGTCGCTGTGCCGGCTCTCGGCGAAGGCGGAGAGGTCGTCGCTGCGGAACCAGACCCGGCGCAGGGAGGGTGTCAGCTCTTCGGTGCGGGTGACGGTGAGCTTGGTGGGCACGGGACTCCTCGGGCGCGGGCGAGCACTGACTTAGGTTGACCTTACCCGCCACACCGACCCGGGATCATGCGCCCATCGCGTCGACGACGTGCTCGGCGATCGCCAGGCTCGACGTCGCGGCCGGCGAAGGGGCGTTGCGCACGAGGGTGATCCCGTCGCTGCTCGTGATCCGGAAGTCGTCGACGAGCGCCCCCGACCGCTCGACCGCCTGGGCCCGCACCCCCGAGCCGCCTCGGACGACGTCAGCAGCACCGATCGCCGGGACGTAGCGCTGGGCGAGCCGCATGTACGCGCGGGTCGAGAGCGAGCCGCGCACCTCGTGGATCCCCGTGCGCCAGTGCGCTCGGGCGAGCCGCCAGAAGCCCGGCCACCGCAGGGTCGCCGCGAGCTCGCCCGGCGAGACGTGTCCCCACCCGTAGCCCTCCCGGGCCAGCGCGAGGACCGCGTTGGGCCCGACCTCGAGGCTCCCGTCGACCCGCCGGGTGAGGTGCACCCCGAGGAAGGGGTAGCGCGGGTCCGGCACCGGGTAGACCATCCCGTGCACGAGGTCCTGCTTCGCGGCGCTCACCCGCATGTACTCCCCGCGGAAGGGGACGATCCGCAGGTCGCGTCGCGGCTCGACGAGGTCGGCGAGCCGGTCGCCGTGCAGCCCGCCGCAGACGACGAGCCGGTCGACGACGAAGGGGTCGGAGCCGGCGACCTCGACCCGGACCCGACTGCGCTCCCGGACGATCCCGGTGACCTCCGAGGAGAGCCGGACCTCACCCCCTTCGGCCCGGACCTCGGCGGCCATGGCCTCGGCGACGGCCACGTAGTCGGTGATCGCCGTCTGCGGCGAGTGCAGCGCGGCCAGCCCGGTGGCGTGCGGCTCGACCTCACGGATCCCCGAGCCGTCGAGGCGACGCAACCCCGGGACGCCGTTGGCGGTCGCGGTCCGCTCGAGCGTGTCGAGCCGGTCGAGCTCAGCGGCGTCGACGGCGACAACGAGCTTGCCGCAGGTGTCGTAGGCGATGCCGTGCTCGGCGCAGTAGTCGCGCATGAGGTGCCGGCCGCGGGTGCACAGCGTCGCCTTGAGCGAGCCGGGCGCGTAGTAGATGCCGGCGTGGACGACGCCTGAGTTGCGCCCGGTCTGGTGGGCCGCGAGCCGGTCCTCCTTCTCCAGCACGACGACCCGCTCGCCCGGACGACGGCGGGTCAGCTCGCGGGCGACGGCCAGCCCGACGATCCCGCCCCCGACGACGGCCACGACGTGCTCGGACATGGCTTCATCCTGCCGCCGACCAGCCCGGCGAACCTCGGCAGGTCGACGTTGCCACCGGAGAGGACGACGCCGACCTTCGCACCTGGCGCGACGGGGACGGCACCCGTGAGAACACCGGCCAGGGCGAGGACGCCGGTCGGCTCGACGACCTGCTTGAGCGTGCCCGCCATGACTCGCATCGCCTCGACGAGCGCGTCGTCGCTCACGGTGGCGATCCCGGTGACGTGCTCGCGGATGATCGGGAAGGTCAGGCTGCCGAGGTAGAGGGTCTGCGCGCCGTCGGCGATGGTGCCTGGCGTCTCGATCCGGACCACCTCGCCGGCCTCGAGCGAGCGGCGGCCGTCGTCACCGGCCTCGGGCTCGACCCCCCACAGCTGGGCTCCCGGCGCGAGGGCGCAGGCCGAGAGGATCGACCCGGCGAGCAGCCCGCCCCCGCCGAGCGCGGTGACGACGACATCGAGGTCGGGGACGTCCGCGAGCAGCTCACGCACGGCCGTGCCCTGACCGGCGATGACGTCGGCATGGTCGTAGGGCGGCACGACGACCGCGCCGCTCTCCGCGGCGATCTCGGCGCCGATCTGCTCCCGGTCCTCGGAGTACCGGTCGTACGTCACGACCCGGGCGCCGTACCCCTTCGTCGCCGTGACCTTGAGCTCCGGCGCGTCGAGCGGCATGACGATCGTGACCGGGATGCCCAGCTCGCGCCCCGCGAGTGCCACGGCCTGTGCGTGGTTGCCCGACGAGTACGCGACGACGCCGGCGCCCCTGTCCGGCATGGGGATCCGCGAGAGGGCGGTGTATGCGCCGCGGAACTTGAAGGCGCCGACCCGCTGGAGGTGCTCGGCCTTGAGGTGGACCTCGCACCCGGCGAGCTCGTCGAGCCGGCGAGAGCGCAGGACCGGCGTCCGGTGCGCCACCCCCTCGAGGAGCTGGGCGGCGGACTCGACGTCGGCGTAGGTCGGCAGGCTCACCTGGGGATCTTCGCACCTTCGTCTGCCGCCACGACCCGGCTCAGGGTGCGCAACTACAGTGGGGAACCGTGACAGACAGCCAGGCCGAGGAGATCCCGTCGCGGACCCGGAAGATCCTCTTCGGGGAGATGCTCTTCTTCGCGATCCTCAGCCTCATCGCGTCCCTCGTGCTGAGCTATGACGCGATCCTCCTTGCCCGCGAGCCGAACGCCGACCTCAGCTGCTCGATCAACACCTGGATCGACTGCGCCAAGGTCGGCACGACGTGGCAGGCCAACGTCTTCGGCTTCCCCAACGCCTTCCTCGGACTGGGCGCGGAGCCGGTGGTCATGACCATCGCGGTCGCGTCTCTGTCCGGTGTGCGCTTCCCGCGGTGGTTCATGTTCACCGCGAACATCTGCTACCTGCTCGGGGTGATCTTCGCCTACTGGCTGCTCTACCAGTCGACCTTCGTCATCGGCGCCCTCTGCCCCTGGTGCGTGCTCGTCACCGTCGCGACGACGCTCGTCTTCTCCTCGATGACGCAGTGGAACATCCTCGAGGACAACCTCTACCTGCCCGTCGGGCTGCAGGCCAAGGCGCTGGCCTTCGTCAAGAACGGGTGGTGGCGGGTCGCGCTCATCGGCTGGTTCGGCGTCGTCTTCTTCATCGAGGCGCTCAAGTGGGGCAACCGCTTCGTCTGATCGGACGGCCGGTCAGGCGCCGGTCTCCATCTCGCGCTTCTGCGCCGCCCAGGCGGTCGTGCCACCGACGACGGAGTAGGCCTCGATGCCTGCCTGACGCAGGAAGTCGGTCGCCTGGAGGCTGCGGCCGCCGGATGCGCAGATGACGTAGACGGGCTGCCCCTGCGGCAGCTCCTCGAGCTTGCCCGGGACGGACTGCAGCGGGATGTGGTGCGCCCCCGCGACGTGGCCGGCCGTGTACTCGTCCAGCTCACGGACGTCGAGGACGAAGGCCCCCGCGGCACGCGCCTCGGCCATCTCCTCGGTGCTCACCTCGCGCGGCTTGCTCTGCAGGTCGCGCTGCGCGGCGACCTGGGCGTGGACCTCGGTCATGTCGAGACCCTTGACCCCGTCGATGATCTGGTCGAGCGCCTGCGCGGGCAGGGCCCCAGGCTGGCTGAAGACGAGGACGCCCTCACGGAAGGCCATGAGCGTGGGGATCGAGGTGATCTGCGCGGCCGCGGCGATCTGCTGCTCGGCCTCGGTGTCGACCTTGGCGAAGACGACGTCAGGGTGGCGCTCCGAGGCCTCCTCGTAGATCGGCGCAAACTGGCGGCACGGACCGCACCACTCGGCCCAGTAGTCGACGAGGACGATGTCCTTGCCGGTGATGGTCTGCTCGAAGTCGGACTCGGTCAGCTCGATGGTCGCCATTGCGACCCCCTTCGTCGTTGCGGTGACACGGCAGCGGTCAGCTACCATCCTGCCGATCATATACCCCCTTGGGTATATGACGAGTTCAGCGGCGGCGCATGCCCTGGGCGAGCAGGGAGAGGCCGGCGCCGACGAGCCAGACATCCTTGGCGACCGCGGTGCCCTCCTGGGTCGGGCGGATGCCGTCCTCCTGGGTCATCGACGGGGTCTTGAGGTACATGCCCATGAGGCTGCTGCCGAAGCCGGCCAGCGCGGCACCGGCAAGTGAGGCGGGGACGAAGGGGGTGAGCAGCGCCGCACCGACGGCGATCTCGCTCACGGCGAGGAGCTTGGCGAACTGCTTGGGCTCCATACCGCCGAAGGCCGGGTAGGTCGAGGCGGCGGCGCCGTGGAGGAACTGGGCGGTGCCCTCGTCGGCCTTGAGCTTGCCGAGGCCAGAGTTGAGGATGAAGGCGCCGGTGGCGACGCGGACGGGAACGTTGGCGAGGTTCACGACTGCTCCTGATAGTTGATGTTTTTACTATCCTAGCGGAGCGGTCTCGTGGGGCAAGTCGAGGTCTGCTCGACGCCGGCTCAGAAGCCCGAGTCGCGTTCGACGTTGGAGAACCGGGCGAAGTGCCCCTGGAAGCCGAGGACGATGTCGGCGGTGGGGCCGTTGCGGTGCTTGGCGACGATGACGTCTGCCTCGCCCTCGCGCTCGGAGCTCGGGTCTCGGTCGCGGTGCAGCAGGATCACCATGTCGGCATCCTGCTCGATCGAGTTGTGCACCGCGATGCCGTCCGCGATGAAGTTGTGGCCGCCCATGACCGTCGCATCGAAGACCTCCTCGACCCCGTCCGGCTCGATCGCGAGCACGGAGTCCCAGAAGACGTCGTTGACCGCCATGAGCTCGAGCTCGGCCGAGTCGAGGACCTCGGCAACCTGCGACAGCCGCTCTCGCGACGGCGCGTTGGCGTACAGAGCGGATCCGCAGTAGGCCGTCCCCAGCGCCGCCTGGAAGGTGCGCGTCGTCATCCCGTTCGTCTCCAGGACGTCACGGACGTCGTCCCAGACCTGCTTGGGCACGGTGTCGACCTTCGTGTTCGCCTTGACCTCGCGCACAGCCTGCAGGAGCGTGTCCGCCTGCTCGCCCCGCGCCCCGTGCACACCGATCTCCTGGAGGAAGCGGCGCTGGCTGTCGACCCCAGAGATGTCGATCGTCCAACCGTCGCGGTAGCCGCCCTCGCGAGTGACCCGCGTCCGGGTCTGGATGCCGAACCGGAGCAGGAGTCGGCTGAGGTCGTCGACGAGCCGTCGCGACGTGGAGGCGTAGTAGATCCGCCCGCTGCGGCGGTTCTTGTTGACCGTCACCGAGCCGCCGGCCGCCCAGATGTGCCGGAGGAAGAGGGCGATCTGCTCCTTGGGGAGCGACGCCACATCGGCAGGCACGAACTTCTCGTGCGACCGCAGCCCGAAGAGGTCCAGCGCGTCGAGCCAGGCCGCGATCGGGTTCCGGCGACCTCGTGCGAGCCGGTAGGGAGCGGGCAGCCGGAGGGTCGTGGCGCGGGCCGCGGGGTCGTCGTCACGGACCGCGGTGATGCCGAAGGCGCGGTGGGCTGCATCCGCTACGGCGCTGAGGTTCGCCTCGTCGACGCTCGCGTAACGGATCGGCTGCCGCCTCACGAGCGACACGCCTCCGAGGAGGTGAGCCAGCACGACGACCTCGTCGTCGCTCCACTCCGTGAGAGCGCGGGGGGCCGGGACGTGCCGGGGGACAGCGATGCGGTCGCCCGTCCGGAGGTCCCCGAGCTGGGTCCACCCGTCGTACTGGAGGAAGGGGTGGTTCTCCGTCGCACGAACCGTCTTGCCTGAGGCGAGGGTCAGCCGGAAGACCGGGCGCAGCCCGGTCGGGTACGCGCGGATCATCGTCCGCCGCACGTAGCGCAGCGAGTCGTCGAGCGCCCACACAGAGACGTCACGCTCGCCGCTGCTGGCCAGGGCTCCGATCGTCGTCTCTGCGCCGGTGTCCGCACGCAGGATCCGGGTCTCGGCCGTCAGGCACCCCGACTCACGGAGGTCGCTCATCGCCGGTCGCTTGTCGGTCCGCTGCTCCGGACCACGGTTGAGCTGGCTGATCGCGATGACCGGGACCTCGAGCTCCTTCGCCAGCAGCTTCAGCGCCCGCGAGAACTCCGCGACCTCCTGCTGGCGGCTCTCGACCTTCTTGCCACTGCTCATGAGCTGGAGGTAGTCGATGATGATGAGCTTGAGGTTGTGCTGCTGCTTCATGCGACGCGCCTTGGCGCGGATCTCCATGAGCGCAAGGTTCGGCGAGTCGTCGATGTAGAGCGGGCTGTCGCTGATCTTGCCCATGACCCGGCTGAGCTTCTTCCACTGCTGGTCGTTCATCCGGCCGCGCCGGAGGTCCTGCAGCTGGATGGAGGCCTCCGCCGAGAGGACGCGCATGGTGATCTCGGTGCGGCTCATCTCGAGCGAGAAGACAGCGGTCGCCATCTTGTGGTGGATCGCCGCCGCCCGGGCGATGTCCATTCCCAAGGTCGAGTTGTGGGTAGGCACCATCGATCGACTGGCCAGGTACAGATGATCGTCGTTGTCGACCTCGACACAACGGACAGGCACGGAATCGACCCGGCGGACGTCGGTGATGAACCGCGAGTCGCGTCGGTGGAAGGTCCGGCGGCCCCGCTCCTTGTGGATCTGCGCCTTCCTCGTGAGGCGGAAGACAGGCTCATCGGTGCTGAAGCTCAGCGTGTAGGCGGTCGAGGACTCGGCCGACCTGCCGCGCACCGTCCGCGTCGTCACGCCGCACCGCATCCCGAGACCAACGATGAGCTCGTAGTAGTCGTCGCGCAGCCGCTTCGAGGTGGTCGTCAGCTGCGGGACCCCCGCGTTGGTCACCGTGCCATCGGTGTCCATGAGTCCTGCGAGGAGCGCTCGCCGCTGTCCCTCGTCGGCCCGCAGGTAGGACGAAGGGATGTGCTTGTCACCGAGCACCCCGATCGTTCGAAGAAGCGCCTGGACCGTCCCGTGCGCAGCGTGGCAGGACTGGCACCGTCGTTGGCCGGATGACGGCGCCCCGCAGTCCGGGCACGTCGGATCCGGCATACGGTCGGTCCCCCGAGACCGCCCGCCGCATGAGCGGCCACAGGTCTTGACCTGAGCGGTCTTCGGGATGAATGCCGACCCGCAAACGACGCACAGCCGTTCAGCGACCTCCGGGACGGGGAGGCGAAGGGAGTAACGCATCGGGGCGCTCGTCGGTGTCACGACAAGCCCTTCCGCCTCGAGGAGCATGACCATCTCGTCGTCCGCCGTCGTGAGCACGGCACAGTCCGACGAACCGTCCCCGAGCCAGGCGCCCAGCACGTACGGAGACAGCGGGAGGTCCGCAGCAGGGAGCTCAAGAGGCCGGGTCAGCCGGACCGAGTGGTTCAGCCGTCGATCGGAGTTCTGGGTGCGCAACGTGGCCGCGATCTCACCCGTCGTCCTGACCTCGGCAAAGGTTTGTTGGTTGCGGTAGCGGTTCACCTGGTCCCGCGCAGCCTGAGCCGAACGGCGCGACGCTCGCGTGTCCGTGAGCCACTGGTGCTGCTCGTCGGCGACGATCACGGTGCCGTCGGAGAACTCGACCTCGTAGCAGGGTCGCCCGGTCATCACCTCCGTCGCGGCGACCACGCTGGTCGGCTTCCCCTTGGCGTCCAGCAGCTCATCCCCCACCTGGACCTCCCCCATCGTCGTCCAGCCGGTCGGGGTCGCCAGAGGGGTGTCGAGCGCGAGCGCCTTGCCGATCGCTGGCCGCGCCGCCACGACGATCATCTGGCCGGGGTGCAGACCGTGGGTCAGCTCGTCGAGCTCGGTGAAGCCCGTCGGCACCCCGATGAGTTCGTCGGTGCGACCGGCCGCGACCTCGATCTCGGCCATCGTCTCGTTGAGCGTGTTCCACAGCGGGACGTAGTCCTCGCCGCCACGCTTCTCGGCGACGCCGTAGACCTCGGCCTGCGCGGCGTTGACGATCTCCTCGACGTCGCCGCCGCCCTGGGCGTACCCCATCTGGACGATCCGGGTGCCCGCGTCGACGAGGCGCCTCAGCACCGCCCGCTCGGCGACGATCTGCGCGTAGAAGCCGGCGTTGGCGGCCGTCGGGACCGACTGGATGAGGTCGTGGAGGTAGGCCTGCCCGCCGACGCGCTGGAGCTCGCCGCGCTTGCTCAGCTCGTCGGCGACGGTGATCGCGTCGGCCGGCTCACCCCGGCTGTAGAGGTCGATGATCGCGTCGAAGATCAGCTCGTGCGCCGGCTTGTAGAAGTCCTTGGACCGGACCGACTCGCCGACGTCGGCGATCGCGTCCTTGCTCAGGAGCATGCCGCCGAGCACGGACTGCTCGGCCCC
>JBHWMJ010000033.1:0-8664 GCA_043423105.1 Marihabitans sp.
GCGCGTCGTCGTCTACGACCAGGCGACCTCGCTCGCGGCCGCCCGCGCGTGGTGGATACTGCGCTGGGCCGGCCTGACCGACGTCCGGGTGCTCGACGGGGGCCTGGACGCGTGGCGTGCAGCAGGGCACGAGACGACGACGGAGGTTCCAACGCTCCCCCAGGGTCTCGTCGAGGTCGTCCCGGGCTCGCTACCCGTGCTCGACGCGGACGCCGCAGCTGAGCTCGCCGAGACCGGGCTCCTCCTCGACGCCCGCACCCCGGAGCGGTACCGAGGCGAGAGCGAGCCGATCGACCCGGTCGCAGGCCGCATCCCAGGCGCCGTCAACGTACCGATGGGTGAGCTGCTCGAGGACGATGGCCGGCTCCGGTCGCCCCAGCAGCTCCGGGAGCGCTTCGCCGAGGGCGGTGTCTCCGACGACGTCGCCGTCGGCGCCTATTGCGGGTCTGGCATCACCGCGGCCCACACGATCCTGGCGCTCCACGAGGCCGGCTTCGAGGGCGTCCCCTACATCGGCTCGTGGAGCGAATGGATCACCGACCCGGAGCGCCCGGTCGAGACCGGTTGATCCCGAGCGGGGTCAGCAGCCGAGGAGCTTCGGCGCGAGCCACGCCTCGACCTGGTCGAGGGAGACCCGCTCCTGCTGCATCGTGTCGCGCTCGCGGATCGTCACCGCGTTGTCCTCGAGGGTGTCGAAGTCGACCGTGATGCAGAAGGGGGTGCCGATCTCGTCCTGGCGGCGGTACCGCTTGCCGATCGCCTGGGCGTCGTCGAAGTCGACGTTCCAGCTCCGGCGTAGCTGGGCGGCGAGGTCGCGCGCCTTGGGCGAGAGGTCGGCGTTGCGCGAGAGCGGGAGCACCGCGACCTTGACCGGCGAGAGCCGGTGGTCCAGGCGCAGGACGGTCCGCTTGTCCACGCCACCCTTGGCGTTGGGCGCCTCGTCCTCGGCGTAGGCGTCGACGAGGAAGGTCATGAGCGAGCGGGAGAGCCCGGCCGCGGGCTCGATGACGTACGGGTGATACTTCTCCCCCGTCGTCTGGTCGAAGAAGACCATGTCCGTGCCCGAGTGCTCGCTGTGGCTCTTGAGGTCGAAGTCGGTGCGGTTGGCGATGCCCTCGAGCTCGCCCCACTCGCTGCCGGTGAAGTTGAAGCGGTACTCGATGTCGGTCGTGCCCTTCGAGTAGTGGCTGAGCTTCTCCTTCGGGTGGTCGTAGAGCCGGAGGTTGTCGGCCTTGATCCCGAGGTCGACGTACCAGCGCATGCGCTCGTCGATCCAGTACCGGAACCACTCCTCGTCCTCACCGGGCTTGACGAAGAACTCCATCTCCATCTGCTCGAACTCTCGGGTGCGGAAGATGAAGTTGCCCGGCGTGATCTCGTTGCGGAAGGACTTGCCGATCTGGCCGATGCCGAACGGCGGCTTCTTGCGGCTGGTCCCAAGGACGTTGAGGAAGTTGATGAAGATGCCCTGCGCGGTCTCCGGGCGCAGGTAGTGCAGCCCGGTCTCGTCCTCGAGCACACCGAGGTAGGTCTTGAGCATCATGTTGAACTCGCGCGGCTCGGTCCAGCGACCCTTCGTGCCGCAGTCCGGGCAGACGATCTCGTCGACGGGGACGTCGTCGGGGTTGACGTCGGGCTTGTCGGGACCCTTCTTCACGTTGGCCTTCGCGGCAACCGCCTCCTGGAGGTGGTCGAGCCGGCGCCGCTTGTGGCACTGGAGGCACTCGACGAGCGGGTCGGAGAAGGTCCCGACGTGCCCGGAGGCGACCCACGTCTCGCGCGGGAGGATGATCGAGGAGTCGATGCCGACGACGTCGTCGCGGCCCTGGATCATCGACTTCCACCACTGCCGCTTGATGTTCTCCTTGAGCTCGACGCCGAGCGGCCCGTAGTCCCACGCAGAGCGGGTGCCGCCGTAGATCTCGCCGCAGGGGTAGACGAATCCTCGTCGCTTGCACAGGGAGACGACGGTGTCGACGGTGGAGGTCTGCTTGGCCATGGGCGCAAGGCTAACCGGCCGGCGAAGGGGGCAGCGCCACGGCCTACGCTGGGAGACGTGCCTGCGCCTGCCCCTTCGCCCCGCCCTGGCCCCTCCGACGACGGGAACGTCCTCGCCCGGACCAGCCGGTCCGCCGTGACCTGGGTCTCGGGCCTGCCGCCCGCGGTGCCCGTCCTCTTCGTCTTCGGACTCGTCCTCGTGGGTGGCCTCGTCCCCTGGGGCTGGGTGCTCGTCGGCCTCGCCACACTGATCCTCGTGTGGGTCGCGGTCATGAGCTGGCCGCGCCTGACCACCTCGGAGAAGCTGCTGCGGCTGGCCGTCATCGCACTCCTCCTCGCCGTGACGGTGGTGCGCGCACTGCCCCGCTGAGGCCACGTTGACAATGATTCTCATTACGAGTGAGAATCATTCTCATGAAGCGCTCCGTGACGTCGTTCGCCGTCCTCACCCTCGCCGCCTCTCTCACCGCCTGCGGGACCTCCGACGACGGTGCGGCTGACGACCGGATCGAGGTTGTCACGTCCTTCTACCCGCTCGAGCACGCGGTGGCGACCGTCGGGGGCGACCACGTCCGGGTCACCAACCTCACGACGCCCGGCGCCGAGGCGCACGACCTCGAGCTCTCGCCCAAGGACATGCTGGAGGTGACGAAGGCGGACCTGCTCGTCTACCTCAAGGACTTCCAGCCCGCCGTCGACGATGCCCTCGAGCAGGCCGGGGAGTCCGCGTTCGACGTCTCCAGGGCCGCGCGCCTCGACGTCGAGGCTGCCGATGACGGCCACGCGGATGAGAGCCCCGAGGAGCACGCCGAGCACGACCACGGACCCACGGACCCGCACTTCTGGCTCGACCCGATGCGCTACGCAGACGTCGCCGACGCCATCGCCGAGGAGCTCGCCGCGGCCGACCCCACCCACGCCGAGGACTACCGGGCCAACGCCACCTCGTTCCACGAGCAGCTCAGCGCTCTCGACACCGAGATGCGCGAGGGTCTGCGCGAGTGCACCGAACGCGAGCTCGTGACAAGCCACACCGCCTTCGCCTACCTCGCCGACGCCTACGACCTCGAGCAGGTGGGCATCACCGGCCTGACCCCCGAGTCCGAGCCGAGCGCCCGGGCCATGGCCGAGGTCGTCGACCACATCCGGGAGCACGACGTGAGCACGATCTACACCGAGCCGCTCGCCCCCCGCGCCGTCGCGGACACGATCGCCACCGAGGCCGGCGTCGAGGTCGCCGTCCTCGACCCCCTCGAGGGGATCACCGACGCCTCCGCGGCCCAGGACTACCTTGGCGTCATGCGCGCCAACCTCGAGACCCTGCGCGAGGGGCAGCAGTGCCGATGACCCTCGCGCAGCCCGACACCGCACCGCCGCTGCGACTCACCGGAGCCGCCTTCGGCTACGGCGAGCGCGCGGTTGTCGCCGACGTCGACCTCACCGTCGAGCCCGGAGAGGTCGTGGCCCTGCTCGGCCCCAACGGCGCCGGCAAGTCGACCATCGTCAAGGGAGTCCTCGGACTCGCCGACCAGCTCTCGGGTTCTGTCAAGCTCTTCGGGATGGCCCGCGGCGACCTGTCTGACCGCACCCGCGTCGGCTACGTGCCCCAGCGGCACTCGCTGAGCAGCTCGGTCAAGGCGACGGTCGAGGAGGTCGTCGCCGTGGGTCGGCTCGGCCACCACCCGTGGTGGGCGCCCTGGCGCACCCTGTCCACGGCGGACCGAGGCGTCGTCGCCGACGCTATCGAGACGGTCGGGCTCGAGCACTACGCGCGCCACGATGTCGCCACCCTCTCGGGCGGGCAGCAGCGTCGCGTGCTCATCGCCCGCGCCCTGGCCGCCCAGCCCGACCTCTTCTTCCTCGACGAGCCGACGGCCGGCGTCGACGTCGGCAACCAGCGCGTGCTCACCGAGGTCCTCGCCCGCCTCGTCGAGCGCGGCGCGACCCTCGTCGTCGTCACCCACGAGCTTGCGGCCCTCGACCGGATCCTCAGCCGGGCGGTCGTCGTGCAGGGGGGACGGATCAGCTACGACGGCCCGCCGGGCGGACTCGCCGACGACCACGAGGACGTCTACCACCACCACCCCTTCGGCGAGGACGGGAACCTCGGGGGGGCGCTCGGGATGCACCCGCTCGGGCAGGCCGGTGAGCGGCATGGCTGACCTCCTCGCGCTCGACTTCATGCGCAACGCCCTGCTGGCCGCATTCCTCGTCGGTGTCGCCGCCCCCCTCGTCGGCATCTTCCTCGTGCAGCGACGGATGTCGCTCATCGGCGACGGCATCGGGCACGTCGCGCTCGCCGGGGTCGGGGTCGGCATCTTCACCGGGCAGGCGCCGGTCTGGACCGCGCTCGTAGCCGCGGTCGCCGCCGCCGTGATCATCGAGCTCGTGCAGCGTCTCGGCCGCACGAACGGCGACCTCGCGCTCGCGGTGATGTTCTACGGCGGCATCGCCGCCGGTGTCGTCATCATCGCGACGTCGCCCAGCGGCACGCCGGCCAACCTCACGGGGTACCTCTTCGGCGCGATCAACACGGTGAGCAGCACCGACCTCGTCGTCTTCGCCGTCCTCTCCGCAGTCGTCATCCTCGTGACGACGACGCTCCGCAGCCGGCTCTTCGCCGTCGCGCAGGACGAGGAGTACGCCCGCGCCACCGGGATGCCGGTGCTCGGGCTCAACGTGCTCCTCGCCGTGCTCACCGCCGTGACGGTCGTGGTGTCGATGCGCGTGGTCGGCCTGCTCCTCATCAGTGCCCTGATGATCCTGCCCAACGCCTCGGGGCAGTACCTCGGTCGCTCCTTCCGGGCGAGCTTGCGCTGGGCGGTCCTCATCGGTCTGCTGACCAGCGTCGGCGGCGTCGTGCTCAGCTTCTACGCCGACACCCCGAGCGGCGGCACGATCGTCTTGCTGGCCATAGCCGTCTTCGGCCTGGCCGTCCTCGTCGGCGCCGTGCGCAGCCGCCTCGGCCGCGGGCGTCACGCCCCGGCCGAGGAGCACGACCACGTCCACTGGGCAGGGTGCGGGCACGAGGCCATCCCCCACGGCGACCACGTCGACTACCTCCACGACGGGCACCGGCACGCCAGCCACGGCGACCACTGGGACGAGCACTCCGACGACCCGCCGCACGAGCACCGGCACGAGCACGAGGGGGCGACCCGTGGCTGACGTCCCTGCCCGCCGGTCCACCCGGCAGCGCACCGCCATCACCGAGCAGCTGGGATCGACCGCCGAGTTCCGGTCGGCGCAGGAGATCCACACCGCGCTGAGCCAGGACGGCCGGCGCATCGGCCTGGCCACGGTCTACCGGACGTTGACGGCGATGGTCACCGACGGCGAGGTCGACGTGCTGCGCACCGACGACGGCGAGGCCGTCTACCGGATGTGCAGCACCGGCCACCACCACCACATCGTCTGCCGCGAGTGCGGTGCGACCGTCGAGGTCGAGGGCCCGGCGGTCGAGCGCTGGGCGGACCAGGTGAGCGCCGAGCACGGCTTCACCGACGTCGAGCACACGCTGGAGATCTTCGGCCGCTGCGCCCGCTGCGCGACGCCCTGACTCAGGCCTTCGGGGCGTCGACCGCTCCCCCGTAGCGCCGCTCGCGCCGCGCGTACGTCTCGATGGCCTCCCAGAGGTGACGACGGTCGTAGTCGGGCCACAGGGTGTCCTGGAAGACCATCTCGGCGTAGGCGCTCTGCCAGAGCAGGAAGTTGCTCGTCCGCTGCTCCCCCGAGCTGCGCAGGAAGAGGTCGACGTCGGGCATGTCGGGCTCGGTCAGGTATCGAGCGATGGTCCGCTCGTCGATCCTGCTCCCCGTGAGCCGACCCCGCCGCACGTCCTCGGCGATCCGCTGGACCGCGTCGGCGATCTCGGCCCGCCCGCCGTAGTTGACGCAGAAGTACAGCGTCATCGCGTCGTTGTGCCGGGTCATCTCCTGAGCTGTCTCGAGCTCCTTGATGACCGAGCTCCACAACCGGGGACGGCGCCCGACCCAGCGCATCCGCACGCCCCACGAGCTCAGCTGGTCGCGCCGGCGGCGGATGACGTCACGGTTGAAGCCCATGAGGAAGCGCACCTCCTCCGGGGAGCGGCGCCAGTTCTCCGTCGAGAACGCGTAGGTCGACAGGTGCTTCACCCCGATCTCGAGCGCGCCGGCGACGACGTCGAGCAGCGCCCCCTCGCCGGCCTCGTGCCCCTTCGTCCGCGGAAGCCCGCGCTCGTTGGCCCAGCGGCCGTTACCGTCCATGACGATGGCGACGTGGTTCGGGACGAGGTCGGCCGGGACCGGCGGGGCGGCGGCGCCGCTCGGGTGGGCGAAGGGGGCGAGGTAGCGGGTCATCGGGCCTTCTGCGGGTCGGGGGTGCGGTCGACGAGGCTCAGCGAGCGGATGCCCCGCTCGAGGTGCCACTGGAGGAAGGCAGCGGTGAGGCCGCTGGACTCGCGTCGTGCCTCGGGGGCGGAGGCGTCCGCGGCCGCCCAGTCGCCGCTGAGCAACGCCGCCATGAGGGTGAGCGTCGCGGGCGCCGGAGCGGTCGCCCCCGGTGTACGGCAGTCCGGGCAGACCGTGCCACCGGCCGCCACCTGGAAGGCGCGGTGCGGTCCCTCCGCGCCGCACCGTGCGCAGTCGTGCAGGCTCGGCGCCCAGCCGGCGACGGCGAGCGCGCGCAGGAGGTAGGCGTCGAGGACGAGCGAGGGGTCGTGCGTGCCGTCGGCGAGGGTCCGTAGCGCGCCGCAGAGCAGGTGGTACTGCTGCACGCTCGGCTCGTGCTCCTCGGTGAGCCGGTCCGCCGTCTCGAGGACCGCGGCCGCGGCGGTCCACGCGGAGTAGCGGCTGGCGAGCTCGTGGCCCCACGGGTCGAGACCGACGGCCTGGGTCACCGTGTCGAGGTTGCGACCCTCGTAGCACTGGAGGTCGACGTGCATGCCCGGCTCGAGCCGCGCGCCGAAGCGGGACTTGGTGCGGCGCACGCCCTTCGCCACGGTCCGGACCTTGCCCCGGCCGCGGGTCAGGACGGTGATGATGCGGTCGGCCTCCCCGAGCTTGTGCGTGCGGAGCACGACACCGGTGTCTCGGTAGAGGGGCATGCGCTCATTGTCCTACGCGGTCAGGGCGCACCGGCGCAGCGCGGTCTCGGCGAGCCACGCGGCGGCCTGCCACAGGACCGAGTCGTCCCGGTGCAGCTGCCGGCGCAGGTCGACCAGATCGTCGTGCATCTCACGGGCGAGGTGAGTCGTGATGCTCATCCGCCCGAGCCTAGGTAAGAGGAGGATGAGGGCATGACCGCCCCGGACCGAACCAGCGCCATCTCCCGGCTCGTCGCCTCCGACCTCGTCGCGGCCGGGCTGCTGCGCTCGGAGGACGAGGCGAGGGCTGCCCGCATCCTCGACGACCGGTTGGCGACCGAGCCGGTCACGACTCAGCGACCGGCCGCCGCCCGGCTCGCCGCGGAGGTCGCCGGCTACCTCGGCGGCATCCTCGTCGTCGCGGCAGCCGCCGTCTTCCTCGCCTCGCAGTGGTCGCGGATGGACTCGTGGACCCGCGTGCTCGCCCTGCTCGTCGCGGCGGCCGTCCTCGGCCTCGCGTCCTTCGCGGTCCGGCACACGGCCCCCGAAGCCGGGAGCACCAGCGAGCTCGCCCGACAGGCCCGTCTCCTCCTCGCGGGCACGCTGGGAGTCGGCGCAGCGGCTGTGGCTGGCGGCGCGGCCGGCGTGTGGGCGATGCAGGTCCTCGACCTCGAGGAACCGGTCCCCCAGCGGATCGGCTTCGCCCTGGCCTGCCTGCTCATGGTGGGGGTCTACGCGCTCACGGGCACCGCCGTGGCCCACCTGGGGATCGCCTTCACCGCGGCGCTGACGATCCTCACGACGGTGATGACGATGAACCCTCCGGACCACGCCAACCTCATCCTCTCCGGCCTGCTCATCACCCTCGCCGCGGTGTGGGTCGTGCTCACCGAGCGCGGCATCCTCGAGGAGCGTGTCCTCGGGCAGGCGATCGCCGGGGCTCTGGCGATCCTCGGCGCGCAGACCGCCATCGAGGACGGCCGTATGTGGCTCGCCTACCTCCTCCTCGCCCTGGTCGGAGTCGCGGCCTTCGGCCTCTACGCCCGCACCCTCGACTGGCCGTACCTGGGCACCGGCGTCGTCGCGCTGACCCTGGCCACCACCGAGGCCGCAGTCGACCTGACCGACGGCGCCCTCGGGGCCGCCGGGGCGCTGCTCGTCGCAGGAGCGGCCCTCCTGGTCGCCAGCGCCGTCGGACTGCGGATGCGCGGGCACAGGGACGCGCCGGGACCCGCACACTGACGGTCCGCGGCCCGGCATCGAACATCTGTTCGAGATCGTTGCTACGCTGGCCCTATGCTCGAGCTCCAGGGGTCGCTCTTCGACACGGCAGCCACCGACGGCACCGCGGGCTTCGGCCCGCTCGCCGAGGCGCAGCGGCTGACGCTCGACCGCGGCGCGTGGGTCGATCTCCTGCCGGGCTGGCTCCAGGGGGCCGACGCCGTCTTCGACGCTCTGCTCTCCGATGTCCCGTGGCGGGCGGAGCGTCGGCAGATGTACGAGCGGGTCGTCGACGTCCCGCGCCTCACGGCCTTCTACGACGAAGGGGCCCCGCTCCCCCACCCAGCGCTCGACGAGGCCCGGGAGCGGCTCTCGGCCCA
>JBHWMJ010000054.1:0-5229 GCA_043423105.1 Marihabitans sp.
GTCATCAGCTGCACGGGACCGTTCGTCGTCAGCGACTTCTCGATGACCGGGGCGATCATCGCGATCGTCGGCGGCAGCCTGTGCTGCCTCGGGGTCGTCCTGGCGGGCATCGGACTCATCCTCTGGCTCAAGCGCCGCAAGCGCTGACCCCCCGCAACCACGAGCCGGACCTCCCTGGGCGCACCCGGGGAGGTCCGGTCCGTCAGGAGTAGCGGGGGGTGCGGGCGCGGCGCTCGGCGAGGAGGCGGGGCAGGTCGCTCTCCGGCACGCGATACCAGTAGAGCGGCACGAGCGCGAGGGCACAGCTGACGGCGGGGACGACCGCCATCCACAGCCACAGCCCGTCCCGCATCGCGGCGCTGACGACGACGTCCTTCTCGTAGCCGACGAACCCGACAGCCAGACCGAAGACGAGCGTCGCGACCGCCGTCCCGAGCTTGGTGACGAAGGTCAGTCCGGCGAAGGACGCACCGTCGACCCGCTCCCCCGTGCGGACCTCGGCCGCGTCCGCGGTGTCGGCGATAAGCAGCGTCTGCGCGACGGTGAAGAAGCCGTTGAAGACGCCGTTGACGAGGAAGACCCCCGCGACGACCCACTGGTTCGAGTACCCGACCGCGAGCAGCCCCAGGCTGGTCAGCGAGACCCCGGCGAGGGCGATGGCCATGAGCCGCTTGCGGGTGATCCGCCGCAGCAACATCGGTGAGACGACCGCACCGGCGATGATCCCGCCGATGAGCGCCCCGCCGAGCGTGGTGAAGACCTCCACCCCGCCGAAGACCACCGAGGCGACGACCGCGCCGCCCACCTGGATCAGCAGCTGCCCGAAGGCGAGCACCCCGGAGATCAGGACGAGCTGGAGCGGGCGGTTCGTCGCGTACTGCCGCAGCGCGGCGGCGAGGGGCACCGGGTCCGACCGGTGCGGCACCTTCTCGCGGGTCGCGAAGAAGGCCAGGGTGTACAGGCCCATCCCGACCGCGCTGACGATGAGGGCCGCCTTGCCCCACCCCGTCGCTGTCGGCTCGTCCCCGCCGCTCAGCGCGATCGCCAACGGCGCCCCGCCGAGGGTGATGACCGCGAGGCCGATCATGGCGGCCGTGCGGGCGCCCGCGACGAGCCGCGCGCGGCTCTGCTCGTCGGTCGTGATGACCGCGGTGAGCGACCACAGCGGCACGTCGCACGCCGTGTAGGCGATGTCCCAGAGGAGGTAGGCGATCGCGATGACGACGAGCTGGGTGCGCTCTGCGCCCGCCGGGATCGAGAAGAGCCCCCAGGTCAGGAGCGCCACGGGCACCGCCGTCGCGAGGATGTACGGCCGGAAGGTCCCCCACCGCGTGCGCGTCCGGTCGACGAAGAAGCCGATGAGCAGGTCGTTGACGGCGTCCCACACGCGGACCGCGGTGAGGATGATCGTCAGCGTGGCGATCGCACCCTTCGACAGCCCGAGCCCGTCGTAGAGGTAGATGAGCAGGTAGAGCGCCAGCCAGTTGTAGGCCAGGTTCTGCCCGAAGACGGCGACGGCGAAGCCCAGGCGCTCACGGAAGGTCACGCGGGCAGGCTACTCATCGGTAGTCGCCCTGCCCAGGGATCAGCGCAGTCGGCTGCCGTCCCCTGTCGGGTACGGCCAGGCCCGGCAGCCCTGGAGGCCGATGGTCTGCTGGAGCATCACCGGTGCCCGCTCGCCCTTCGTGGCGCAGCCCTCGTGCCCGTAGCCAAGACCGTGCCCGACCTCGTGGTTGACGAGGTAGGTGCGGTAGTCGTCGAGACGACCGTCGTAGGCGGGGGCACCGGTGAGCCAGCGGCGGCTGTTGAGCACCGCCTTGCCCTCGTTCCAGCAGGACACCTTGCCGGCGGTGCGAAGGGGGGCGCACAGCCGGTCGGTCGTGTCGGGGCTGGCGAGGAGCATCCGGACGTCCACCGGGGTCCCGTCCCTGACCTGGTCCTCGGTGACCCTGACGAACCGGACGTCGGCCTCGTCCTGCCAGCCCCGTCGGTCGTGGAGGGTCGCGTGGACGGCGTCGGCGTACTCGTCGAGGTCGATGCCGAGCCCGCGCTCGGCCTCGAGCGACCAGCGCAGCACCCGACCGTCTGCCCGGCTCTGGCGCGGGGTGGCCGGGGCGTGGACGAAGGTGCCGGTGCCGCGCGTCACGACCCGCGGTCCCGGGGGCGAAGGGGTCGCCGTGGTCGAGGACGAAGGCGTCGTCCTGAGGTGCGACAGAGGAGCCTCGAAGGGGGGTGAGGCCGGGTCCGCGGGGGACGACGACCGGGAGCCGTCCGCGGGCTCCTGGACGGCCGTCTCGGCAGTCGCCGGGGCCGGCGTCTCGCCGCCGTCACCCCTCCCGAGCAGGAGCGCCGCGAAGATCCCGGCGATGGTGAGCCCGAGCAGCGCGACCCACCCGAGATCCCGCCGCGGCGGCGGGCGCTCGTGCCGGCCACCCCGGGCCGGCGAGGTCCTCGCACTCATGACGTCGCGGTTCAGTGGCTGCTGCTCGGCGCCCAGAGGTTGATCCCGGCGTCGACGGCATGCTGATCGATCGCGGCGAGCTCGTCGTCGGAGAAGTCGAGCGTGGTCAGCGCGTCGAGGTTGTCGTCGAGCTGCTCGACCGAGGACGCGCCGACGAGGGCCGAGGTGACGCGGTCGTCGCGGAGCACCCAGGCGAGCGCCATCTGGGCGAGGGTCTGGCCGCGCTCCTGCGCCATGCCGTTGAGCGCGCGCACGTGTGCGAGGGCGTCGTCGGTGAGCAGCGCCGGGTCGAGCGACTTGTCCTGTGCCGCACGGGATCCCGCGGGCACGCCGTCGAGGTACTTGCTCGTGAGCATCCCCTGGGCGAGCGGCGAGAAGGCGACGCAGCCGACCCCTTCGTCCTCGAGGGTGTCGAGCAGGTCCTCCTCGACCCAGCGGTTGAGCATCGAGTAGCTCGGCTGGTGGATGAGCAGCGGGGTGCCCATCTCGCGCAGGATCGCGACGGCCTCGCGGGTGCGCGGACCCGAGTAGCTCGAGATGCCGACGTAGAGCGCCTTGCCCGCCCGGACGATGCTGTCGAGCGCACCCATCGTCTCCTCGAGCGGCGTCGTCTCGTCGAAGCGGTGGCTGTAGAAGATGTCGACGTAGTCCAGACCCATCCGCTGCAGGCTCTGGTCGAGGCTCGCGACGAGATACTTGCGGGAGCCGCCGCCCTGCCCGTAGGGCCCGGGCCACATGTCATAGCCGGCCTTGCTCGAGATGATGAGCTCGTCGCGGTACGGGCGCAGGTCCCGGGCGAAGAGCGTCCCGAAGTTGCGCTCGGCGCTGCCGTACGGCGGGCCGTAGTTGTTCGCGAGGTCGAAGTGGGTCACGCCCCGGTCGAAGGCACGACGCAGGATCGCCTGCTGCCGCTCGAGCGGCACGTCGTCACCGAAGTTGTGCCACAGCCCGAGCGAGATCACCGGCAGGTCGAGGCCGGAGCGCCCGCACCGGCGGTAGACCATGCCGCCCTCGTAGCGGTCGGGGGCGGCTCGGTACTCGTCGACTCGGTAGGTCATGCGCCCATCCTCCCCCTTCGGTCAGCGGGTGACCGGCACCGTGACCGGGTCGAGACCGGGGAGGAGCACGTCGACCTCAGCGGCGTCCTCCGGCAGCGGCCCGTAGACAACGCTCTGCGGGCGGGGCTCCTCGCCGGCGGAGCGGACGGATGTGCACACGCAGATGTCCTGCTCGTCGTCGTTGCCGCGCTCTGGCTGGGTGGCCGTGACGGCCTGCAGCTGCTCGTCCGAGCCGGGACTCTGCAGGGACGGCTGGTCGTACCAGAATCGACCCTCCATGCCGAACTGCGCGTCACCGTCGTCGGCGGTGAGCTGGTAACGCAGGATCGTCGTGGTCGGCGTCGCGCGCACCTCGGTGACCTCGAAGGTGACGTCCTCCTCGAACTGTCTGAACTGCTTACCTATACCCAGCCGTACCGTGCCGCTCGTGGAGCCGAGGACCTCCGCCTCCTCGTACGCGCCGAAGACCTCGCCGCTGCGGTCACGCAACTCCGAGGAGGCGGTCGTACCACCGTCTCCTCCCGTCCCGTCAGAGGTCGGGTCGGGGTCGTCGCCCCCGGTGCAGCCCGTGAGCCCCAGGGCGAGTACCGCGGTCATCGTCGCCAGTCGTCGCATCATCACTTGCCTTCGGGGATGGTGATCGTCACCCGACGGTTGAGAGCCTTGCCCTCGTCCGTCCCGTTGTCCGCGATCGGCTCGGTCTCGCCCTTGCCCTCCGTGGTGATCTGCAGCCCCGAGGGCAGCAACGGCTTGAGCGCGTCGGCGACAGCCTTGGCCCGCCGCTCGGAGAGATCCTGGTTGTGGCTGTCCGAGCCGTCGGAGTCGGTGTGACCGATGACGGTGATCGTGCCCGTGGGCTCGGCCGCCTCGACCCGGTCGGCGGCAGCCTGGATCTCCTTCTTCGCCCGCGGGGTGAGCGTCGCCTTGTCGACGGCGAAAAGGACGTCGGCCGACAGGTCGACGTTGCGGCTGTCCTTCGTCTCGCGGGTGCTCACCGCCGTGTCCGGCACCTTGACGTGGGTGGAGAGCGGGACGACGAAGCGTTCCGGCTCAGCGACCTTCGCCACCTCCTCGGAGGGGATCTGCGGCCAGCCGGTGCCGACGACGATGGGCTGTTCCGCCTGCTCCGCCACGGGCTCCAGCGGACCCTCCTCGACGGGGATCCCGGCGAAGACCTGGCCGGCGACCTTGAGGTCTACCGTCGTGAGCCCCTCCGGCAGGGGAGGCAGCACGGCGAACCCGACATATGCCGTCCCTGGGGTCGGTTCGGTCGGCATGAGGTCGACGCGCGGGCGGCAGAGGCAGTCGTACATGCTCTCGCCGGTGTACATCGTCGTGTAGGCGCTCTTACCCTCGAGGTCGAGGGCAGCGACGTCGCCAAGGAACTCCGAGTCGATGCGCAGGACGGACATGTTGGCGCCGCTGCCGAGGTACTCGGCGATCTCGATCTTCCCTTCCGCGCCCTCCGGCGCGCCGGCCGACCAGTAGACGGCTGTGCCGCCCTCCACCCGGCGCACGCCGTGCACCGTGATGAGCAGCTCCGCCCAGCCGTCGCGGTCCGCCCGCGTGAGCGCCTGCCCGAGGATCGGCAGGCTGTCGTCCGTCGGGGCGGCGAGAGACGGCGCCGGGACGAGGCCCGCGGCCAGCAGCGCGGCCACCGAGGCAGCGAGGGCGACGCGGGTCCGGCGCGGTCTGGGTCGACGTGACTCC
>JBHWMJ010000056.1:0-9827 GCA_043423105.1 Marihabitans sp.
GTTGTCACGGGATGTCGCGGGTCCTCGCCAAGGCCATCACCGAGCACGGTGACGAGGTCGCCAAGCCGCTCTATGACGCGCTGGGGGAGCGGATCCACCACCAGCGCCGCCAGGACTTCGACGTCATCGTCACCGAGGCCCTCGCCGAGGCCGGGCTGCCGGCCGAGCTCGCGGAGTCTCGCGACGACGCTGCCCTCGACGAGGTCCTGCGGGCCAAGAAGCGTGCGGTGACCGACCTCGTCGGCGACGAGGTCGGCACACCGACGATCACCGTGGCCGGGTCGAGCTTCTTCGGTCCCGTGGTCAGCCCTGCCCCCCAGGGCGAGGCCGCGGGCAGGCTGTGGGACGGTTGCGTCCTCGTCGCTGGCACCGACGGCTTCTTCGAGCTCAAGCGGACCCGCGACCGCGACCCGATCTTCCACGTCTGACCCACGAGAGGACCCCACAGACATGCAGGTGCACATCGGCGGCGACCACGCGTCCTTCGAGCTCCACCAGGAGCTGCTGTCCTTCCTCGAGGCCGAGGGCCACGAGGTCGTCGACCACGGCCCCTTCGAGTACGACGCCGTCGACGACTACCCGGTCTTCGTCCTCCGCGCCGCCGAAGGGGTGGCAGCTAACCCGGGGAGCCGGGGGATCGTCCTTGGCGGCTCCGGCAACGGCGAGCAGATGGCCGCGAACAAGGTCGAGGGCATCCGCGCGGCCCTCTGCTACACCACCGAGCTCGCCCAGCTCGCCCGCGAGCACAACGACGCGCAGGTCATCTCCATCGGCGGCCGCATGCAGTCCGTCGAGGAGGCCAAGGAGATGATCCGCGTCTTCCTCGGCACCGACTTCACCGGCGAGGAGCGGCACCAGCGGCGCATCGACATGGTGACCCGCTACGAGCGCGAGGGTGAGCTGCCGCCGCTCTGACACACCCCGAAGTATGCGGTGACGGCCCTATACCCGCTCCAACCTTGGACAAGGGGGGTTGTTTTGGTCAGGAAATGGTCAAGAACTAGGTCAACGTCCTGACCGGGGCATATCGTCGGAGAAGAGCCGCAGCCAGTCCTGGCCTGCGGCCTTCGACGTCTTGAGGGGGAAGAAGCCGTGTCGGCAAGCTCGTACTCGGGTCCCTCCTCGCGCCCGGTCGGTCGTGACGGCCTGATCAAGGCTGTCGTGGGATCGACCTCGCTGGTCCGGTGCGTGGTGATCCTCGCCCTGGCTCTGCTGCTCGTCGTCCTCCACCCGATGGTGCCGGAGCTCCTGCCCATCGCCTCGTACGTCCCCCTCGTCGTGCTCGCCGGCATGGTGCTGCCGCTGCGGTCGATGATCATCACCTTCGCCGTGATGGGCATCCTCATCGCCGCGATCGTCCTCCGTGGCCCGGACCAGCCCTACGTCATGGGTCCGATCGCCGTCGCCGTGACCATGGGGGCCATGCTCGCCGGCGCGTTCTCCCGCTCGCGGCACGGGGTCGGGGCGTTCACCGGTGACCGGATGATCTCCGAGCTGCGCGACACCCTCTTCGCCGCTGGCAACATCCCGGCCCTGCCGGTGGGCTGGTCGGCCGAGCGGGCCTTCGCGACCGCGCACGGGCAGCCCTTCTCCGGCGACTTCGACATCGTCGTGCTCCACGACGACGCCACCCGTCTCGAGATCATCCTCGTCGATGTCTCCGGCCACGGCCAGAAGGTCGCGACGCGCTCGCTGGCGCTCTCCGGCGCCCTCAGCGGGCTCGTCGGCCAGGTCGCACCCGATGACGTGCTCGGTGCGGCGAACTCCTACCTCAGCCGCGCGGGCTGGGAAGAGGGCTTCGCGACCGCCGTGCACATCGATATCGACCTCGTGTCGGGGGAGTACAGCCTGGGCCAGGCCGGTCATCCGCCCGCGGTCCAGTTCGTCGCCGAGCAAGGACGGTGGGTCGGCGTCACCGCCGCGCTGGGTCCCGCGCTGGGTCTGCTCCCCGAGGCCCAGTACCCGAGGGCCACCGGGCACCTCGCCCAGGGGGACGCGCTGCTCATCTACACCGACGGCGTCGTGGAGTCGCCGACGGCCGACGTGGCCGACGGCATCGACTGGATGCTCGGTCGCGCCGAGGCGTCGATCCCGGCCGGTCTCAAGGGTCTGACCACCGAGTTGGTCAAGCTCGGACGGTCCGGCGAGAACGACGACCGCGCCGCCATCCTCATCCGTCGCGCCTGACCCGTCACGCTCGATCGCGCCTTATGCCGCCCGCGTAGGATCGGCGCGCGATGAGCCCCGCAGACCCGCAGCCCCCCCTCGACCCCCGGCAAGACCCTCTTCGCCGTCCGGCCAAGGACCGGCCGCTGGTGGAGGACGGTCGGCACGCCTCCGGCATCCGCACCTTCACGCCACGCTGGCGATCCTCGCCGCTGACGGACGAGCGGATGGCGACCCTCATGCCGCGCTACGGCCTCGACGTGCGACGGCTCGACGAGGAGGCCCGTGCGGCTGCCTTCGGTCGGCTTGCCCCGCTCGTCCTCGAGATCGGGTCCGGCCACGGCGCGGCCGCCCGGGCGTACGCCGCGGCCCGCCCTGAGCACGACGTGCTGGCTGCCGAGGTGCATGTGCCGGGGATCGCCCGGATGCTCGCCGCTGCGGAGAAGGAGGGGCTGACCAACCTGCGGGTCCACCGCGGTGATGCCCTCGACCTGCTGCACGACGTCGTGCCCGAGGGCTCGCTCGAGGCGGTCCACCTCTTCTTCCCCGACCCCTGGCCGAAGGCCCGGCACGCGAAGCGGCGCCTCGTCCAGCAGCACACGCTCGACCTCATCGCCTCCCGGCTGCGGGAGGGTGGCCACCTGCTCGTCGCGACCGACCACCTCGTCTATGCCGAGCACGTGCGCGAGCAGCTGACCGAGCACGGCGGCTTCGACGTCGTCGAGGGGGAGCGCCCTGACTGGCGCCCGAGCGACGGTTTCGAGGACAAGGGGCGCCGAGCGGGACGAGAGATCCACGAGCTTCGGGCCACGCCGTGCCGGCGACCCTGATAAGCGACGAGATCCCTTGCGATGCAAGGGATCTCGTCGATATGAGCGGGCGACGGGAATCGAACCCGCGTAGCTAGTTTGGAAGACTAGGGCTCTACCATTGAGCTACGCCCGCGCGGCCGGTGACGCCCCACGAGGGAGGCCGGGCAGCACGGGCTAGCCTAATGCGCGTCCTCACGCCGGACGAATCGGGTCGACGCGCGGACGACGGGGTATGGCGCAGCTTGGTAGCGCGTCCGCTTTGGGAGCGGAAGGCCGCCGGTTCGAATCCGGCTACCCCGACCATCCAGCCGCGCACAGCTCTCAGACCGGCAGCATCGGGCCGCCGGACGGCCCGGTCCCCGCGCCGAAGACGGCCTCGGACAGCCCCGACCGGGCCCCCTTCGCGTCGAGCGCCTGCTCCGACGGGCGACGTTGGACCGGGACGGCCACGAGAGCCACAGCATGACCGGGACGGCGAGCAGCCCGAGCAGGGCGAGGTACCCGGACATCGTGACGAAGGAGAGGGCCAGGCCGAGGATGCCGGGTGCCTCGGTCAGCGCGGCGCCGACGGCCGCGAGGGCTGCGACCGCCCATACCCCCATCCACAGCGGCTCGGGCGTCTCGTCGAGCCCGTTGAGGATGACGCCGACGAGACTCACGAGGACGAGCCCGCCGGCCATCGCACCGACGATGATCCGCAGCGACATGACCTGACTCGCCGCACGAGGGCTGGGAGACGCGGGAGGAGTGGCAGGCATGGGGGTGAGCCAAGGTCGACCGTGGCGGTCCTGCCGCCCGGTTGGGTCGGAGCGGCCCCCGGGCGGTAGTGTGGCGAGCTGAGTTGCGGCTCCGCCGGCGGTGGAGCGTGCCCGATGCCAGACATCCCCTCCCAGATCTTGGAGTCCCAGCAGTGAAGAGTGCCGTCGAGAAGCTCAACCCGACCCGGGTGAAGATGACCGTCGAGGTCACCGGCGAGGAGCTGCAGCCGCACATCGACGCGGCCCTGAAGGCCATCGGCAGCCAGATCCAGGTCCCCGGCTTCCGCGCCGGGAAGGTGCCCACCCGCATCATCGAGCAGCGGGTCGGCAAGGCCGCGGTCCTCCAGGAGGCCGTCAACGAGGCGCTCCCCGAGTTCTTCGGCCAGGCGGTCGAGCAGGAGGACCTCAAGCCCCTCGGTCAGCCCGAGGTCGAGGTGACCCAGCTGCCGCTCGCCGACGGCGAGGAGCTCGTCTTCACCGTCGAGGTGGACGTCCGTCCCGAGTTCACCCTCCCCTCCTACGACGCTCTCGAGGTCACCGTCGACCCGGTGACCGTCAGCGACGAGGACGTCGAGGCCCGGATGACCGAGCTGCGCGAGCGCTTCGGCACCCTCACCGGCGTCGACCGCGCCGTCGAGGACGGCGACTTCGTCTCCATCGACCTCAAGGCCGAGATCGACGGCGAGCAGATCGACGCGGTCGAGGGCATCTCCTACGAGGTCGGCTCCGGCACCATGCTCCCGGGCATGGACGAGGCCCTCGTCGGCATGAGCAAGGGCGACACCAAGGACTTCACCGCCCCGCTCGCCGGTGGCGACAAGGCCGGCCAGGACGCCGCGTGCACCGTCACCGTCCAGTCGGTCAAGGTCCGCGAGCTGCCCGAGGTCGACGACGACTTCGCCCAGATGGCCAGCGAGTTCGACACGGCCGAGGAGCTGCGCGCAGACGTGGCCCAGCAGGCCGAGCAGGCCAAGAAGTTCGAGCAGGGCATCCAGGCCCGCGACAAGGTCCTCGAGGCCCTCCTCGACGCGGTCGAGATGGACCTGCCGGAGAGCATCATCGAGGCCGAGGTCAACCAGCACCTCGAGGGTGAGGGTCGTCTCGAGGACGACGAGCACCGCGCCGAGGTCGACGAGTCGACCCGCCGCGCCCTCAAGGCCCAGTTCGTGCTCGACGCCGTCGTCGAGGCTGAGGAGGTCGAGGTCGGTCAGCCCGAGCTCGTCGAGTACCTCCTCATGCAGGCCCAGCAGTACGGCATGGACCCCAACCAGTTCGCCCAGCTCATCGACCAGCAGGGCCAGGTGTCCGCGATGGTCGGTGAGGTCGGCCGCCGCAAGGCGCTCGCCGCTGTCCTCGACAAGGCGAAGATCATCGACACCGACGGCAACGCGATCGACCTCGACGAGCTCGTCCCCGCCGAGGACGAGGCCGAGGGCGACGAGGCCGCTGACGCCGAGACCGAGCAGGCGACCGAGGCCGACGAGTCGACCGAGCAGGCCGACGACAAGGCCTGAGCCAGCGCTCTCACGAAGGGGGACCCGACCGGCGTGCGGTCGGGTCCCCCTTCGCCTGTCGTGGGAACCTGGCCTGGGCGCGCGGTCGGTCGAGGTATGAGGGGACGTCTCGCCGACCGGAGCGACCTCGACCCCTCAGGGCGCCGGCGGGGGAGCGGTCGTCGTCCCGACCTGCAGGGTCGTCTCCTGCAGGACGTCCTCGGTCTGCTCACCGGATAGCGTCGCCGCGACGAGCTCGCCGAGGAGGCGGCCCTTGGCCTGGCCGTGCTGGTCGACGGTCGTCAGGCGGTGGGGTGACCACGGTGCCTCGATCCCGTCGAAGCCGACGACGGAGAGGTCCTCCGGGACGCGCAGCCCCAGCTCCTCTGCGGCCCGGATGACGCCGAGGGCGAGCAGGTCGCTCTGGGCGACGACCGCGGTGGGTCTGACCGCTGCGTCGACCCCGAGGAGCGCCAGGCCCGCGGCGTGACCGTCATCGATCGAGCTCGGGTCGGCGGCCTGCCACGCGGCGCTCTCGAGGCCGATGGCGTCACGCAGCCCGAGGAGGCGTTCGCGGCTGTCGGTGAAGGCGGCGGCGGCCACAGCCTCCTCGGTCAGCGGTCCGGCGGTCGCCCCGGGGCTCATCGGCATGGTCACCGTGGCCACGCGTCGGTGACCGAGGTTCGTGAGGTGGTGCCCGGCGGTGGCGCTGGCCCCCCGCTCGTCGATGACGACTTGGCGTACCCGCGGGTCCTGCGGCCGTCCGGTGGCGAACATCGGGATCCCGCGGGCGGCGCAGTGCTCGACGACCGGGTTCTGGGCCGGACCGCAGAGGGAGAAGACGAGGGCGTCGAGCGCCATGCCGGAGAGCTGGTCGACGACCGAGCCGGGGTCGTCGGTCGGCTGACTCAGCAGGAGCATCCCGCTGCGCAGCTCCTCGAGCGACTCGGCGAGCCCGTCGAGGATGCTGATGGCGAAGGGGTCGCGGAAGGCCATAAGGAGCCGGCCCTCGACGAGGACGGCCACGGTCCCGGCCCGTCCGCTGCGCAGCGCCGAGGCGCTGGGGTCGGGGCCGGTGTAGCCGAGCTCGGACGCGGCGGCGTGGACCCGCTCGACGGTCGCCTCGGCGACGGGTCCCCGGCCCGAAAAGGCGAGCGATGCGGTCGACGTCGAGACACCGGCCCGGCGCGCGACGTCCTTGAGCGTCGGGCGCGGGGGATAGGTTTGACGAGGGCCGGGCATGGGCGACACACTATCGAAACGTTTCGACTCGAATCGTTTCGACCGTGTGCCGGACCCTGCCCGCCCCCTTCGCCCGCACTGAGGACCTCGTGACCACCGCCCCCCTCCGCGCTGCCGGCCCCGACCGTGCCGCCGACCCCGCGACCGCCGCCCACCGTGCCGTGCTGCTCGTCTTCGCGCTGGCCGGCATCACCTTCGCGACCTGGGCGTCGCGGCTGCCCGACATCAAGCGCATCCTCGACCTCAGCTCGGGGGAGCTCGGCGTGACGCTCCTCGCTGGCAGCGTCGGCTCGCTCCTCGCGCTGCCGCTCGCCGGCCGCGTCGCCGAGCGGATCGGCACCGGCCGGGCGGTCGTCGTGGGCGGCCTGCTCGCGGTCCTCGGCATCGGTGCGATCGGCGTGGGGGTCGACCTCGTCGGGTCGCGCTGGACGGTCGCGGGTGCCCTTTTCGTCACCTCGGTCGGCATCAGCCTCATGGACGTCGCGATGAACCTCCAGGGGACGATCGTCGAGCGGCTGCTCGGCCGCTCGACGATGCCGCTCTACCACGCCTTCTTCAGCGGCGGCACGGTGCTGGCGGCAGTCGCCGGCGCTGGGCTCGTCGCTCTCAAGGTGCCCGTCGCCCTCCACCTCGTCGCCGTCGTGCTCCTCGTCGCACCGCTCGTCGTCATCGGCCAGCGGGTCTTCGTGCCCGGCCCCGACCACGGCCCGACCGACGAGACCGAGGGAGCGACGAAGGGGCGGTCGGCCTGGCGCGAGCCGCGCACCCTGCTCATCGGGGTCTTCGTGCTCGTCGCGGCCTTCACCGAGGGCACCGCCAACGACTGGATCGCCGTCGCCTTCGTCGAGGGTCACGAGGTCCCGACCTGGGCTGGTGTCGTCGCCTTCGCCTGCTTCCTCACCGCCATGACCGCGGGTCGTGTGCTCGGCACCCGGCTGCTCGACCGGTACACCCGGCGCCAGGTGCTGCTCCCGATGCTCCTCACGGCGGGTGTCGGCTCGCTGCTCGTCGTCTTCGCCCCGCCGGCTCTGGCCTACATCGGGACCCTCATGTGGGGCTTCGGCGTCAGCCTCGGCTTCCCCGTCGGGCTGAGCGCTGCAGCGGACGACCCCCGCCGGGCGGCTGCACGGATGTCGGTCGTCGCGACGGTCGGCTACGGCGCCTTCATCGCCGGCCCGCCGGTGCTCGGCTTCCTCGGCGATCACGTCGGCATCCTCAGGGCGCTGCTCGCCGTCGCGGTGATGCTCCTCCTGGCCCTCATCACGCTGCCGGCGGTGGCAGAGGATGATGAGGGGCGTCCCGTCACCGCGCCCCCGGGAGGAACCCCCGCATGACCTCCGGCACCTTCGAGTCGCCCTTCCCCGTCGAGGACCGCGAGGCCCTGACGGCCCAGGAGCAGGCC
Source organism: Marihabitans sp. (assembly GCA_043423105.1). Taxonomy (GTDB): domain Bacteria; phylum Actinomycetota; class Actinomycetes; order Actinomycetales; family Dermatophilaceae; genus Marihabitans. The sequence continues at coordinate 7,874 of JBHWMJ010000056.1, forward strand.
TACGCCGGGCTCGCTGCCTCCGTGCGTCAGCTCGTCGACGCCTGCCTGCGCACCCGGGTCGCACCCGGGTCGGCGCAGGAGCTCACGGACCGGCTCGACGCCGTGACAGAGGCCCTCCTCGCCGAGTCGCAGGACGGTCCCCTCGGGCTCGAGACGTGCAGCGACGGCCGGATGCGTGACCACGGCAACGCCATGGTGGGCGCCCGCAACCCGCTCGCTCCGCCCCTGGTCATCGAGTGGGACGGCGAGACAGCAACCGCGACCGGCACCCTCGGCCCGGCCTACGAGGGGCCGCCGCACCACGTCCACGGGGGCATCATCGCCGCCGTCCTCGACCAGGTCCTCGGGGACGTCCCCGCCGCGCTCGGCCGGCCGGGGATGACCGCCTACCTCAACACGACGTACGAGCGGCCGACACCGCTCGGCCCGGTCTCGGTCCGGGCCCGCCTCGTCGCTCAGGACGGCTGGAAGATGGCCGTCACCGGCGAGCTGGTCTTGCCCGACGGCGAGGTGTCCGCCCGCGCCGAGGGGCTCTTCGTCGTGCCGCGCTGGGCGCGACAGTACGTCGGGACCCCAACGGGCGACGCCGGTGACTTCGAGGCGCCCGCGCAGTCCTGACGGACCCGTGACAGCTGTCATCCCCCTGTCATGACGAAGGGGTGAGGCGCTCACCCCTTCGCCCGGGCAGGGTGGACCCATGAGCACGACAGCACCCCACGCACGCTCCGCCGCCCCGGCGCTGCGTCTGACCGACGTCCGCAAGACCTTCGCCGTCGGTGGCGACCGGGTCGAGGCCGTCCGCGGCATCGACCTCGACATCGCCCCCGGTGAGGTCGTCGCGATGCTCGGCCCCAACGGTGCCGGCAAGACGACGACCCTCGACATGGTCCTCGGCCTCACCGAGCCGACCTCGGGCACCGTCGAGGTCTTCGGCCTGCACCCGCGGCGGGCCGTCGACGCCGGCCGCATCTCGGCCGTCCTCCAGACCGGCGGGCTGCTCCGCGACCTCACGGTCGAGGAGACGGTCCGCGTCGTCGCCTCGACCTTCGACTCGCCGCAGCCGGTGGCCGAGGTCATGGAACGGGCCGGCATCACCCAGCTCGCTCGGCGGCGGGTCAGCAAGTGTTCTGGGGGAGAGCAGCAGCGGCTGCGCTTCGCGCTCGCCCTCCTGCCCGACCCCGACCTGCTCGTCCTCGACGAGCCGACAGCGGGCATGGACGTCGCGGCCCGGCGCGACTTCTGGGCGGCGATGCACGCCGAGGCGGCGCAGGGCCGGACGGTCGTCTTCGCGACCCACTACCTCGAGGAGGCGAGCTCCTTCGCCGAGCGCATCGTCCTCTTGAGCGACGGGGTCGTCGTCGCCGACGACTCGACCGAGGCGATCCGGGCCCAGGCCACCGGCCGGGTCGTCGCCGCCGACCTCTCCGCCGCGCACGACGAGGCGCTCCGTGCCCTGCCCGGCGTGCGCTCGCTCGAGCGGCAGGGTGAGCGCGTCCAGCTCCGGGCCGTCGACTCCGACGCCCTCGCCCGTCACCTGCTGACCCAGACATCAGCGACCGACCTCGAGATCACCGCCGGGTCGCTCGACGACGCCTTCATCGCCTTGACCACCCCCGAAGCCGCTGGGAGCACCCGATGAGCACGATCAACCCGACCTTCACCGCCCTCGAGCTCAAGCGGGTCTTCCGTGACCCGGTGGGGCTGTTCTTCACCGCCGTCCTCCCGGCCTTCATGTACGTGATCTTCGGGGCGACGCAGAGCTACAAGGACGAGTCGGCCGGCAACGGCAACGTCGCCATGTGGATCATGGTCTCGATGGCGGCCTACGGCGCGGTGACGGCGACGACCTCGATCGGTGGTCTCGCCGCGGTCGAGAAGATGCAGGGCTGGGGACGCCAGCTCGGCCTGACCCCGATGCGCGACTCGACCTTCGTCGCGAGCAAGGCGGCGAGAG
>JBHWMJ010000058.1:0-16345 GCA_043423105.1 Marihabitans sp.
AAAGTGCGACGCCGCCTTGGCCGAGGGTGACGATCCACCGCGCCCACATGCGGGGAGCGCGCCTGATCTCCTGCAGCATCCCCTTCGCCTGCTCGACGGTCACCTCGCCGTTGACGAGGTCGTCGACGAGCGAATGGATCGCGGCCAGCCGGGCGAAGTCCATCTGCGGCGCCCGCACGACGCGCAGGCGGGTGACGGTCGCCCCTGACGGCGTGCGCGCCTGGATGTGCAGGGACTGGAGAGTGAGGTCGACGTCCATGTCGTCGAGCCCGCCGGCGACCGCGACCGCCGTCGTGGCCGCCTCGACGGCCGGGGCTCCGGCGCCGGACCGGAGCATGAGCTCGCCGACGCGCAGGCAGATGTCGAGGACCTCCGAGACGGCGTGCTCCTCCGCGACGGCACGGGTCACGCGCGGGTCGCGGTACGGGGTGCCGCGCAGGGACCCGAGCATCGGGAGGGTCTCGGTCGGCGCCTCTCCCCGCATGCTCGGGCGGCGACGGGGGCGCTCGGTCATCGCGTCGGCAGCCAGGACGTGTCAGGGACCGGCGAGCTGCCGAGCGGCCACCAGGTCGTGACGGCCCCGGTCATCAGGGCCGTCGCGAGCAGCCCGACGCCGAGCAGGCCGAGCAGCACCGCCAGCCCGACCCGGACGGCCGAGACCCCGGTGAGCCCGCGGACGAGGCTGCGGGTGCCGCGGCGCAGGGACGGGCTGCCCGGCCCCCACCACGCCATCAGGGCGGTGACGAGGGCACCCGTGGCCAGCGCGGCGGGGTGCTCGAAGCTCTGGGCGGCGGCGGAGGTGGCCTGCGCGATGACGAGGCCGGCCACGATGACAGCGCTCAGTCCGACGAGAGCCGGCAGGACGAGGGCGAAGAGGGTCGTCAGGAGGGCCCCTGCGAGGTGCAGGGGCGACTTCGCCGTCGCGACCGCGGCGTCGCTGCGGCGCCGGCCGTACGTGTACCGGCGCATGACGGTCGCGGTCATCGACTGGTCGACGGTGCGCGCGAGGACACAGCCGAGGAGCACGAGGACGAGGGTGAGCAGGGGGGCCATCGCAGCGCCCCCGACGATGGTCGCGAGGAGCCCGGCGAGCACGCCGGTCCGACGCGGTCGTCCGATCCGCGGGTCCCCCTCGCGCTCTGTGGGGACGGTCCCGGGCCACGCCTGCGGCGCGGGGACGACCTCGCGCCGCGGCTCGGGCGCTCGTCCGGCGAAGGGGTCGACCCAGGCCTGCTGCTGCGGGGGCGGAGGAGATTGGTGGGACGGGCTGTGGGCCACGGGGGCGGCCGGTCGCGGTGGCTCCGTCCGGGCGACGGGGAGCACCGACGTGGCAGGCATCGCGGACGGCAGATGGGTGGTCTCGGCTGCGGTGGGGAGGACTCGCGAGCGGACCGGCAGTGCCTCGGTCACCGGGCGCCCCTCGGCGTAGCGCTCGAGGGCGTGCAGCACCTCGTCGGCGTGCGGCCGGCGGGAGGGGTCGGGGCTGAGGGCCGCGTAGAGCAGCGGCGCGAGACGGTCGTCGACGCCGGTGAGGTCGACGTCGCCGCGCATGACGCGGGCGAGGACGGTCTCCATCCCCCCGCGGCCGAAGGGGGGATGCCCGGTGGCGGCGAAGACCAGGGTCGCTGCCCAGCCCCACCAGTCGGTGGCGGCGTCGACGTCGGCGCCCTCGACGATCTCCGGGGAGAGGTAGCCAGGGGTGCCCATGACGAGTCCAGTCATCGTCATCCGGGACGAGTCCGCATCGTGCGCGATGCCGAAGTCGATGAGCACCGGGTCACCGTCGACGAGCAGGACGTTGCCCGGCTTGAGGTCCCGGTGGATGACACCGGTCTCGTGGATCGAGCGCAGGGCCTCGGCGAGCCCCCGCCCCAGACGGAGCAGGCCGGCGGCCGGCAACGGGCCGTGCTCCTTGACGTAGGCGTCGAGCGAGGGGCCCGGCACGTACCGGGTGACGATGTAGGGCTGCTCGGCCTCGAGGTCGGCGTCGAAGACCGGCGCCACCCTCGGCGACGTGACGCGAGCGAGGGTCGCGACCTCCCGTCCGAGGCGGGCGCGGGCGTCCGCGTCGGCCGCGACGTGGGGCCGCAGCACCTTGAGCGCGACGGCACGACCTCGCTGGTCGAGGGCGAGGTGGACGACGCCCATCCCCCCTTCGCCGAGGTGCTGGACCACCCGGTAGGGCCCGATCCGGTCGAAGTCGTGGACCTCAGGAGCCTCGCCGAGGGAGTCGTCGTCCACCGGGTCCTCGGGCAGGGGGTCTCCCCCGACGAGCTCGGTGGTCATGGGCCCCAGGGTAGGGGCACCGACCTGGACGTCCCGGGAGTCCACGCTGGACGACCCCTGAGCGTGTCCCCGCGCGCCTTACTGGCGGATGTACGCCTCGAGCTGGTCGCGCTCCGCCGCGAGGTCGCGGATCCGGTGCTTGACGACGTCACCGATCGAGACGATCGCCGTCAGCCGGCCATCCTCGACGACCGGCACGTGGCGGATCCGGTGCTCGGTCATCGTCGCCTCGAGATCACCCACGCGGTCGCCGGCGCTGCACGTGCGGACCTCGGCGGTCATGATCGCGCTCACCGGGCCGTCGACGATGCCGCCGCCGCCGCTGTGGAGGTGACGGACGACGTCACGCTCGCTGACGATCCCGTCGACCGCCTCGCCGTCGCCGGAGACCACCACCGCACCGATGCCGTGCTCGGAGAGCAGCGCGAGCAGCTCGCCGACCGTCGCGTCGGGACCGATGGTCACGACGTCCTTGCCCTTGTCCTTGAGAACGTCCGAGATCTTCATGGTCAGACGTTAGCCCCGAGCGGCCCGGGCCGGTAGGGGTCATAGAGTGAAAGAGCACTGACAAACGACGGGTCGGAGGGCAACGACTGTGGCAGACCGCAAGACCTTCGACCTCGTCATCGCCGCGAACCGGCTCCCTGTGGACCGCTACGTCGACCCCGACGGCACCGAGGGGTGGCGGCGCTCCCCCGGCGGTCTCGTCACCGCGATGGACTCCGTCATGCGCGGCCGCGAGGGTGCCTGGGTGGGCTGGGCCGGCGACCCGGGAGAGGCCCCTGCCCCCTTCGACGAGGCCGGGATGTGGCTCCACCCCGTGGCGATCTCCCAGCAGGAGGTCGAGCAGTACTACGAGGGGTTCAGCAACGACACCCTGTGGCCGATCTACCACGACGTCATCGTCCCGGCCCGGTTCCACCGCGTGTGGTGGCAGGCCTACGAGCGGGTCAACCGCCGATTCGCGGAGGCCGTCGCCGAGGTCGCGGCGCAGGGCGCCCTCGTGTGGGTCCACGACTACCAGCTCCAGCTCGTGCCGCAGATGGTGCGAGAGCTGCGCCCTGACGTCCGGATCGGCTGGTTCAACCACATCCCCTTCCCTCCGGTCGAGCTCTTCGCCCAGCTGCCCTGGCGCGCCAGGCTGCTCCACGGCCTCCTCGGCGCCGACTACCTCGGCTTCCAGCGCACCGCTGACGCGCAGAACTTCATCCGCTCGTGCCGACGGCACCTCGACGCCGCCACGAAGGGGGACACGGTCACCCTGCCCGCCGCGGACGGCCGGCCGGAGCGGACCGTCCGCGCGAGCGCGGTCCCGATCAGCATCGACTTCGCGGCGCTCGACGAGCTCGCACGCAGCCCCGAGGTGCAGGCCCGTGCGCAGGAGATCCGGGCCTCGCTGGGGAACCCGAAGACCCTCTTCCTCGGGGTCGACCGGCTCGACTACACCAAGGGCATCCGGCACCGGCTCAAGGCGTACGAGGAGCTGCTCGCCGAGGGGCGGCTCGCCACCCCTGACGTGACCTTCGTCCAGGTCGCTACCCCGAGCCGGGAGCGGGTCGATGCCTACAAGCGGCTGCGCACCGAGGTCGAGACGACAGTCGGCCGGATCAACGGCGCGTACTCCTCGATCGGCGCTCAGGCCGTGCACTACCTCCACCAGAGCTACCCGCTCGAGGAGATGGCCGCGCTCTTCCAGGCCGCCGACGTCATGCTCGTCACCCCGCTGCGGGACGGCATGAACCTCGTGGCCAAGGAGTACGTCACCTGCCGCCACGACCTCGGCGGGGCACTCGTCCTGTCCGAGTTCACCGGCGCCTGGCACGAGCTGCACCAGGCCTTCGTGTGCAACCCCCACGACATCGAGGGCCTCAAGCAGTCGATGCTAGGGGCGATGGGCACCGACCCCAAGGAGAAGCGGCGCATCATGAGGGCGCTCCGCAAGCGGGTCTCCGACCACGACGTCCTCGTCTGGGCCGACCGCTTCCTCGACAACCTCCGCGCGGCACCGGACAAGCCCCAGGCGCGGTCGGGCCGATGACGCGACCCGCGCTGCCGTCCGACCTGAGCGAGGCACTGACGGAGGCCGCCCACTCCGACCGGCTGCTCGTGGCGAGCGACTTCGACGGCGTCCTGGCCCCCTTCGTCGTCGACCCGATGGACTCGCGCGCCCAGGAGGGCACGCTCGAGGACATCGCCGCCCTCGGCGCACTGCCTGGCACCGACGCCGCGCTGGTCTCCGGGCGGGACCTCGCCACCCTGACTCGGCTCACCGCCGAGGCAGGCGAAGGGGTGACCCGCCTGGGCAGCCACGGCGCCCAGTCGAGCAGGCAGGGCCCGGGCGGTCTCGACGGGTCGGCCGCCGGTCACCTCGCGGCCCTCGACGTCTTCGTCACGAGCGAGCTGGCGCTCCTCGGACGACCGGTGCGCCGCGAGGACAAGCCGGCCGCGGTGGTCCTCCACACCCGCGAGGCCGACCCCTCCCTCGCCGCCGCTGTCGAGGAGGTCGCCGCCCGGGCGGCCGACCTCGACGGTGTCCGGCTCCTGCGCGGCAAGTCCGTCTTCGAGCTGAGCGTCGTCGAGGCGGACAAGGGCACGGCACTGCTCGCCCTCGCCGACGAGCTGGGCAGCGACGTGCTCGTCTACCTCGGCGACGACGTCACGGACGAGCACGTCTTCGAGGCCGCACGGGCGCACGACGTGACGATCAAGGTCGGCGAGGGCCAGACGAGTGCCCGCTACCGGGTCGCCGGGTGCGAGGACGTCCCCGAGGTCCTTCGGGCACTGCGGGCCGCACGCTCCACCCGCGACTCCTAGGCGGGGGCCGCGCCCGTCGAGCCACGCACGACGAGCTCTGGGCGGAAGACGAACTCGCCGCGGGCAGCCGCATCACCGGCGATCTCGTCGGTCAGGGCACGAGCCGCCGCCTGGCACATGGCCTGGACGCTCTGCCGGATCGTCGTCAGGGGCGGGTCCGTGAAGGCGACGAGGGGGCTGTCGTCATATCCCACGACCGAGACATCGTCCGGGACCGCGAGGCCCAGGGTGCGGGCCTGCCGGATCGCCCCGAGGGCCATCAGGTCCGACCCGCAGACGATCGCGGTGACACCGCGGTCGATGAGCTCGCTCGCCGCCACGGCGCCGCCCTCGACGCTGAAGAAGGTATGGACGACGTGATCGTCGGGCACGGCGAGCCCGAGCCGGTCCATCGACTGCCGGAAGCCGGCGACCTTGCGTCGCGCCGGCACGAATCGCTCCTGACCCAGGGCCAGACCGATCCGCTCGTGACCGAGCTGGGCGAGGTGGTTCACGGCGAGGTCCATGGCCGCCACGTCGTCGTCGGAGACGAAGGGGGCGTCGACCCCCTCCATGAACCCGTTGACCAGGACGATGGGCAGCCCACGCTCGCGGAGTCGGTTGTACCGGTCCGGCGAGGTGCCTGCGTCGGCGTGCTGCCCGGACACGTAGATGACGCCGGCGACACCGCGGTCGAGGAGCATCTCGACGTACTCGTCCTCGTGGATCCCTCCCTCGCTCTGCGTGCACAGGACCGGGGTGAAGCCACGGTGCGCGAGCGAGACCTCGATCTCCTGGGCGAAGGCCGGGAAGATCGGGTTGGTCAGCTCGGGGATGACGAGCCCGACGAGTGAGACGGCGGTGGTACGCAGCCGTGTCGGCCGGTCGTACCCGAGGACGTCGACGGCGGTGAGCACGGCCTGCCGGGTTGAGTCCGCGACCCCCGGCCGCTCGTTGAGGACGCGGGAGACCGTCGCCTCGCTGACCCCCGCCTGGGTCGCGATGTCGGACAGGCGGGAGCGCCTGCCGCCGCTCGTCCGAGACTGCTGCTCCACCGCTGCACACTACGGTCGCGCGAAGCCGCCGTGCAAGAAAGCAGCAGGTCAGCACCGGTTCTTGCAACGCGCACGGAGGAACCTCGCGGCGATCCGTCGGTCTCGATCGGGTCAAGGAGGCCTCCGCCGCCGGACGGTAGGGCTACGATCAAGGCGCACCATCCACCCTTTACGACGGATCGTCCGGCACGTTCCTGCCGGTGAAGGAAAGGCAACGACGCCCATGGCAACTGTGAAGTTCGACAACGCGACCCGGATCTACCCGGGGAACGACACCCCTTCGGTCGACCAGCTGAACATCGACATCGAGGACGGCGAGTTCCTCGTGCTCGTCGGTCCCTCCGGCTGCGGCAAGTCCACCAGCCTGCGCATGCTGGCCGGCCTCGAGGAGGTCAACGAGGGCAAGATCTGGATCGGTGACCGCGACGTCACCGACCTCTCGCCCAAGGACCGCGACGTGGCCATGGTCTTCCAGAACTACGCGCTCTACCCGCACATGTCCGTCGCCGACAACATGGGCTTCGCCCTGAAGATCGCCGGCGTCGACAAGGGCGAGATCCGCAAGCGCGTCGAGGAGGCGGCCAAGATCCTCGACCTCACCGAGTACCTCGAGCGCAAGCCGAAGGCGCTCTCCGGCGGTCAGCGCCAGCGCGTCGCCATGGGTCGTGCCATCGTCCGCTCGCCCCAGGTCTTCCTCATGGACGAGCCGCTGTCGAACCTCGACGCCAAGCTCCGCGTGCAGACCCGCACCCAGATCGCCTCGCTGCAGCGTCGCCTCGGGGTCACGACCGTCTACGTCACCCACGACCAGGTCGAGGCCATGACGATGGGCGACCGGGTCGCGCTTCTCAAGGACGGCATCCTCCAGCAGTGCGACAGCCCGCGCCGGATGTACGACCACCCGGACAACGTCTTCGTCGCCGGCTTCATCGGCTCACCCGCGATGAACCTCGTCTCGACCCCGGTCGTCGACGGCGGCGCCAAGTTCGGCCAGACGACGGTCCCCGTCGCCCGCGAGGCGCTCTCCGAGGCCGGCTCCAACGTCATCGTCGGCGTCCGTCCCGAGGACGTCGAGCTGACGAGCGAAGGCGACGGCCTGCCGATCACGGTCGACGTCGTCGAGGAGCTCGGCGCCGACGCTTACATCTACGGCACCGCGCAGGGCGCCGAGCAGGTCGGCAGCGGCGACGACGACACCGCGAAGCCTTTCATCGCCCGCGTCGACGGCCGCCGCCCCCCGATGAAGGGCGAGACGGTCTTCATCAAGCCGCAGGAGGGTCACCTCCACGTCTTCAACGCCGAGACCGGCCGGCGCATCGGCGACTGAGGACGTCATGCCGCTGGAGATCTCCGCGGCACGGCCCGACCCGGCGCTGCTCGACCTGCCGTGGGGGGTCCCGCTGGAGGAGTGGCCGCAAGATCGTCTTGCGGCCCTCCCCCGCGGGATCTCCCGGCACGTCGTCCGCTTCGTCAAGCTCTCCGGCGGCGTCATCGCCGTCAAGGAGATCAAGGCCGACATCGCCCGCCGCGAGTACCAGATGCTTCGCCAGCTCGGGCGGCTCGACCAGCCCTGCGTCGAGCCGCTCGGGGTGGTCACCGGGCGGGTCGACGAGCACGGTGAGCCGCTCGACGCCTGCCTGCTGACCCGTCACCTGCAGTTCTCGCTCCCCTACCGCGCCGTCTTCAGCCAGCACCTGCGCGACGACACTGCGACCAGGCTGCTCGACGCCCTTGCCGTCCTCCTCGTCCGGCTGCACCTCGTCGGCTTCTGGTGGGGCGATGTCTCGCTGTCGAACACCCTCTTCCGTCGGGACGCGGGAGCCTTCGCCGCCTACCTCGTCGACGCCGAGACCGGCGAGCTGCACAACTCGCTGAGCGACGGCCAGCGCGAGCACGACATCGACATCGCCCGGGTCAACATCGCCGGGGAGTTCATGGACCTCGAGGCGTCAGGCGTCCTGCCGGAGGGCTTCGACCCGGTCGCCGTGTCGGAGGAGATCGTCACCCGGTACCACGTGCTGTGGTCCGAGCTGACCGCCGACGAGTGGTTCGACAGCGGCGAGCGGTGGCGGGTCGACCAGCGCATCCGTCGGCTCAACGCCCTCGGCTTCGACGTCGACGAGCTCTCGATCAACACCGACCTCGACGGCACCCGGCTCCAGATCCAGCCGAAGGTCGTCGACGCGGGTCACCACAGCCGCCGGCTCCTGCGACTCACCGGCCTCGACGTCGAGGAGAACCAGGCCCGTCGGCTGCTCAACGACCTCGACAGCTTCCGGGCAGCCACGGACCGCCAGGCCGAGGACGAGGAGATCGTCGCCCACGACTGGCTGACCCGGGTCTACGAACCGACGACCCGGGCGGTGCCCGCCGAGCTGCGCGGCAAGCTCGAGCCTGCCGAGCTCTTCCACGAGATCCTCGAGCACCGGTGGTACCTCGCGGAGCGCCTCGGGCACGACGTGCCCATCAGCGACGCTCTCGGTGACTACCTCCGCGAGGTGCTGCCGAGCAAGCCCGACGAGCGCTCCGTGCTCGGCACCGACACCCAGATGCTGCCGGTCGTCCCCCGAGAGCCGTGATGTCGACCCCTGCGCCCGTCCCCGACCTGACGAACCTCTTCGGCGACCCCGCGGAGCAGCCGGGGACGAAGGCCTTCGTCGAGCGACGCTTCGGGCGACAGGCGAGCTTCGGTCGTCGGGTCGTCGCCCAGCTCGTCGACGGGCTCATCGCGCTGCCCGTGGTCCTCGTGCCGCTGGCCGCCGGCACCGCCTGCCTCGTCGCGGGACTTCCCGAGACGACCGTCTGCGACGACGGCACCCCCGGGTGCACCGTCCCGGGGACGGGGAGCACGGGGATGGTCGTGCTCGGCGTCGCTCTCCTGATCCTGTCCGCGGTCCTCGGCCTGGCCTTCGAGATCTGGAACCAGGCGATCCGGATGGCCCGGACCGGGCAGAGCCTGGGCCGCAAGGCGGTCGGCATCACCGTCATCGACGCCCGCACCGCTACTCACCTGACGACCGGCCGCGCCCTGCTCAAGGCGGTCGTGTCCGGCACCGCGGGCGCGATCAGTGCGCTGTGGATGCTGCTCGACGACGACGACCGCACGCTGAGCGACAAGGTGGCACAGGCCGCCGTCATCGAGACGACCCGAGCAGAGCCCCGCTGACCGCTGGCGCGGTCAGGCGCCCTCGGAGCGCCGCCGCGCGATCTCGTAGAGGGTGACCCCGGTCGCCAGGCCCGCGTTGAGGGACTCCACCGAGCTGGTCATGGGGATCGAGACGATCTGGTCGCAGGTCTCCCGCACGAGGCGCGAGAGCCCCTTGCCCTCGCTGCCGACCACGACGACGAGCGGCTCGCTCGCCAGCTCGAGGGCTGGCAGCGCGACGTCGCCGTCCATGTCGAGACCGACGACGAAGAACCCGGCCTTGCGGTAGTCCTCGAGCGCGCGGGTGAGGTTGCTGGCCTGCGCGACCGGGATGCGGGCCGCGGCACCGGCAGAGGTCTTCCACGCGCTGGCGGTCATGCCGACCGAGCGACGGCTCGGCACGACGACGCCGTGCCCGCCGAAGGCCGCGACCGAGCGCACGATGGCGCCGAGGTTGCGCGGGTCGGTGATCCCGTCCAGCGCGACGACGAGCGGCGTGCCCGGCAGGTCTGAGTCGATGAGGTCGCTCGGGTGGGCGTACTCATAGGGCGGCACCTGGATGGCCAGGCCCTGGTGCGCGGCCCCGTCAGTGATCCGGTCGAGCTCGGTGCGCGGGGTCTCGAGGACCGGTAGGCCGCGGTCGGCCGCGATGGTCAGGGCCTCCCGGACCCGGTCGTCACTCTCGATGCGCCCGGCGACGTACATCGTCGAGACCGGGATGTGGGCGCGGAGCGCCTCGATGACGGGGTTGCGCCCGGCGACGATCTCGCTGCTGCCACCGCTCTTGCGACGAGGCGCCGGACGACCCGGGGCGCGCTTGTCTGCAGCCCGGGCCGTCTTGTACGCCTTGTGGTTCGGGCGGTCGGAGGCCTTCGGGGTCGGGCCCTTGCCCTCGAGCCCGCGGCGGCGCTGGCCGCCCGACCCGACCTGAGCACCCTTCTTGGACCCGGAGCGTCGGACCGCCCCGCGCCGCTGGCTGTTGCCTGCCATCAGTTCTCCTTCTTCGCGAGCGACCAGCGGGCGCCGCCGGCGGTGTCCTCGACGGTGATCCCGGCAGCCGCGAGAGCGTCCCGGATCGCGTCCGCGGTCTCGAAGTCCCGTGCGGCACGGGCCTGCTGGCGGGTTGCGACCTGGAGCTGGATGAGCGCGTCAAGAGCGTCGGCCATCTCTGCGTCGGACCCGCTGGCGCCACCAGACCAGTGCGCCGAGAGCGGGTTGACGCCGAGGACGTCGGTCATCGCGATGACGGTCCGGGCGATCTCGGCGGCCTCGTCGCGGTCGCCCTCGTCGAGCGCGATGTTGCCCCGGCGGACGTGGTCGTGGACGACGGCCAGCGCCCCGGCGACCCCGAGGTCGTCGTCCATGGACTCGGCGAAGTCGGCGGGGATCTCGGTGGTGGGGTCGGCCTCCAGCGTGCTGTCGTCGGGCAGCGCGCGACGCAGGAAGCCCTCGATCCGCTCGACGGCCGCGCCGGCCTCCTCGAGCGATCCCTCGTGGTACTCGATCATCGACCGGTAGTGAGCCGCGGTGAGGAAGTAGCGGATCGTCAGCGGGTCGTGGGTCTGGGCCAGCGTCGACACCTCGAGAGCGTTGCCCAGCGACTTGCCCATCTTCTCGCCTCGCACGGTCACCCAGCCGTTGTGCAGCCAGTACCGGGCGAAGCCGAGCCCGGCGGCGCGCGACTGGGCCTGCTCGTTCTCGTGGTGGGGGAAGCGCAGGTCGATCCCGCCGCCGTGGATGTCGAAGGTGTCGCCGAGGTACTTGCGCGCCATCGCCGAGCACTCGAGGTGCCAGCCGGGGCGTCCGGGGCCGAAGGGGGTGGGCCAGCTGGCCGTGGACGGCTCACCCTCCTTCGTCCCCTTCCAGAGCGCGAAGTCTCGGGGGTCCCGCTTGCCCCTCGGGTCGGCATCGTCTGCCGCGACCATGTCGTCGAGGGCCTGGTTGCTCAGCTCGCCGTACGCGGGCCAGCTGCGGACGTCGAAGTAGACATCACCGCTGCCGTCCCCGGCGACGTAGGCATGGCCCGCTTCGAGGAGCAGGTCGACGAGGGTGAGCATCTCGGGGACGTGGCCGGTGGCGCGGGGCTCGTAGGTCGCCGCCTGGACACCGAGGGTGTCGAGCGCCTCGGTCGTCAGCCGCTCGTTGCGGTAGGACAACGCCCACCAGTCCTCGCCCGTCTCGTCGGACTTGCGCAGGATCTTGTCGTCGATGTCGGTGACGTTGCGGATCAGGGTGACCTCGTAGCCGTGCCCACGGGCGAGCCAGCGTCGCAGGACGTCGAAGGCGACGGCGAAGCGCAGGTGCCCGATGTGCGGGGCGCCCTGGGTCGTCAGCCCGCAGATGTACATGCCGACCCGGCCGGGGGTCAGCGGCTCGAAGTCTCGCAGCTCGCGGGTGGCGGTGTCGTGCAGGCGGAGTGTCACCGAACCAGGGTACGTGCCGCCCTCACCCGCCGAGATTGACCTGACACGCGCAGCCCGGGTTCACCCGGCGCGTGTCAGGTCAATCTCGGTATCCACAGGTGGGTCGCCGGTCGCCCGGGTGTCCACAAGCGCGACGGCGAAGGGGTACCAGCTGACGGTCCTCGCCACGGTCGCTTCATGGTCGAGCCTGCCCTCCCGTTCGTCATGACACCCGCACACGTCCTGGCCACGAACTCGATGTCACCCGACGCGCTGAGGCGCCAGCAGCGTGTCTTCACCGGGGCGTACGTCGCGACGGACGCCGTTGTCGACGAAACCCTCCGATGGATGGCTCTGCGTGCTGCCGTCGGGCCTCTCCCCGTGTGGGCCGGCACGACAGCGGGTCGGATGCACGGGGCACCGATCGGGCGTGAGAGCGACCCGCTCGAGATGGTCGGAGCCACTAGCGGTCATCATCGGCACCGCGAAGGAGTCGTCATGCGGAGACTGACTCTCGAGCCGGTCGACATCGTCGCCAGCCCCTACGGCCCCTGCCTCTCACCCCTTCGTACCGCCATCGACCTCTCTGCCCGAGCACGCCACCCCTGGCAGATCGGCGCGGTCGACCAGCTGCTGCGCGTCACCCAGCTGTCGTCCTCGGAAGTCCTGTCAGCTCTCGATGAGGAGCGCTTCCGCGGGATGAGGGGTAGGAGGATCGCCCGCCAGGCGCTCGTGCTGGCCGACCCTCGGTCCGAGTCCGTCCCGGAGAGCGAGCTCAGGCTGAGGCTGGTGCAGATCGGGCTGCCTACCCCCGAGCCGCAGCTCGTCGTCGCCGACGCGGACGGTACCTTCATCGGGCGGCTTGACCTCGGGTGGCGCAGGTGGCGGCTCGGGCTGGAGTACGACGGTCGGTACCACGACGACCCCGAGCAGTACGCCCGGGACCGGCGGCGTCACAACCGCTTCAGGGCGGCCGGCTGGACGGTCTACCAAGTCGACCGGTCGACGGCGCGCGACAGCTCAGCCTTGACGCGGATGCTCCGCCCCCACTTCCGAGATTGACCTGACACGCGCAGCTCGGGCTCGCCGGGCGCGTGTCAGGTCAATCTCGGCGAAGGGGGGTGTCAGTGACCGCGGTCGATCCACTCCTGCCGGTGGGGCGCCTCGGCACCGATCCTCGTCGCGTCGCCGTGGCCGGTGAGCACTACGGTCTCCGGGGGCAGGGTGAGCAGCCGATCGGTGATCGACTCGATGATCGTGCCGAAATCGGAGAAGGAGCGCCCGGTGGCGCCCGGCCCGCCGTTGAAGAGGGTGTCGCCCGAGAAGAGCACGCCGAGGGCCGGCACGTAGAGGCAGCACGCCCCGGGCGAGTGGCCCGGAGTGTGGATCACGTGCAGCTCGACGTCGCCGACCGTGATGATCTCGCCGTCGGCCAGGTCGGTGTCGGGCACCCGGTCGGGGTAGGTCATCTCCCACAGCTCTCGCTCTCGCGGGTGAAGCGCGATCGGTGCTCCGAGCTCGTCGGCGAGCGACGCCGCCGCGTTGACGTGGTCGTTGTGCGCGTGGGTGCTGACGATCGCCTCGAGCGTGCGCTCCCCCACCGCGGACCGGATCGGCGAGGCCTCGTGCCCGGCATCGATGACGAGGCACGCCTCGTCGTCCCCGACGACCCAGACGTTGTTGTCGACCTCCCACGAGCCGCCGTCGAGCTCGAAGGACCCCGCGGTGACGACCCGGTCGATCCGGACCCCTCCGGGCGAGACAGGCAGGTCCTGGTGTTCGCTGCTCATGCCGACGCCTCCCCGCCGTCGAGCACGACGACCGATCGCAGGACGTCCCCGCCGTGCATCTTCTCGAACGCTGCCTCGACGTCTCCGAGGCCGATCCGCTCGGTGATGAAGGCGTCGAGGTCGAAGCGCCCCTGGCGATAGAGGTCGACGAGCATCGGGAAGTCGCGGCTCGGCAGGCAGTCGCCGTACCAGCTCGACCTCAGCGCCCCACCGCGTCCGAAGATCTCGATCATCGGCAGCGTGACCTCCATCTCCGGCGTCGGGACCCCGACGAGGACGACCGTGCCGGCAAGGTCTCGGGCGTAGAAGGCCTGCTCGTAGGTCTCGGGTCGCCCGACCGCGTCGACGACGACGTCCGCGCCGAAGCCCCCGGTGAGCTCCCGGACCCGCTCGACGACGTCCTCGCTCGACGCGTCGACGGTGTGCGTCGCCCCGAAGGACCGCGCAGTCTCGAGCTTCCGGGCGTCGACGTCGACGGCGATGATCGTCGTCGCGCCAGCGACCTTGGCGCCGGCGATCGCCGCGTCCCCCACGCCGCCGCACCCGAGGACGGCGACCGAGTCGCCACGGCCAACACCGCCGGTGTTGACCGCCGCACCGAAGCCCGCCATGACGCCGCAGCCCAGCAGCCCGACAGCCGCCGCGTCGGCATCAGGGTCCACCTTCGTGCACTGGCCGGCGGCGACGAGCGTCTTCTCGATGAAGGCGCCGATGCCGAGCGCCGGCGAGAGCTCCTCGCCGGTGTCGGCGAGCGTCATCTTCTGCGTCGCGTTGTGGGTGTCGAAGCAGTACCACGGCTTGCCCTTGAGGCACGCACGGCACTGGCCGCACACAGCTCGCCAGTTGAGGACGACGAAGTCGCCCGGGGCAACCTCGCTCACCCCTTCGCCGACGGCCTCGACGACGCCAGCTGCCTCGTGCCCGAGGAGGAAGGGGAACTCGTCGTTGATGCCGCCCTCCCGGTAGTGGAGGTCCGTGTGGCAGACCCCGCACGACTCGATCTTGACGACAGCCTCGCCGGGCCCGGGGTCGGGGACGACGATGTCGACGAGCTCGACGTCGGCCCCCTTCGAGCGGGCGACGACGCCCTGGACGGTCTGCGGCACGGTGACTCCTTCTTCGGTGACGGGGTGCTCCCATCCTGTCCCGGAACGTGCCCGTCGTGAAGAGGAACGGTCAGGCGCCGACGATCCGTGGCCCTAGAGTCAGCCCATGAGCGCGCCGCTGATGTCCTACGTCCTGACGGGGGTGCTCGCCCTCTTCTGGGCCACAGTGGCAGTTCTCGCCCTCACCCGACGCGACGCCGGCCGGTGGCGCATGCTCGTCGCCTCCGGCGCCGGGGTGCTCGCCCTCGAGGGTCTGCTCGGCCGGGTCTTCTGGGAGTGGTTCTTGCGGAGCAGCCAGAGCTACGCCCTCGCTCAGCTGGTCACCGTGCTCGAGATGGCGGTCACCCTCCTCGGCCTGGGCCTCGTCGTCGCGGGCGCCTTCTCGGGGCGACGCAGCACACCTGGCCTGCAGGGTGGCGTCCCCAACCCGTACGGCCGCTGACGTGGCGGGCCCGACCGTCCTCGTCGTCGAGCACCAGGAGAGCTGCCCGCCCGCCCTCGTCGGCCGCTGGCTGGCGGACGAAGGGGTGAGCCTGCGGGTCGTGCGCCCGTACCGGGGTGAGCCGGTCCCGGACCAGATCGAGGCCGAGGGCCTGCTCGTGCTCGGCGGGTCGATGGGCGCGACCGACGACGACCGGTCGCCGTGGCTGCCGGCCGTGCGAGATCTCGTCCGGACCGCGGCAACGACAGGCCACCCGGTCCTCGGTATCTGCCTCGGTCACCAGCTCGCGGCCGTCGCGCTCGGCGGCGAGGTGACGCGCAACCCCAAGGGTCAGACGGTTGGCGCCCGGACCGTGACGCGCACGGACGACGGCGACCCCCTGGCCGCAGCTCTTGCTGAGACCTCCCATGTCGCTCAGTGGAACGACGACGCGGTCGTCGCCGCGCCGCACGGCACCGTCACGCTCGCGACGAACGACCGCGACGACCTGCTCATGGCCCGTTTCGCCGAGCGCGTGTGGGGCATCCAGGGGCACCCGGAGGCGACGGCGGAGATGGTCGGGGTGTGGGCCGCGAAGGACGAGGCCGAGGGCGGTCTCACGGGCGCTCGACCCGAGGAGGTGCCAGCGATCCTCGACGACCTCCGCGAGCGTCAGCCGGAGATCGCGGCGGCGTGGCGACCCGTGGTCCGGGCCTGGGCGAGCCTGCTCAGCCGGCGCTGACGACGAGCGCGGTAGCGATCGCGGCCGCGCCCTCGCCCCGGCCGGTCAGCCCCAACCCGTCCGTCGTCGTGCCTGACACCGTCACCGGTGCGCCGCACGCCGTGCTCATGGCCAGCTGCGCCTCGTCACGCCGCGTGCCGATCTTCGGGCGGTTGCCGATGACCTGGACGGAGACGTTCCCGATCTCGAAGCCGGCCTCACGCACGAGCCTGGCCGCCTCGACGAGGAGGGTCAGCCCGCTCGCACCGGCCAGCTCGGGCCGGTCGGTGCCGAAGTGGGCCCCGAGGTCACCGATGCCCGCCGCCGAGAAGAGCGCGTCGCACGCTGCGTGGCAGGCGACGTCGGCGTCGGAGTGCCCCTCGAGCCCGACCTGGTCCGGCCAGAGGATCCCGCCGACCCACAGCTCACGCCCGCCGCCCTCGTCTGCGAAGGCGTGAACGTCGACCCCGATCCCGACCTGCGGCAGCTGCGTCATGGGCTCAGTGTCCCTGACGAGCGGTCAGGGCAGGACGCATGCTCCGTAGACCGCCGGCACGAGCGCCTTCTGGGCACCGATCTCGAGCTCGGCCCCGTGCTCGTCGATCCACGTGACCTTCTTGTGGTCG
>JBHWMJ010000060.1:0-7092 GCA_043423105.1 Marihabitans sp.
GGCTCGACGGGACGTCCGCGCCGGACGTCGTCATCGGTCACCTCGACGGCGAGGTCGACCTCGCCCGCTGGCGCGGCCGGACGACGTGGGGGTCGCCGGAGCAGGTGGCCGTGCACTCCGTCATGCGTGACGAAGGGGTAGCCCTGGCGGACGTCGCCGCCGTCACCTCGGCGGCCCTCGACGGATCGACGTGGGAGGTCGAGGTCGCGGCCGCGGACCGTACCTACCGTCGGACCGTGGCTCGGACCTTCAGCGAGCCGCGCCAGCTGACCTGCGGGCTCGACCTCAAGGTCATGGCGCAGTGGTCAGTCGTCGGAGGGTCGCGCTGATCCGACCGGCTCCTGGGAGCCGAGCGGACGGGCCGTGACGCCCCCTTCGCCGCACACCCGCCCCTCCTCGGCCGGCTCGGCGACCCGGGCGGCGTTGAGGACCGAGATCCGGTCCATGCTCGGTCGTCCCTCGATGACCGACCGGTACTGGTAGCGGGTCAGCGTGCCGGCCTGGCAGTCCGCGCCGAAGGTCAGCAGGTCGAAGCTGCTCGGCTGCCCGACGAGCTCGGCGTCCTCGGGGTTGAGCCGGAAGTGCGAGAGCGTCCCGCCACCGGTGAAGGTCCCCACCGCGACACGGCTGCCGTCGACCCCCGGCGTGTGACCGTGACCGTGGACCTGGAGCCGCCCGGGCGCGCCGTGGACCGCGGGAGCCTCGTGGCTCAGCAGCAGGTCAGGCGGGGTGCCCTCGCCGAGAGCCTCGACCCACCGCTCTCGCGCCTGCGTCTGCTCCTCGGTCGAGCCGTCGTCGGAGTCGCCGTACCAGCGCGGGTCGTTGAAGCCCGCGATCCGCAGACCGTCGACCTCGACCTCCTGGTACCGACCGTCGCCCGGGTCGGGGAGATAGACGTTGTCGATCTGCGCGAGCTCGTCGAGCAGCGCCGTGTCCGTGGCCGAGCCGGCGTCGTGGTTCCCGCGGACGAAGACGTAGGGCACACCGAGCGACTCGATGCCCTGGGCCAGCCGTGAGATCCGCAGCTCTTCGATCCGGCCGAGGTTGATGAGGTCGCCGGTGTCGATGACGACGTCGACCCCCTGCTCCTCGACGACGGTGCGCATCAGTGCGTACTGGTTCGAGGAGTGGATGTCGGAGACGAGCATGACCGTCACCGCGTCGTCCTCGGGCGTGGCCGTCGGGGCGTACTCCGAGCGCAGCGCCGCGGAGAGGGCCAGGAGGTTGCGCAGGTAGGGGGTCGCCTGACCGGCCCGGGTCTCGACGTCGGTGAAGATCGTCCGGTTGTCCGCGGCGAGCCGCAGCAGCCCGGTCGCCTCGAGCGCGCGGAAGCGATCCTCCCGATAGGTCTGCCATGCCCCGAGACCGGACGCGGCGCAGGTCAGGGCCCAGGCGAGCACCGCCACTCCCACGGCCCGGGACGAGGGCCGGCGGTGCCGCCACAGGCCGTACCCGACGAGGGGGACGAGCCCCGCCAGGGCCGAGCCGACGACGAACCGCAGGCTCACCCCCTTCGCCGCCTCGCTGATGACCCGCTCCCGCTCGGCCTGGCTCACGACGAGCTTCGTCGTGCTGACGTCGCCGCCGCTGACGACGTCGGAGATCTCCGGGCGGACCTGCGGCGAGACCTCGACGCCGGGGGCCAGCCCGGAGAAGCGCGCGGACGCGCCGCCGACGATCGTCTCGACCCCGATCGCGGAGCGCTGCTCCCAGGACGGCGAGAGCGTGACCTTGGCGGTGTCGTAGTCGGTGCACCCGGTCATCGGAGCGACGATCGTCGCGACGATCCCGCCGGCCGTCGCGAGCAGGACGACGAGGGCGGCGAGCGCGAGGCGCGCGCCGCCGGCGCGGATCCGGCCCAGGTGCTCCTGCATCGTCGCCAGCGTAGGCGTGCGCCGCGGCCGGAACGGGTGATCGGGCAGGACGCACGGCTCCTTACCCGCGGGTAGGATCACCGCCCATGGACGCTGATGTCATCGTCGTGGGTCACGGCCTCGCCGGGCTCGTCGCCACCGCGGAGCTCGCCGATGCGGGTCGCCGGGTGCTCCTCGTCGACCAGGAGTCGGAGGCCAACCTCGGCGGCCAGGCGCACTGGTCCTTCGGCGGTCTGTTCTTCGTCGACAGCCCCGAGCAGCGACGCATGGGCATCAGGGACAGCCACGAGCTCGCGATGCGTGACTGGTGGGGGACCGCCGGCTTCGACCGCGACGAGGACCACTGGCCCGGCCTGTGGGCCGAGGCGTACGTCGACTTCGCCGCGGGGGAGAAGCGGTCGTGGCTCCACCAGCAGGGGATGCGCTGGTTCCCCATCGTCGGGTGGGCCGAGCGTGGTGACGGCACCGCCGACGGGCACGGCAACTCCGTCCCTCGCTTCCACATCACCTGGGGGACCGGGCCGGGCGTCGTCGCCCCCTTCGTCGCCCGCGTCGCCCAGGCCAAGGAGGCAGGCCTCGTCACTTACGCCCACCGGCACCGCGTCGACGAGATCGTCGTCGAGGGCGGCGCCGTCGTCGGCGTGCGCGGGACCGTCCTCGCACCCGATGCGCACCGCCGCGGAGAGGCGACGAACCGCGAGCCCGTCGGCGACTTCGAGCTCCGGGCCCAGGCCGTCCTCGTCGCGAGCGGCGGCATCGGCGGCAACCACGACCTCGTGCGTGCCAACTGGCCGGAGCGGCTCGGTGAGCCCCCGCGGCACATGGTCACCGGCGTGCCCGCCTATGTCGACGGTCGGATGATCGAGATCACCGAGGCGGCCGGCGGCCGGCTCATCAACCGCGACCGGATGTGGCACTACGTCGAGGGCATCCGCAACTGGGACCCCATCTGGCCCGGCCACGGCATCAGGATCCTGCCCGGCCCGAGCTCGCTGTGGCTCGACGCGACCGGGCAGCGGCTCCCCGCCCCGCTCTTCCCCGGCTACGACACCCTCGGCACGCTCGCGCACCTGCGCCAGAGTGGTCATGACCACTCGTGGTTCATCACCAACCGGGCCGTTGCGGGCAAGGAGTTTGCGCTCTCGGGGTCGGAGCAGAACCTCGACCTCACCGGCAAGAACCCCAAGGATGTCCTGCTGCGTCGCTCGCTCGCCGATATGACCCCAGCCGTCGAGGCCTTCCTCGACAAGGGGGTCGACTTCGTCCAGGCCGACACCGTCGAGGAGCTCGTCGCGAAGATGAACGGGCTGCTCGAGCCGGGTGAGCCCGAGCTTGACGCCGAGCAGGTGCGGGCGGTCGTCGAGGCGCGGGACGCCCAGCTGGACAACCCGTACAGCAAGGACGCGCAGATCGCGGCGATGCACGTGGCACGGCAGTACCGCGGGGACAAGATCTCCAAGCGGGCGTACCCGCCCCACAAGCTCAGCGAGCCCAAGAAGGGGCCTCTCGTCGCGGTCAAGCTGCACATCCTCTCGCGCAAGACCCTCGGTGGCTTCGAGACGGACCTGTCCGCCCGGGTGCTCGGCCACGACGGTGAGCCGGTGCGCGGGCTCTTCGCCGCGGGCGAGGCTGCTGGCTTCGGGGGCGGCGGGGTCCATGGCTACCGGGCGCTCGAGGGGACCTTCCTCGGCGGGTGCATCTTCTCCGGCCGCACCGCCGGTCGGGCGATGGCAGGCGAGCTCGCGGACTGACGTCACCCTCAAGCCTCACCCTCCCCTTTTTCGGGTCGAGGTACTCGCGCGTGGCCAGCCGACCGCTGCTACCTCCACCCGGTGGGGGTGGGGCAAGGGCCGGGGGGAGGCGAAGGGGCGGCCGGCCGTCAGGTCGTCCGGCGGGTGGCGGTCGGTGCGCGCCGGATGGCGAGCGTCGCGAGCGCGCCCGCGACGAGGGGCACGACGACCGCCATGCCGCCGAGGACCGGCCACGGGATGACCGTCGTCGGGTCATCGGTAATGGCTGCCCCGGTCACCTGGTCCCACGTCATCCCCGTCAACGGGTAGGTGATCGCGATACCGGGGACGAGCCCCACGGCGACCCCGAGCACCACGCCGACGAGCGCGAGCACCCACGCCTGCGAGCCGGCCATGAGGCGTCGGGTGCCTCGCGAGGCACCGACCGCGGCGAGGGTCGCCTGGTCGCGCTCCTGCTCCGCCAGGCTCAACGCCGCCGACGTCAGCGTCACGACGAGCAGCAGGGCCGTGAAGAGCCCGATGAGCACCGCCAGAACCATCCAGAGATCGTTGACGAAGCCGCGCTCGACCTGCACCCAGCCGTCCTCGCCGGCGGTGGCGGTGAGCCGCTCCTCCTGGACCTCGGAGATCGGTCCTGTGGGTGAGTACACGGTGAGAGTGCTCACCAAGAGGGGCCAGCCCTGCGCCTGCGCCACCTCGCGCGGGACGAGCAGACCCGCGGACATGGTCGCCGGCATCGACTCGAGGTCTCGCTCGCGCACGACCGCAGGCAGCCGCAGCGTCTCCACGTCGGTGAGCCGGGCGTCCTCCGCGTACATGTCTTCACCCTCGCGGGTGCCGTGGACGATCGACACCTGGCCGTCGGTGACGACTCCCTCGTCCGACGGGAGGGTCATGACGACCGCGCCACCGCCTCGGACAGTCTCGGCGTCGGCCCCGGTCAGGCCCATCCGCCGGACGATCTCGTCGGCCCCGAGCACGGCGATCGATCGGGCGGTGGGGGAGTTCTCGCCGATGAGCTGGCACGGCGACCCCCACACCGAGGGGTCCTCGAGCTCGGGGCCGGCCGGGGTGGTACCTGAGGCCTGCCGGGCCTCCCACTCGCGGTCGCGGAAGGTCTGCTCGGGGGTGCACCCCGCGGGCTGCACGGCGACGAAGGGGGCGGTGTCCGCAGCGTCGGCCGTGGACGTGCCGACCATCCAGCTGTGCGCGAAGCGCAGGTCGGGCACTGCGGCGCGGAAGCGCTCGATCTCTGCCTCGGCATCCTGCGGGTCCCCGGGGCTGGAGAGCATCGCCTCGCCGATGATCGTGGCGGGGACGTACTCCTGGCGCCGCTGCTCGGTGTCGGACGTGCCGCCGACGAGCCCGATCGTCAGCGCAGCCGTGCCGGCGAGGACCGCGGCGATGGTCGGGGCGCTGCGGGAACGGTGCCGGGCCAGGTCCCGCGTTGCGAGACGAAGGGGGAGCGGCAGCCGCCCACCGACGTGGCCGAGGAGGTGGAGGATCGTCGGCACGGTGAGCAGGGCCCCGACGATGAGCGCGACCGCGCCGAGGAGGATCTGGACCTCAGCGCCCGTCGTGCGCGCGCCGGTGATGATCGCCGCCCCGCCGACGACGGCGAGGAGGATCCCCACCATGGGGAGCACCCGGCTCGGCGGCGGCGGGACATGGATGCCCTTCATCGTGCCGACGATGTCGAGCCGGCCGAGACGTGTGGCCGGCAGCAGCGCCGCGGCGACCGAGCTGATGACGGCGACCGCGACGACCCCGGCCACCTGGCCCCACGGGATGTCGAGGGGGCCGACCGTCATCCACTCGCGGGCCTCGGCGACCTGGAGGAAGACGATCGCGCCGAGCACCCCGAGCACGACCGCGACGGCCGCGCTCAGCCCGCCGAGGACGAGCGCCTGGGCGAGTACCGTCCGCCTCAGCTGGGGCGTCGTAGCCCCGTTGGCGGCAGCGAGCGCGAGGGTTCGCCGCTGCCGAGCAGCGCTCACGGCGAAGGCCGGGCCGATGAGCAGGGTGAGCAGGATGACGAGCACCCCGCCGAGGAGCGCGTAGGCCATAGACTCGCGCGCCTGGCCGAAGCGCTCCTGGTCGGCCATCTGCGGGTCGAGCTCGCTCAGCGCCGGTGGGTGGCGCAGGACCTCCGCGCTCGTCACCGGGAGGCCGTACGCGTTGAGCTCGGTGACCTCCGACCACGGGACGGGCGTCTCGCGCTCGACGAGCCACCCACCGCCCCAGCTCTCGCCCCACACGGGCGCGAGGGTGACGATCTCGTACCGCATGCCCCAGTCGCCGAGTGCCCGCGCGGTACCGACGATCTCGAGGGTCTCTCCCTTCGCCCCGGCCTGCTGCAGCGTGCCGCTCGACGGCAGGCCAGCGGCGACGGCCGAGCGGGACAGCAGCGCCTCGCCCGGCTCGGTCGGCCAGCGGCCGGAGAGCAGGGTGATCTTCTCGCCGACGTCGGCGGGGTCGGCGATCGCCAACCCCTGCAGCGTGCGGGCCCGGTCGCCCGACTGCACACGGACCTCGCCGACCGAGTACGCGATGGCGCGCCCGTCGACGAGCCGGCCGATGGCGTCGGCGTTGTCGAAGGGGGTCCCGTCGGCTGAGTAGCCGGGGATCGGCTCGGCCGGATCCTCACCGGCACTCCCGAAGCCCATCTCGGCGTCGGCGCCCTGGGTGATCCGCTCGGGCACGGGCCCGGTGATCGCAGCCTCGGTGCTGCCCATGACCGAGGGGATCTTCTCCGCGCCGGTGACCTGGCTCGTCGCCCCGACCGTCAGCGCCGCCACGACGAGCATCGCGGGCAGGCCGACCATGAGGAGGACGACGAGGCTGCGGCCGCGGTGGCGGCGGACGTCGCGGCGGGCCATCCGCAGCGCGACCCGCCACGAGGCGCGCCAGGAAGAACCTCGCCCGCCGCCGTTGCTCGGTGCTGTCCGGGTGGGGGGAGGAGGCTGACCCCCTGCGGCAGCCTCCTCCCGGACCAGGGTGCTCATCTCGGGCCCGCCGAGGTGAGCAGGTCGTCGGCGCGGTCGGGCGCGCCGGTGGTGTCGGTGATGAGCCCGTCGCGGATGAAGATCACCCGGTCGGCCCACGCGGCGTGACGTGCCTCGTGGGTGACGAGCAGCCCCGCGGCGCCGGCGTCGCAGCGCTCCCGCAGGACCCGCCGGACGTCCTCGCCGGTCTGGCTGTCGAGTGCGCCGGTCGGCTCGTCAGCGAGGACGAGGCGGCGACCGCCGACGAGCGCGCGGGCGATGGCGACGCGCTGCTGCTGACCACCGGACATCGTGTCGGGGTAGCGGTCGGAGAGCTCTTGGAGGCCCATGAGCGCCAGCGCCTCGCGCGCCAGGCGACGCGCGGCACGCACCCCGGTGCCGTCGAGCTCGAGGGGGAGGGCGACGTTCTCCGCCCCGGTGAGCGAGGGGATGAGGTTGTAGTCCTGGAAGACGACGCCGATC
>JBHWMJ010000064.1:0-2797 GCA_043423105.1 Marihabitans sp.
GAGGGCCACTCGGCGAAGTCTCCGTCGCGGCGCCGGGTCCAGGCGCCAGGCGTGCCCGGCCCCGAGTGGGGCGCGCGGCCCGGGTCCGCACCCACCGAGGGGGGCGAATGACGATGGTCCGCCGACGTACAGGTCTTTACAGTTGCCGGAACTGTAAAGACCTGTAAAGGTCCACCCCATGACTCAGCCGAGTCCCTACACACCGGGCGAGATCGCGCACGACGTGCCGGGTCGTGCCGCGCAGCTCGACGAGATCGCTGACGCCCTGGCCGTTGCGTCGGCCAGGCGGAGGCTGGTCGGCAGGATCCGGATCGATGTGGGTCCCCGAGGCATCGGGAAGACCTCGTACCTGCGCGAGGCCCAGCGTCGCGCCGAGGCAGCCGGCTTCGCAACGGTCTTCGTCACCGCCGGCCACGGCGGGTTGATCACAGCCCTGGCGGAGGCACTCGGTCGGGGTCCGCTGCGATGGGAGGGCGACGTCCTCGGAGACCGGCTACGAGAGCTGAGACTGACGGTCGGCCCGCCAGGGGCCACCGCGACGGCCACCTTTGGCGGAGCCGCGGACCCTGGCACGGTCCAGGCGTTCGAGGATCTGCTCCGGCGCGCCGTGGCAGCGGCCCGTGACGACGACCGCCGAGGACTGGTGCTCCTCGTCGACGAGATCCAGGCGAGCGACAAGGACGGGCTCCGGGTGCTGGCCTACGTGTGGCAGCACCTGCAGTCGGCGCCGGACGACCTGCCTCTCGCGCTCTTCGCCGTCGGCCTCGGACACACCGAGGACGTCGTTACCGACGCCGCGAGCTTCTCAGAGCGCTTCGCGTACCGACCGATGGCCTCGCTCGACGACGCGGCGACGCGTGAGGCGCTCAGCGCGCCGGCGACCATGCTCGGGGTCGCATGGGACACCAACGCCCTGATGGACGTGGTCGAACGCTCGCAGGGGTACCCCTACTTCATCCAGGTGTACGGGGACGCCGTGTGGCGCGCGGCGGACGGGCCGGACGACGGCGGACGGCTGACGATGGACGACGTCGCACGTGCACAGGAGCGGGTGGACCTCGACCTGGGCGCCCTGTACCGCAGCCGCTGGGCGAAGGCCTCGGCCGCAGAGCAGCGCTTCCTCCGGGCCATGGCCGAGGCCGACACGGATGATGTGAGACGGGGCTTCATCGCCGAGGGCATGGGGGTGGCGACGGAGGCGCTGGGCATGCCACGCCGCTCGCTCATGGACAAGGGGCTTGTGGAGGTGGCCGGGCACGGGCACCTCCGGTTCACCGTCCCGGGGTTCCGTGAGTACATCCGTGACATGCTCGGCCAGGGGGAGCCTGCCGATGAGTGAGCTCGAGATCGCGCTGCGCAGCGTGAGCGCGCTCGCCGCCGTGCTCGTCCTGCCGCTGCTCGTCGGATACATGGAGCACAAGGTCATGGCGCACATGCAGGGTCGGCTCGGCCCGATGTACGCCGGTGGCTTCCACGGCTGGGCGCAGCTCGTCGCCGACGGTGTGAAATTCGTCCAGAAGGAGGACATCACGCCCGCCGCCGCGGACCGCCGCGTCTTCCGCCTCGCGCCCGCCGTCGCGCTCGTGCCGTACATCCTCGCCGTCGCGCTGCTACCGCTGCACCCGGCGGGTGCGCTCGCCGACGTGCCGCTCTCGGTGATCGCGGTCCTCGCCGCCACCGGGGTCGGGGCGCTCGGCACCCTCATGGCCGGGTGGGCGTCGGCGAACAAGTACGCCCTCATCGGCGCGATGCGCTCGGCCGCCCAGCTCGTCTCGTACGAGCTGCCTCTCGTCCTCACCGTCGCCTCCGTCGCGATGGCCGCCGGGACCCTCTCGCTCGGGGCCGTCGTCGAGCAGTGGCACCCGCTGTGGCTGATCTGGCAGCTGCCCGGGGCGATCGTCTTCCTCGTCGCGGCGGTCGCTGAGCTGCAGCGACCCCCCTTCGATGCGCCGATCGCCGACTCCGAGGTCGTCATGGGTCCGTGGACCGAGTACTCCGGTCTGCGCTTCGCCTTCTTCATGCTCGCCGAGTACGCGGGGATCGTCGTCATGTCGCTGCTCTTCGTCGTGCTCTACCTCGGCGGCTGGCGCGGGGTGGGGGTCGACGCGGTGCCGGCGCTCGGCGTGGGCTGGGTGCTGCTCAAGGCGGCCGTCGTCGCCTTCGTCATCATCTGGGTCCGGGTCAGCTGGCCCCGGCTGCGTGAGGACCAGCTGCAGCACCTCGCCTGGGCGCGTCTCGTCCCGATCGCGCTGGCGCAGCTCGCGATCACGGCCGTCGGGGTGGTGATGGCGGCATGACGAAGGGGGAGAAGGACGCCTCGTCCGGCGGCGGGCTACTCCCGGGCCTGCTCAGCGGCATGGTGACGACGGCGCGGCAGATGCTCGCGCCGGTGCGCACCGCCGAGTACCCGGACGTGCCGCCGACCCTGCCCGCCCGATCGCGCGGCGTCATCGCGCTCATCGAGCCGAACTGCACCTCGTGCATGCTCTGCGCGCGCGAGTGCCCGGACTGGTGCATCTACATCGACTCGCACAAGGAAGAGGTCCCGCCCGCGACCGAAGGCGGACGTGCCCGGCAGCGCAACGTGCTCGACCGCTTCGCCATCGACTTCTCGCTGTGCATGTACTGCGGCATCTGCGTCGAGGTGTGCCCCTTCGACGCGCTCGAGTGGAGCCCCCAGTTCGAGTACGCCGAGACCGACATCCGTGACCTCCTCCACGAGAAGGAGCGCCTCGGGCAGTGGGCGGCCGAGGTGCCGGCACCGCCGCCGCTCGACCCCGGCGCCGCCGAGGAGTCT
>JBHWMJ010000069.1:0-7546 GCA_043423105.1 Marihabitans sp.
CTTCTCGCGCCGGTCCGCGGCGGGTCGAGCACGACGACGTCGGCCGTGGGCGGCAGGAGGTGCGAGCGTGCCGGACGAGCCCGGCGATCCCGCCGCCGTCCCTTGCGGGCCACGCCGAGGAGGTCGTCCACCCGCCCTTCGACGACGAGCGCCTGGGGCTGGCCCGCCAGGTTCGTGGCGAGATGGGTCAGTCCGAGCGCGTCGGCCTCGACGGCGATGAGCTGCCCGTCCGGGCCGGTCGCCTCGGCGAGCGGCAGCGAGAGCAGGCCGACCCCGGCGTAGAGGTCGAGCACCCGGTCACCGGCCTGCACGGCGGCCGCGTCGAGGACCGCCTCGACGAAGGTCCTCGGCGCGTCGGCGTGGACCTGCCAGAACCCGCGGGCGTCCACGGCGAAGGTCCGCTCCCCGACCGGGGTGACCACGCGCTCGCGCACCTCGACCCGGTCCGGCACGCCGTCGCTCGGTACCTCGACGAGGACGACGTCCTCCTCGTCGCTCGGCGCGACGACGTCGACCGAGGCGATGCCCGCCAGCCGGCCGGCCAGCGCGTCCTCCGCGGCAGCAGCGATCCCTTCGCCGACGCGGTGGTGCGCGATCGGGCAGTCCTCGACCGGGACGAGGTCGTGGCTGCGGTGCTTCCGCAACCCGACGAAGGGGGCTCCTCCCCCTTCGCCCACGGCCACCTCGACCCGCGTCCGGTAGCGCAGGCCGTCCTCGTCGGCCAGCGGCTCGACGACAGCCTCGCGCTCCACCCGGCCGAGGCGGAGCAGCTGCTCCTCGACGACCCGGGCCTTGAGCTCCCGCTGGTGCGTGAGGCTCACGTGCTGGAGGTCGCACCCACCGCACAGCCCAGGACCGGCGACCGGGCATCGCGGCTCGACCCGGTGCTCCGAGGCCGTAAGAACCTCGACCGCGTCGCCGCGCAGGAACCGGTCGCCCGCTCCCCCTTCGGTGATCCGTGCCCGGACCCGCTCCCCTGGGATCGTGTGCCGCACGAAGATCACGCGGCCCTCGTGCCGGGCGACGCAGTGGCCGCCGTGCGCGATCGGACCGACGTCGACGGCGACCTCGTCGCCCACCGTGAGCTCGTCGCTGCTCATCCTTCACCTCGCCGCACGTCGCCGGCGACCGGACCGTCCATCCTGTCCTCGAGGCCCTGAGAGCTCACGAGCTGCCACGGCACCGAGCTGATCATGACGCCCGGCGTGAGCATGAGGCGGGCCCGCAGCCGCAGCGCGCTCTGGTTGTGCAGCACCTGCTCCCACCAGTGACCGAGGACGTACTGCGGGAGGTAGACGACGACGAGGTCGCGGGGGTTGCCGGACCTGATCGACTTGACGTAGTCGACGACGGGCCGGGTGATCTCGCGGTACGGCGAGTCGAGCGCCTTGAGCGGCACCGGCATCCCGCGACGCCGCCATTCCGCCTGCAGCCGCCCGGTGTCCTCCGGGTCGACGTCCACGGTGAGCGCCTCGAGGACGGAGGGCCGCGTGGCCTGGGCGTAGGCGAGGGCACGCAGCGTGGGCTTGTGGATGGTGCTCACGAGCACGATCGCGTGCACCCGCGACGGCAGGAGCTGCTGCTTGGTGTCGCCCTCGCTCACCGCGAGCTCGTCCCGGACGCGCTCGTAGTGGCGGCGGATCGCGACCATGAGGGCGAAGAGACCGACCATCGCCGCGACCGCGAAGCCCGCCCCATGGAGGAACTTCGTCACGAGGACGACGACAAGGACGGTCCCCGACATCACGGCACCGATGACGGTGATGATGCGGCGGCGCTGCATCGAGCGCCGCTCGGCCGGGTCCTTCTCCAGCGCGAGGTGCCGGTTCCAGTGCCGGGTCATCCCGACCTGGCTCACGGTGAAGCTCACAAAGACCCCGACGACGTACAGCTGGATGAGCTTGGTGACCTCGGCGTCGTAGACGACGATGAGCAGCGCCGCCGCCGCGGCGAGCAGCACGATCCCGTTGGAGAAGGCCAGCCGGTCACCCCGGGTGTGCAGCTGGCGCGGGAGGTAGCCGTCCTTGGCGAGGATCGAGCCGAGGACCGGGAAGCCGTTGAAGGCGGTGTTCGCGGCGAGCACGAGGATGAGACCGGTGACGACCGAGACGAGGACCACCCCGGGGTGGAAACCGTCGAAGACCGACTTCGCCACCTGCCCCATGACGGTGTCCTGGACGTAGCTCTCGCCGACCGGCTGCCCGTCGCGGTAGAGCTGCGCGTGCGGGTCGTCGGCGAACTTCACCTTCGTCCAGGTCGCAAGCGTGACCATCGACATGAGCATCGTCACCGCGAGCAGGCCCATCATGAGCAGGGTCGTCGCGGCATTGCGGCTCTTGGGTCGCCGGAACGCCGGCACGCCGTTGCTGATGGCCTCGACACCGGTGAGCGCCGACGCCCCGGAGGAGAAGGCCCGCAGCAGCAGGAAGACCATCGCCAGGGTGCCGAGGGTCTCGTACCCGGCTTCGGGCCGCAGCTCGAGGGCTGCGCTCTCGGCCAGTGGCAGGTCGCCGGTGCTCTTGCGGACGAAGCCCACGACGGCCATGCCTAGGACCGTCACCATGAAGAGGTAGGTCGGCAGGGCGAAGGCGGTGCCGGACTCCCGCACCCCGCGGAGGTTCATCGTCATGAGCACGAGGACGAGCACCACGGCGACGAGCGCCTCGTGGCCGCGGACGAAGGTGAAGGCGGCACCGGCGTTCTGCACGGCCGAGGAGACGGACACGGCGACGGTCAGGACGTAGTCGACAAGCAGCGCGGACGCCACGGTCAGGCCTGCTCGTGGACCGAGGTTCGTCGTGGCCACCTCGTAGTCGCCACCGCCGGAGGGATAGGCATGGACGTTCTGGCGGTAGCTCATGACGATGACGAGCATCACCACCGCGACGGCAACGGCGACCTGCCACGAGTGGGTCAGGGCCAGTGCCGCCCCGGCCATGCCGAGGGTCAGCAGGATCTCGTCCGGGGCGTAGGCCACCGACGACAGCGCGTCGCTCGCGAAGACGGGGAGCGCGAGCCGCTTGGGCAGCAGGGTCTCGCCGAGGCGGTCGCTGCGCATCGCGCGACCGACGAGGACCCGCTTGAGCAGTCGTCCGGAAGACACGATCGTTGAGTCTATGCCCGTCGCAGGGCCCCTCGGGCCGGGCTCGAGCAACTCGTCGAGGGTGGCCGCAGCGGTGCCTCATCACCCATGTCAGCGGTGTAGGTTCGAGCCGTGCATTTCGTCATCATGGGGTGCGGCCGGGTGGGTGCCTCCCTGGCGCGTTCCTTGGAGCGCGGGGGCCACGAGGTCGCCGTCGTCGACCAGGATCCTGAGGCCTTCCAGCGGCTCGGACCGGACTTCGCCGGCCGGCAGGTCGCCGGCGTCGGCTTCGACCGCGACACCCTCGTCGCCGCGGGCATCGAGGAGGCCTACGCCTTCGCCGCGGTCTCGAGCGGAGACAACTCCAACATCCTCGCGGCCCGGGTGGCCCGCGAGACCTTCGGCGTCGAGCACGTCGTCGCCCGCATCTACGACCCGGACCGGGCAGAGATCTACCAGCGTCTCGGCATCCCCACCGTCGCGACGGTGCGCTGGACCGCCGACCAGGTCATCCGCCGGCTCCTGCCGCAGGGGCACGCCCCCGAGCTGACCGACGCCTCTGGCTCGCTCGTCATCGCCGAGGTCGAGGCAGACCCGTCGTGGATCGGCCACCGGCTCGGCGACATCGAAGCCGACACGGGGACGCGGGTCGCGTACCTCACCCGGCTCGGTGAGGGGATCGTCCCCACCGGCGAGACCGTCTACCAGGACGGCGACCTCCTCCATCTGACGATCGCCCGGGCACGGGTCGGCGAGGTCGAGCGGATCCTCGACCGGACGCCTCCGGCCCACGACTGAGAGGACGAGCATGCGAGTCGTCATCGCCGGGGGCGGGAGCGTCGGCCGCTCCATCGCTCGCGAGCTCAACGCGAACGGGCACCAGGTCCTCATCATCGACAAGGACGCCGACGAGGCGCGCGTGGCCAGGCTGCCTGAGGCGCGCTGGCTCGCGGGGGACGCCTGCGAGATCTCCTCGCTCCAGGAGGCCGGCATGGCCGACTGCGACGCCGTCGTCGCGGCGACAGGCGACGACAAGGTCAACCTGGTGCTCTCGCTCCTCGCGAAGACCGAGTTCGGCGTCCCCCGCACGGTCGCCCGCGTCAACAACCCGAAGAACGAATGGATGTTCGACGAGTCCTGGGGGGTGGACGTCGCCGTCTCGACGCCCCGACTCATGACCGCGCTCGTCGAGGAGGCCGTGAGCGTCGGGGACCTCGTGCGGATCTTCGAGTTCCAGCAGGGCAGCGCGACGATGGTCGAGATCACCCTGCCCAGCGACAACCCCTACGTGGGGCGCCGGGTCGGCGACATCCGCTTCCCCGAGGACACGGTGCTCACCGGGATCATCCGCGACGCCCGGCCGCTGCACCCCACCGCCGACGACGCGCTCGAGGCTCTCGACGAGCTGCTCTTCCTCACCACCGCCGAGCGCGAGCCCGAGCTCGCCCAGATGATGAGCGTGCGCAGCCCGTCCGGCTGACCGTCCGCCGCCACGAGGGCGAAGGGGGGCGCGTCAGTCGACGTGGTCGCGCAGCAGCTCGTCGTCGGGGTCGATCGGGGTGTGACCCCGCAGCAGCATCGCCCCCATGACGGCGACCGCGGCCGCCCACAGCGGCCACCCGAGGACCACCTTGCTCACGGTGAGCCCGGCGATGTTGTCCGTGAGGTAGAGCGGACCCATGATCCCGACCCGGATGACGTAGATCGCGACGAGGACGAGCGTGAGCCGGCTGCACACCGCCACCGCAGCGTCGTTGCGCCGCCAGCGGAAGGGATCACCTTCCCGCGCGGCCGGGTCCGCTGCGCCGATGAGGAAGCCGACGAGCGGCCAGCGCACGAGGATCGAGACGAGGGACCCGATCCCGTAGGCGACGCTCATGAGGATCCCCGGCAGGAAGGCGTCCTCGGCACGTCCTGAACGCAGCGCGAAGAAGGCTGCGATCGCCGCGGCGAAGATGCCGGAGATGACGTACTGCACGCTCTGGCCGGCCACGAGCCGGGCCGCGAGCAGCACGAGCACGAGCCCGCCGGCTGCTCCCAGTGCCAGGGTCCGGTCCTGCGTGGTGGTCCAGGTGATGACGAAGGCGAGCATCGGCAGCGTCGTCTCGAGCGAGCCGCGGACCCCGCCGAGGGCGTCGGAGAGCCGACGGCGGATCAGTGCTTCCACCGTCGTCGGTGCGGGACGGACCATCGGCTGGTCCCCCGTGGGGGGCGAGGTCACGGGGCCGTCGGGACGATGTCGTAGGCGGGGTTGTAGATCCGCGCCGTGCGCTCGGCGCGGCAGAACCGCCCGGTGGCGCGCAGGTAGGTCCCCGGCCGGATGCCGTGGATCTCCCGCCGACCGAGCCACACGAGGTTGACCGGGGTGCTTCCGTCGTACAGCTCGGCGATGAGGGAGGGGACCCCTCCCTCGGGGCTGAGCGTCACGCTGCGGATCGTGCCGGCGACGGTGACGACCTCGCGGTCGCGGGCCTCCTGGAGGGACGTGCACCCCCGTGCGGCCGCCTCGGTCCGTAGCTCGTCAGCGACGATGTCGTCGTCGGAGCGCAGCAGGTCGAGCAGCCGGTCGAGCACGGAGCTCACGACGAGCCTTGGGGGATGTGCAGCGGGAGCATCTCTCGGGGCGCCATCGGGTCGGCACCACGGACGACGACGGAGCCGGCGAGCACGGCGTCCAGCGCCCGGCGCGCCTGCTCGTCGACAGCGGCCCGCCCGCTGTAGACGGCCCGGAGGAACCACCGAGGCCCGTCGACCCCGATGAAGATCGCTGGGGCGAAGACCGTCCGGCCGTCGGGGCCCGGCTGCGGCAGCCGGGTGAGCAGCTCTGTGCCGAAGGGGCCGCTCGACTCCTCGACGGTGCCGCGGTTGGTCTCGATCATCTCGGCGATCTCGGCCCGGATCTCGTCCCAGATGCCGCTCGAGCGCGGCGCGGCGAAGGCCTGGAGCTGGGCGGTCGCGTCGTCGAGGCTGACCTGGACCGCGGAGACCACCTCGGTGGCCTGGTCGACCTCGAGGCGGACCTCCATGCCCTGGATCGGGCGCAGCCAGATGCCGCCGAGATCGATCCGTCCGTCGAGCCCGTCGACCTCGGACTCGTCGAAGGGGCCGGTGGTCCGCTCAGGGGTCTCGGTCTCGGTCTCGGGGTCGGGCGCGGTCTCGGGGTCGGGCGCGCTCGAGGACGTCTCCGTGGTGGGCGTCGCCGACTCCTCGGCCTGCGACGACTTCCGCTTGCTACGCCCGAACATCCGTGGACCGGCCTTCCTCGCTCGTGAATCCTCCGCTGGAACCATGACCAGTCTCACCCCGTTGCGAGGCCGGAAGCGAATCGGACTCGACGAACTGTCCGATACCGACCTCCTGGAGGACGAGCTGGGCGATGCGGTCGCCGGGCGAGACGGTGAAGCTCGACGTCGGGTCGAGGTTGACGAGGTTGACGAGGATCTCGCCGCGGTAGCCGGCGTCGACCGTGCCTGGGGCGTTGACGATCGAGATCCCGTGCCGCGCCGCCAGCCCGGAGCGCGGGTGGACCAACCCGACCCAACCCTGCGGCAGCGCGATCGCCACCCCGGTGGGAACGAGCGCCCGCTCGCCGGGGGCGAGCGTCACGCCCTCGACGGCGGAGAGGTCCGCACCGGCGTCACCATCCTTGGCGTACGTCGGGAGGACGGCCTCGGGCCGCAACCGGCGGACGAGGATCTCAGGACGAGCCGGCTCGGGTGCCATGCTCAGGCAGCGCACTCCCGGCAGACCGGCCCGGACTTGCCCTCGCTGGCGAGCTGGCTGCGGTGGTGGACGAGGAAGCAGCTGGTGCAGGTGAACTCGTCGGCCTGGCGCGGGAGCACCCGGACAGACATCTCCTCACCGGAGAGGTCAGCGCCGGGCAGCTCGAAGCCCTCGGCCGCCTCGGTCTCGTCGACGTCGACGTTGCTCGACTGCTGGTCGGCCCGTCGGGACTTCAGCTCCTCGATGGAGTCCTCGGAGATGTCGTCGTCGGTCTTGCGTGGAGCGTCGTAGTCGGTCGCCATGGTGGTGGTCCGTCCCCTTTGCGCGCGTCGTCTGTCGGGTCGTGGCGTGCAACGCCCAGACCGCGGAATTTGTGCCCGGCGGGGCGGATTGTGCCCCAGCACGGGCGAGAGTGCCACATCTGGTCGGCTGACGGGCAACCGGGGGCGGGCTCAGTCCTCCTCGCCGACAGCCTCGACCGCCGCGGCCAGGGCCGCGCAGAGCGCTCCGTGGACCACTGGGGCGCCCGCCACGAGCATGACCCCGGTAGGGCCACCCCCGTCGAGGTCGGTCACCCTCGCGCCCGCCTCGGTCGCGACGAGCCAGCCCGCCGCGAGGTCCCACGGGTTGAGGCCCCGCTCGTAGTACGCGTCGACGGTGCCGTCAGCGACACGGCACAGGTCGAGCGCCGCGCTGCCGAGCCGCCGGACGTCCCGGACCTGCGGCAGCAGCTCGGCCAGG
>JBHWMJ010000080.1:0-4473 GCA_043423105.1 Marihabitans sp.
GCTGGAGTCACCGCTGGGGTCGATGACCGTCGGCTCGACCGTGGAGCTCGTGGTCTCCTCACCGTCACCCTCGCCGCTGCACCCGCTCAGGGCGAGCGCGCTCAGGGCGAGTGTGGCGGTCAGACGGCGTACGCGCATGCGAGTCCCCTGGGTCCATCGCGCCTCGGCCACCTGCCGGCCGGGCTCTCTTCCGGTCATCCACCCTAGACAAATCCGCAGATCTCGCATCTTGAGTTTCCACAGGCACCAGATCGCGAGACTGACTCCGCGATCCCACCGCCCCGGGAGGAGCCCAGAGCCGTCGCCTACGCGAGCAGTGCCTCGATCCGCAGCAACGCCTCCGCGACCTCCTCGAACGACGTCGACAGCGGCGAGAGCCCGAGCCGGATCCCGTCCGGCTCCCGGAAGTCCGGGATCACCCCTTCGCGCCACAGCTGGGCGCAGATCTCCCGCGACCGCGGGTGCGCGAGGGTGACGTGGCCACCCCTTCGCCCCGGCTCCGACGGCGAGGCGACGCGCACGCCCGACCCAGCCAGCCGCGACTCGACCGCCTCGACGACGAAGTCACCGAGCGCCACCGCCTTCGCCGTCACCGCCGAGAGCCCGACCGACTCGATGAGGTCGACGGTGTCCTCGATGCCGACCATGCCGAGCACGGGCGGGGTCCCCGAGATCCAGGAGCGCATCCCTTCGCCCGCCTCGAAGTGCGGACCCATCTCGAAGACCCGCGCATGCCCCATCCACCCCTGGATCGGCTGCCGCATCGACGCCTGGTGCCGAGCAGCGACGTACGCGAAGGCCGGCGCGCCCGGCCCGCCGCCCAGGAACTTGTACGTGCACCCCACCGCCAGGTCTACCCCGGCTGCGTCGAGCCCGACCGGCAGCACCCCGACCGAGTGGCACAGGTCCCACAGCACGAGCCCGCCGGAGTCGTGGACGACGCGGGTGATCCCCGGCAGGTCGGCGATCCACGCGGACTTGTACGCGACGTGCGAGAGCAGCACGACCCCGGTCTGCGGGCCGACGACGGCGGCGACGTCCTCGACGCACACCCCGGTCGACGGGTCGGGCTCGATCCATACGAGCTCGGCGCCGGTCTCCGCGGCGACGCCCTCGGCGACGTAGCGGTCGGTGGGGAAGTTCTCGGAGTCCAGGACGATCTCGGGGCGCTCAGGGGCGGCCGCGACGGCGGCGCGGAGCAGCTTGTAGAGGAGCACGGTCGTCGAGTCCGCGACGACGGTCTGCCCGGGCGCGGCGCCGAGGCAGACCTCGCCGATCCGGTCGCCGAGCCGCAGCGGCAGGTCCATCCACTGCTCGTCCCAGCTGCGGATGAGCCGGGTGCCCCAGTCATGCGCGACGAGCCGGTTGATCCGCTCGGCGGAGGCGCGCAGCGGGCGCCCAAGGGAGTTGCCGTCGAGATAGGCGACGACGGCGCTCTCACCCTCCCCGGCAGGGACGAACAGGTCACGGCACGCGCGCAGCGGATCGGCGGCGTCGAGCTGGGCGGCGCGGTCGCGCAGGTCCATCGGGTCTCCTCCTCGAGACAGCTGGCGAAGGGGGTGGCTCGCCTGAGTATGACGTTGCCCAACGTACGGCGCGGCGTCGTAGACAATGGCCCGGTGACCCGCATCGTCCCGATCTCGAACGCATGCCGTGACTACGCGTGGGGTCAGCCGGGAGGCATCTCACGGGTCCTGGGCCGCGCGGAGACCGACGCGCGCGAGGCCGAGCTGTGGCTCGGCGCGCACCCGGGATCGCCGTGCCGCACCGACGACGAGCGCTGGGAGACCCTGCAGGACTGGGAGTCGGACACCGGGCGGGAGCTGCCGTACCTGCTGAAGATCCTCGCCGCGGCCAAGCCGCTCTCGCTGCAGGCCCACCCGAGCGCCGAGCAGGCCGAGCTGGGGTACGCCCGCGAGGACGAGCGCGGGATCGCGGTCGATGCGCCACACCGCAGCTACAAGGACCCGCACGCCAAGCCCGAGCTCATCGTCGCGGTCGAGGACGGCTTCGAGGCGCTGTGCGGCTTCCGCCCGGTCGAGGAGACCCGCGCTGAGGTTGCCGCGCTGCGCGAGCTCGCCGACGACCCCGCCCCCTACGAGCGGTGGGCCGGGCTGCTCGAGGGGGAGGATCCCCTCCGCCAGGCGGTGGCCTGGCTGCTCAGCGACGAGCCGGACGCCGAGGCTCTCGTGCAAGATCTGCCGACGACCGCTCGGCGGGATGCCGGGCGGTTCGCGACGGTGCTTCGTCTCGCCGACGACTACCCGAACGACGCTGGCGTCGCCGTCGCGCTCATGCTCAACCACGTCACCCTCGAGGCGGGCGAGTGCCTGTGGCTGCCCGCCGGCAACATCCACGCCTACCTCGAGGGCCTGGGCATCGAGCTCATGGGTCCGAGCGACAACGTCCTGCGCGGCGGCATGACCCCCAAGCATGTCGACGCCGAGGAGCTGCTCGCGGTGCTCGACACGACCGACGGCGAGCCGCCCTACCTCACGCCGGAGGACGAAGGGGGGACCGTCGCGCGGTACCGCCCGGCCTCGTTGCCCTCGGGCGAAGGGGTCCCCTTCGAGCTGCGCGTCGTGACGGGCGACGCGAGCGTGACCACTGGGTCGCCGGCGATCGTCCTCGTCCTCGACGGGTCCTTCGAGGTCGGTGTCGATGACGAGTCGCGGACCGTGGGCCGCGGCGAGGCCGTCTTCGTGCCGGAGACGGGCGAGCTGCGGCTCACCGGCGTGGGCCGCGCCTACGTCGCCTCTGCGTGAGGCGAGCGACGGGGCGTGAACCCGTCGCTCAGCGCCCGATCTCGGTGCGCACCGCGAAGAGCTCGGGGAAGAAGGTCAGCTCCAGCGCCCGCTGGAGGAAGCCGACGCCGGAGCTGCCGCCCGTGCCGGTCTTCATGCCGATGGTCCGCTGCACGGTCTTGAGGTGGCGGAAGCGCCAGAGCTGGAAGTTGTCCTCGAGGTCGACGAGCTCCTCGCACGCCTCGTAGACGTCCCAGTGCTCCTCGGCCTGCTCGTAGACGCGGGTGAAGACCTCGGTCAGCTCGGCGTCGAGCGCGTGCGCGCGGGTGACGTCGCGGTCGAGGACGTGCTGGGGGATGGCGTAGCCGCGGCGGGCGAGGTAGCGGAGGAACTCGTCGTAGAGGCTCGGCGCGTGCAGCAGCTCGCTGAGCACGGCGTGCGCGGCGGGGTCGGACTCGTGGACCTTGAGCATGCCGGGGTGCTTGTTGCCCAGCGCGAACTCGACCGCCCGGTACTGCCAGGACTGGAAGCCGCTCGCGTGCCCGAGGTAGGGGCGGAACTCCTGGTACTCCGTCGGCGTGAGCGTCGCGAGCACGGACCACTGATCGGTGAGGGTCCGCTGGATGTGCTTGACCCGGGCGATGCGCTTGAGGGCGATGCGCATCTCGTCGGCGGCGAGCAGCTCCATGGCCGAGCGCATCTCGTGCAGGACGAGCTTGAGCCACAGTTCGGAGGTCTGGTGCTGGATGATGAAGAGCATCTCGTCGTGGTGCTCGGGGTCGCTCACCGGACGCTGGGCGTCGAGCAGGGTGTCGAGCGCGAGGTAGCTGCCGTAGCTCATCTCCTCGCGGAAGTCCTCGTGGATGCCGGCCTCGATGTCTCGGGTGTTGTCGGCCATGGGGGCCACCCTAGGGCGAAGGGGTCAGTGCATCGCGCGCTGCACCGCTTCGAGGCGCAGGGCTTCGATCCGCTCCTTCTGGTCCTGGGCGCGCTCGCACAGGGCGTCCGCCTCGGCGGGGTCGAGCCGGGGGTCGTCGTCGGCGAGGGTGCGGAGCGTACGGAAGCCGAGGAGCTTGCCCTGGACGGCGGTTCCGAGGGCCTCGAGCTCGATGACGTCGGCGAGCGGTGAGCGGCGGATGGCCGTGCCGGTCGGGTTGAGCCGGCCGAGCTCCTGAGCGATGGCGCCGACCTTCTCCTGGATGACGGGGCGCTCGGTGCCGTACCGCTCGGAGATCGTGAGCAGCGACTGCTGGTCCTCCTCGACATCGCGGGCGAGCTCGGCGACACGCATCCGCATGTCCGGCGCCACGCTGGAGGCGACCCGCCGGAAGAGCGCCGCCCCGGCCCCCGCCGCGGCGAGGTGGCGGCGCAAGTAGATCCGCATCAGTTCGTCGGGGCTCGGCTCCTCGTCGGTGCGGGCGAGTCCGGGCATGGGCAGGTTGGGCAGTGAGGGCATGTCTCGATCCTGGCGGGATGAGCGGGGGAGCGGTACCCCCGCGAGGGTGGTGGACAGGTCTGAGGTCTCGAGGCTCGTCGCAGAGCTCCTCGCACCTCGACCAACAAGGGGCACTCTTCTCACGCCCATCTTCACGCGTCGTCTACGTCCGCCGATGGAATCGCACGACCTTGCAGCCGTCGTCGAGTTGTCGGACGGTGTGCTGCAGGTGCTGGTCGTCGATCATCCGGTGGTGGCGGCCGCAGAGCGGTACCCCGCTCGCGAGGTCGGTCG
>JBHWMJ010000086.1:0-3744 GCA_043423105.1 Marihabitans sp.
ATACTGGCGGCGATCTCGGATCCCATGCCGAGGTTCACGTGCGCCTCGTGGGCGACCACGGCGTGGCCGGTGCGGCGCACGGACTCGAAGACCGGTCCCAGGTCGAGCGGCGACAGGGTGCGCAGGTCGATGACCTCCAGCGACCGGCCCTCGCCCTGGGCGGCCTCGGCGGCGGCCAGCGCGACCTTCACCTGCGGGCCGTAGGCGAGCACGGTGACGTCGGTGCCGCGGCGCACCACCCGGCTCGTGAAGAGCGGGTCGGGGGTGGCGTCGAGGTCGAGCTCGGCCTTGTCGGCGTGGTACTGCCGCTTGGGCTCGAGGAAGATCACCGGGTCGTCGCAGGCGATCGCCTGCTGGATCATCCAGTAGCCGTCGACCGGGTTGGAGCAGGCGACCACCTTGAGGCCGGGCGTGTGGGCAAACTGCGCCTCCGGCGACTCGGAGTGGTGCTCGACCGCGCCGATGCCGCCGCCGAAGGGGATGCGGATGACCATCGGCATCTTCGACCTGCCCTGCGAGCGGAAGGTCATCTTCGCGACCTGGCAGACGATCTGGTCGTAGGCCGGGTAGACGAATCCGTCGAACTGGATCTCGACGACGGGGCGGTAGCCGCGCAGCGCCATGCCGACCGCGGTGCCGACGATGCCGGACTCCGCGAGCGGGCTGTCGATGACGCGGTCCTCGCCGAAGTCCTTCTGCAGGCCGTCGGTGATCCGGAAGACGCCGCCGAGCTTGCCGACGTCCTCGCCCATGAGGACGACCTTGGGGTCCTCCTCCATGGCCCGGCGCAGGCCGGCGTTCAGCCCCTTCGCCAGGGTGAGCTTCTGGCCCGCCATCAGTGGCTCCCCTCCTCGACGAAGGAGGCGTGGTAGGCCTCGAACTCCGCCCGCTCGGCCGCGACCACCGGGTGGTCCTCGACGTAGATGTGGTCGAACATCGCCAGCGGATCCGGGTCCGGCATCTCCTGGCAGGCCGTGCGGATGCGCGCCGCGACCTCGTCGGCCTCGGCGTCGACGGCGGCGAAGAAGTCGGCGTCGGCGTGACCCTTCTCCTCCATGAAGCCGCACATGCGCTTGATCGGGTCCTTCTCGCGCCAGATCTCAACCTCGGCGGCCGAGCGGTACTTCGTCGGGTCGTCGGAGGTCGTGTGCGCACCCATCCGGTAGGTGTACGCCTCGATGAGGGTCGGCCCCTCCCCCGCCCGGGCGCGGTCGAGCGCGGCCTTGCACACCGCGTAGGTCGCGAGCGGGTCGTTGCCGTCGACGAGGACGCCGGGGATCCCGAAGCCACGGGAGCGCTGGTACGGCGGGATCGTGAACTGCTTGTCGTTGGGCTCGGAGATGGCCCACTGGTTGTTCTGGATGAAGAAGACGATCGGCGCCGAGGTGACCGAGGCGAAGACGAGCGCCTCGTTGTAGTCGCCCTGCGCGGTGCCGCCGTCGCCGGTGAAGGCCATGACCGCGGTGTCACGCTCGGGGTCGCCGGTGCCGACCGCGCCGTCGGCCTGGATGCCCATGGCGTAGCCGGTGCCGTGGAGCATCTGGTTGCCGATGACGATCGTGTAGAGGTGGAAGTTGTTGGCGTTGGAGTCCCAGCCACCGTTGTTCACCCCGCGGTACATGCCGAAGAGGTTCTCCGGGGGGACGCCGCGGCACCAGGCGACGCCGTGCTCGCGGTACCCGGGGAAGGCGTAGTCCTGGGGGCGAAGGGCGCGGCCAGCCCCGACCTGGGCGGCCTCCTGCCCGAGGAGGCTGGGCCACAGCCCGAGCTCACCCTGGCGCTGCAGCGCGTGGCCCTCGGCGTCGATCCGCCGGACGAGGACGAGGTCGCGGTAGATCGTCCGCGCATCCTCAGAGGTCATGTCCTCGACGATCTGGCTGTATGGCTCGTTGGCCGGGGTGATCCCCAGCCGGTTGCCGTCGGCGTCGACGAACTGGACCATGTCCGGGTTGTCGGCCGAGTAGTGCCCGGTGATCTGGCTCGGCGGGGTCGGCCCGTGCCCTCCCGAGGACTCGAAGGCCCCGGCCATGTCGGCGCCGGCGCTGCGCTCCTGCGCGACGTCGTTGTCGCTCACGTCATCTCCCTTCGTCCCGGAGATGGGGGATCGCCCCGCCCCGGTGCGGCTGGTCGCGCGCCCACCCGGGTTGTGACCGGGCGCACACGCGTGCGTTCGGGCGTCAACCTACCGGAGAAATCTCACCCTTCGAGACGCGGGCGATGGCCTCGAGGCTCGTACCTCGCACCTCGACCGACGTCACGTACGCAGGAAGTCGACGGCGACCTCGAGGAGACGGTCGTTGGCCTCGGGCTCGCCGATGGTCACCCGGACCCCGTCCGCGCCGTAGGGGCGCACCGAGAGACCGGCCTCGGCGCACGCGGCGACGAAGTCGGGGGTGCGCTCGCCGAGCGCGAACCACACGAAGTTGGCCCCGCTCTGCGGCACCTCCCAGCCCGCGTCTGCCAGCGCCTCGACGACCCGCCGCCGCTCCGCCACGAGCGCGGTGACCCGCTCGTCGAGCTCGGCCTGGGACTCGAGGGAGGCCACCGCCGCGACCTGGGCGAGGGTGTTGACGCCGAAGGGGGTAGCCGTCTTCCGCAACGCCGTGGCCACCGGCTCGTGGGCGACGGCATAGCCGACGCGCAGCCCGGCCAGCCCGTAGGCCTTGGAGAACGTCCGCAGGACGACGACGTTCGGGCGACCCCGGAGGATCTCCAGCGCCCGGACGGGGTCGTCGGTGCCGGAACCCGCGACGAACTCGAGGTAGGCCTCGTCGATGACGACGAGGACGTGCTCAGGCAGCTGCTCCACGAACGCGACGAGCTCGGCGTGGTCGACCGTCGGTCCGGTGGGGTTGTTCGGCGTGCACACGAGGACGACCTTCGTGCGGTCCGTCACGGCGGCCAGCATGGCCGTCAGGTCGTGCCGGTGGTCGGGGGTGAGGGGCACCTGGACCGACCGCGCTCCGGCGAGCGCGACGACGATCGGGTACGCCTCGAAGGAGCGCCACGCGTAGACGACCTCGTCGCCGGGGTCGCACGTCGCCTGGACGATCTGGCCGAGGACCCCGACCGAGCCCGTGCCGGTGGCGATCCAGGAGGCCGGGACGCCAAGGTGCTCGGCGAGGGCCTCGGTGAGCGCGGTGACGCCCATGTCGGGGTAGCGGTTCATCGTCGTCGCCGCCTCGCGCACCACCTCGAGCACCGAGGGCAGCGGCCGGTAGGGGTTCTCGTTCGAGCTGACCTTGTAGACGGTCAGCCCCTCACGGGCGGCCGGCGGGCGGCCGGCGACATAGCCGGGCACGGCGTCGAGGGCGCCCCGCAGGCGCACGGGCGAGGACTCCATCAGGCGTCGTCACCGTCCGGGATGACGAAG
Source organism: Marihabitans sp. (assembly GCA_043423105.1). Lineage (GTDB taxonomy): Bacteria > Actinomycetota > Actinomycetes > Actinomycetales > Dermatophilaceae > Marihabitans. The sequence continues at coordinate 3,374 of JBHWMJ010000086.1, forward strand.
TTCAGGACCATCGAGACGACCGTGACGATGAGGGCGCCGATGACGGCGTCCCAGAAGAACTGGTCGATCGAGAAGGACAGCCCCAGCGGCTCGCTGATCCACTCGGTGAGCTGGAGCATGAAGGCGTTGACGATGAAGGTGAAGAGCCCCAGGGTCAGCACGATCGCCGGGAAGGAGAGGAGCTTGGCGATCGGCTTGACCACGGCGTTGATGAGCCCGAAGAGAACCGCGACGAGGAGGACCGTCGTGAACCTCGAAGCGAAGGTCGAGCCGTCCTCGGCGAGCTTGATGCCGCCCACGAGGAAGGCAGCGACCCAGAGCGCGACGGCGTTGACGGCGATCTTGACAGCGAGGTTGACCATGCGAGCAGT
>JBHWMJ010000036.1:0-5105 GCA_043423105.1 Marihabitans sp.
GAACTCGACAAGCCGGCCGCCGAGCAGCAGGGTGAGGTCGACGGTCAGTCCCGCCAGGGCGAGCGCCGCCGCCGCGGCGGCGACGGTGGCCAGCAGGGTGAGGGTCGCCAGGACGAGAACCGCCAGGACGAGAACCGGCAGGACGAGAACCGGGACCGCCTGCAGGGTGACCGTCACCAGAACGACCGTCAGCAGAACGACCGTCAGCAGAACGACCGGCAGCAGGGTGGGCGCAGCCAAGGCGGCGACAACCGTCAGCAGGGCGGCAACCAGAACGACCGTCAGCAGGGTGGACGCAACCAGGGTGGGGACAACCGCCAGGGTGGCGGCAACCAGCAGGGCGGCCAGAACCAGGGCGGCAATGGCCCGCGCGACGACGACGAGCAGGGTGGCGGGCGCCGCCGGCGCAACCGTGGTCGCAACCGCAACCGGGACAAGCGTCGCGGTGGCGGGATGTCGGAGGAGGAGATCCAGGTGAGCGAGGACGACGTGCTCGTCCCGGCCGCCGGCATCCTCGACGTCCTCGACAACTACGCCTTCGTCCGCACCAGCGGCTACCTGCCGGGCAGCAACGACGTCTACGTCCCGCTCGGCATGGTCAAGCGCAACGGCCTGCGCAAGGGCGACGCCGTGACCGGCAAGGTCCGCACCAGCCAGGACGGCGAGGGGATGCAGACCGTCGGCGGCAAGAACAACCGCCAGAAGTACAACCCGCTCGTCAGCCTCGACACGGTCAACGGCATGACGCCGGAGGAGGCCAAGCGCCGCCCCGAGTTCGGCAAGCTGACCCCGCTCTACCCGCAGGAGCGTCTGCGCCTCGAGACCGAGCCGAGCATCCTCACCACGCGGATGATCGACCTCGTCGCCCCCATCGGCAAGGGCCAGCGCGGGCTCATCGTCGCCCCGGCCAAGGCCGGCAAGACGATGGTCATGCAGGCCGTCGCCAACGCGATCACGACGAACAACCCCGAGTGCCACCTCATGGTCGTCCTCGTCGACGAGCGCCCCGAAGAGGTCACCGACATGCAGCGCGCGGTCAAGGGTGAGGTCATCGCCTCGACCTTCGACCGCCCGGCCGACGACCACACGACGGTCGCCGAGCTCGCCATCGAGCGCGCCAAGCGCCTCGTCGAGATGGGTCACGACGTCGTCGTCCTCCTCGACTCGATCACCAAGCTCGGGCGCGCCTACAACCTGGCCGCCCCGGCGAGCGGACGCATCCTCTCCGGTGGTGTCGACTCGGCCGCGCTCTACCCGCCGAAGAAGTTCTTCGGTGCCGCACGCAACATCGAGCACGGCGGCTCGCTGACCATCCTCGCCACCGCGCTCGTCGAGACCGGCTCGCGCATGGACGAGGTGATCTTCGAGGAGTTCAAGGGCACCGGCAACATGGAGCTCAAGCTCGACCGTGGCCTCGCGAACCGCCGGATCTTCCCGGCCGTCGACGTCAACAGCTCGGGCACCCGCCGCGAGGAGATCCTCCTCGCCCCGGAGGAGCTGAAGATCATGTGGAAGCTCCGCCGCGTCCTCGCGGCCCTCGACACCCAGCAGGGCGTCGAGCTCCTCATCGACCGCCTCAAGAAGACCAAGACGAACTACGAGTTCCTCACCCAGGTCGCCCAGACCTCGTCGATCAAGCTCGACGACGACGAGCAGGCCTGACCCCCCTTCGCCCAGGGGTCTCGAGGCTCGTCGCAGAGCTCCTCGCACCTCGACCAGCACCCCACGGTGGTCGAGGTGCGGAGGCCGCCCGCGGCCGGAGCCTCGAGACCGGCGGAGGCCCCTTCGTCGTCCTCAGTCGCGCGTGAGCCGCACCCGCATCTCGGGGAACTCTGAGGGCGCGAAGCCGAGACGCTCGTACATCGGTGCCCCTTCGGCCGTCGCGTTGAGGGTGACGACCTCGACGTCGGTCGCGTCGCGGTACCAGCCGAGCACGGCCTCGACGCACGCCTCGGAGAAGCCCAGGCGGCGGTGTCCCGGGAAGGTCGCGACGTTCGTCAGCAGGCCCCCGGTGTCCCCGGGGCGCTGCGGTGACGGCATGAGCGGGACCACCTGCCCCATGGCGCACGAGACGACCGCCTCGCCGACGGTGCCGACTGCCACGCAGACGCGTGGGTCGTCGAGCCGCAGCTGGAGCCAGCGGGCGGCGTCCGCGCGCCACTGCGCGTCGTGCAGCTGCTCGCTCGAGGTCCCCATCGCCTCGAACATCAGCGCCCGCAGCTCGACGACGGTGCCGATGTCGGCCGCTGTGGCCGGACGGATCACCGACCCATCGACCGGTCCGTCGTGCTCGGCGAAGGGGGCGCGGCGCTCGCGGCGAAGGGGTCGTCGGGCCATGCCCCGCATGATGCCGCACCGGCGCCGAACCGCGTAACGTCCGCATAGCTGCCCCGATGAGGCGGAAGCCTGCGGACGCAAGGAATGCGGGGGCCTTCGTCGTGGTTAGGGAGAGAGCCAGGTTCTCTGGCAGAATCACCCGTTGGACCGGTTCACGGCTGGCGCCGCGAGCGCACGACCTGCACCGCACGACCACCAGATGCGGTGGGTCGGCCGACCCGGATGACAGCCAAGGAGACGCACGTGAAGAAGGACATCCACCCGAACTACGCAGAGACCACGGTCACCTGCACCTGCGGCAACACGTTCACGACGCGGAGCACCGCGAAGGACGGCCGCATCCACGCCGAGGTCTGCAGCAACTGCCACCCCTTCTACACCGGCAAGCAGAAGCTCATGGACTCCGGCGGCCGCGTCGCCCGCTTCCAGAAGCGCTACGGCCAGGCCGCCAAGTAACGCTCCCGACGCGCCGATCAGCCTCAGGCTGGTCGGCGCGTTCGTGTCTCCACGCGCGCCTGCTCGTCGAGGTGCGACGCAGGAGCCTCGAGACGACCCATCCACACCGAGACCCGACCCCAAGGACCTCCGTTGCTCGAGTCAGCCCAGAGCCTCGTCGATGAGCACGCCGCGCTCGAGGCGCAGCTCGCCGACCCCGCGGTCGTCGGCGACCCGGAGCGGCTGCGTGAGGTCAACACCCGCTACGGGCGGCTCGCCCCGGTCGTCGCCGCGCACGCCGAGTGGGTCGGCGCCGGGGAGGACCTCGCGGCAGCCCGCGAGCTCGCGGCGGAGGACGCCGCCTTCGCCGAGGAGATCCCTGCCCTCGAAGAGCGGCTGACCGTCGCCGAGGACCGGCTGCGCCGGCTGCTCATCCCGCGAGACCCGGACGACGACCGTGACGTGATCCTCGAGGTCAAGGCGGGCGAAGGGGGCGAGGAGAGCGCCCTCTTCGTCGGCGACCTCTTGCGGATGTACCTGCGTCACGCCGAGAAGCGCGGGTGGCGCACCGAGATCCTCGACTCCACCGAGTCCGACCTCGGCGGCTACAAGGACGTCCAGGTCGCGATCAGCGCCAAGGGCACCCCGGCGCCTGGAGAAGCACCGTGGGCCCGGCTGAAGTTCGAAGGAGGCGTCCACCGGGTCCAGCGGGTCCCGGTGACCGAGAGCCAGGGCCGGATCCACACCTCCGCCGCCGGGGTGTGGGTCATGCCGGACGTCGGCGACGCCGTCGAGGTGGAGATCAGCCCGAACGACCTCAAGATCGACGTCTACCGCTCCTCCGGACCGGGCGGGCAGAGCGTCAACACGACCGACTCGGCCGTGCGGATCACCCACCTGCCGACCGGCACGGTCGTCTCGTGCCAGAACGAGAAGTCGCAGCTGCAGAACAAGGAGTCGGCGATGCGGGTGCTGCGGGCCCGCCTCCACCAGATCGCCCTCGACGAGAAGGCTGCCGCCGACGCCGAGGCCCGCGCCGGCCAGGTACGCACCGTCGACCGCTCCGAGCGGATCCGGACCTACAACTTCCCGGAGAACCGGATCGCCGACCACCGCACCGGCTACAAGGCCCACAACCTCGACACCGTGCTCGACGGTGACCTCGACGCGGTCATCGACTCGGCCGTCGAGGCCGACGAGGCTGCCCGGCTGGCTGCGCTCGGGGAGGCCTGACGCCGGTGAGCCTGCGCGACGTGCTCGCCGCGGCCACCCGGACGCTGAGCGACGCCGGCGTGCCGGCGCCGAGGGCCGACGCCCTGATCCTGGCGGGCCACGTGCTGAGGGTGGACCGCTCCGAGGCCGAGCGGCGCGCTCTGCTCGGCTCGTCGCTGGAGCCCGCCGAGCGGGAGGAGTTCGAGACGCTGGTCGCCGAGCGGGCCCGCCGGGTGCCGCTGCAGCACCTCACCGGGCGCGCGCCCTTCCGTCATCTCGAGCTCGCCGTCGGGCCCGGCGTCTTCGTGCCGCGGCCGGAGACCGAGCTCCTCGTCGACCTCGTGCTCGCCCAAGCCCCCGCGACCGTCGTCGACCTGTGCACCGGGTCGGGGGCGATCGCGCTCGCTGTGGCGCAGGAGGCCCCCGCGGCCCGGGTGCTCGCCGTGGAGCTCAGCCCGGAGGCGCTGGCCTGGGCCCGCCACAACATCGACGCAACCGGTCTGCCGGTCGAGCTCGTCGCGGCCGACGCGGCGACCGACCCGGAGCAGGTGCCCGCGCTCGAGGGTCTGGTCGGCTCGGCCGACGTCGTCGTGAGCAACCCGCCGTACATCCCGACGGAGATGGTGCCTGTCGACCCGGAGGTCGCCGACCACGACCCGCAGATCGCGCTCTACGGAGGCAGCAGCGACGGTCTCGCGATCCCGCTCGCGGTGGCCAGCTCGGCCGCGCGCCTGCTCCGTCCCGGCGGACTGCTCGTCATGGAGCACGCCGAGACGCAGGGGCAGAGCCTGCCGGCCGCCCTGCGGCGGACGGGGGAGTGGGCGGAGGTCGAGGACGTCGACGACCTCACCGGCCGGCCGCGCGCCGTCCTCGCCCGCCGCACCTGACTCTTCGCCTCTCGTCGGTCGTACCCGACCCCTTCGTTCCTCGACGACCCCTTCGTTTCGCGACGACCCCTTCGCCCTGGCCTCGCCGAGGCCCCCGGGGGGCCAAGATCCACCGAGGAAAGTGACAATCCGCTTGAGAACGTTCGTGAGCGGATGAAACAAGCGTAAGGAAGTTTGGATCTTGGGGTGGGCGTGCCGAGACGTGCGTCGGCCCCGCCCGGACGAACCGGGCGG
>JBHWMJ010000089.1:0-5461 GCA_043423105.1 Marihabitans sp.
CGGGAGGACCTCGCGGCCGGCAAGACGGTGCTCGTCGCGGCCCACGGCAACAGCCTGCGCGCCATGGTCAAGCACCTCGACGGCATCAGCGACGACGACATCGCGGGGCTGAACATCCCCACCGGCCAGCCGCTCGTCTAAGAGCTCGGCGAGGACTTCATGCCGACCCGCCCGTCCCGTTACCTCGACCCCGAGGCGGCAGCCGCAGAGGCGGCCGCGGTGGCGAACCAGGGCAAGTAGCGCCACGACGCCGAAGGGGCGAAGGGGGAGACCCCTTCGCCCCTTCGGCGTGGCACCGGGGACCCCGTCGCGGCACCCGCGTCGTGCGGGTCAGTCGGCGAGGTCGGCCGCGGGCTGCTCGCCGGTGACGAGGAAGCGCACGCGGTGACCGATCGAGACGCCGTGGTCGCCGAACCGCTCGTAGTACCGGCCGAGCAGCGCCATGTCGACCGCCGACTCGGTCCCATGCGTCCAGTGTCCGTCGACAAGTCGGGAGTAGAGGTCGCGGTGGAGCTGGTCGAGCTCGTCGTCGACCCGGTCGATCTCGTCGACCGCCTCCAGACCCTGCGTCTGCAGGCAGCCCTCGACCTCGTCGATGATCTGGGCGCAGACCTCGGACATCTGCTGGATGGTCGGGCGGACCTCGTCAGGCACCGCGTGCTCGGGGTAGCGCAGCCGGGCGAGCTTGGCGACGTGCCGAGCCAGGTCGCCCATGCGCTCGAGGTCCGCGGACATCCGCATCGACGTGACGATGGTGCGCAGGTCGGTCGCGACCGGCGACTGGCGAGCGAGCAGGTCGATCGCGTGGCTGTCGAGGTCGGCGCGCTTGGCGTCGATGTCTCGGTCGCCGGCGATGACCTTGTCCGCGAGCTGGACGTCGGCCTGCAGAAGAGCCGTCGTCGCGTCGGCGCAGGCGGTCCGCACGAGGTCTGCGATCCCCAGGAGGTCCGAGGTGATCTGGTCGAGCTCGTCGTGGAAGACAGTGCGCATGGTGTCCTTCGTCAGAGGTGCATCGGCCGCCGGGCAGGGCGACCCAGCAGCCCACTGTGCACCTGGGTGATGAACCGCGCCTGGCGGGCAGGTGAACAACAGCTGGCGTTGCCTCGGGGGCGGTCGGCCGTGTCTCAAGTGTGCCCTCTCCTGGGCGTACCCTCGGTGACGTGGACCCGACGGTTGCGGCAATTTTCGGCGGCATCGCCGGCCTTGTCATCGCCACGCTCGCCTGGGGGGCCATCTCGCTCAGCGATCGTGAGCGCGCCGTTCCGAGCCAGCCGGAGCCGGCCCTGCCCGCTGGCGTCGGTGATGTGCTGGCGGTCCTGCGCTCGAGCGGGATCGTCGTCGACAGCGACGGCTGGGTGGTGAACAACTCACCGGTGGCGGTTGCCCTGGGCCTCGTCCGCAACGGCCGTCTGGCCCACCCGGCCCTCTCCGACCTTGCCGACTCCGTCCGGGCCGACGGGGTGATCCGCGAGCTGGAGCTCGAGCTGCACCGCGGCGAGCCCCGGACCGGGGACTCGCACTGGGCGGGGACCTACGTGCATGCGCGCGTCGCTCCACTCAGCGACCGTCACGTCCTCCTCCTCGTCGAGGACAGGACGCAGAGCCACCGCGTCGAGCAGGTGCGCCGCGACTTCCTCGGCAACGTCTCGCACGAGCTCAAGACCCCGGTCGGAGGTATCGCCCTGCTGGCCGAGGCCGTCCTCGACGCGGCCGACGACCCGGTCGCCGTGCGCCGCTTCGCCACCCGCATGGGGATCGAGGCCACCCGCCTGACCCAGCTCGTCAAGGAGGTCGTCGACCTCTCTCGGCTGCAGGCCGCCGAGGTCCTCATCGACCCCGAGCTCGTCGACATCGAGGCGGTGGTCGACGAGGCGCTCGACAACGTCCGCGTGACGGCCAGTGCCAAGGACATCGCACTCGCCGACAAGTGCGGGGAGGACCTCTACGTCCTCGGCGACCGAGGACTGCTCGTCACGGCCGTGCGCAACCTCGTCGGCAACGCGATCTCCTACTCCCCGGATGGGACGAAGGTCGGGGTAGGGGCGCGCCTGGTCGGCGACCAGATCGAGATCACGGTGACCGACCAGGGGCCTGGCATCCCGCAGGAGGAGCAGGGCCGCATCTTCGAGCGCTTCTACCGCATCGACGAGGCCCGGTCCCGGGCCACCGGCGGGACGGGCCTGGGCCTGTCGATCGTCAAGCATGTCTGCGCCAACCACGGGGGCGATGTCACCGTGTGGAGCGAGGAGGGGCAGGGGTCGACCTTCACGATCCGGCTGCCCGCAGCACAGCAGAGTCTCGCCGCCGCGCGCGAGCAGAACGAAAGGGAACCCGCACGATGACCCGCATCCTCGTGGTCGAGGACGAGATCTCGTTCTCCGACCCGTTGTCGTACCTGCTGAGCAAGGAGGGTTACGACGTCGAGGTCGTCGACAACGGCCCCGCCGCGCTCACCGCCTTCGACAGCAACGGCGCCGACCTCGTCCTGCTCGACCTCATGCTGCCCGGCCTGTCCGGCATCGACATCTGCCGGTCGATCCGGCAGCGCTCGAACGTCCCGGTCATCATGCTCACGGCCAAGGACGGAGAGATCGACAAGGTCGTCGGGCTCGAGATCGGCGCCGACGACTACGTCACCAAGCCCTACAGCTCACGCGAGCTGCTCGCCCGGATCAAGGCGGTGCTGCGTCGCAACGCCGAGCCCGAGGAGCTGCTGCCGACCACCGTCGAGGGTGGGCCGGTACGGATGGATGTCGAGCGGCACGTCGTCTCGATCAACGGCACCCCGACACCGTTGCCGCTCAAGGAGTTCGAGCTCCTCGAGATGCTCCTGCGCAACGTCGGCCGGGTGCTGACCCGTGGCCAGCTCATCGACCGGGTGTGGGGCAGCGACTACGTCGGGGACACCAAGACCCTCGACGTCCACATCAAGCGGCTCCGGGCCAAGATCGAGCCGGACCCCGGCGCGCCCGTGCACATCGTCACGGTGCGCGGCCTGGGCTACAAGTTCGAGGGCTGACCCGGCCCGGTGCACGCGAAGGGGGGCGACCCGCAGCAGGTCGTCCCCCCTTCGCTCACGAGCGAGCGGTGGTGGCTCAGTGGCTCGAGCCGGTCTCCGACGGGGTCGGGGTCGGTGCCGGGGTCCAGCCCTCGGGGGCGTAGTCCTCGTAGTACCCCGCGGGGTCGAGCACGGGGATCGTCACCGGCGTGAGGTCGGCGCCCGTGGCGCCGACAGCGACCTCGGTCATCGACCCGGGCGCGACGTCGAGCCCGGGGACGGTGATCTTCTCGCCGTCGGTGGAGAGCGTGACGACCGAGTTGGCGGGGATCGTCGCCTCGAGCGGGTCTGCGCCCTCCTGGGCGAGCACCTGCAGCTTCGCGTCCTCGCTGCCGCTGTTGCCGACCGTGCCGGTGAGCGTCGCGTCGTCGCCTGCCTTGCCGGTGACGATCGCGAGGTTGCGCACCTCGAGGTCGCCGAGGTCGACCATGACCCCGTCACCGAGCGACATGGGCTTCTCGGTCTGGAAGGGCGAGGTGAAGGAGCACCCCGCGGTGGCGATGACGGCGATGAGCGAGAGGGCGCCCGCGCGCGCTCGCGTGGTCTTCGAAGGCTTCACGAGGGACAGACTACCGGCGCGTCGTGGGCTCACGGAGGCGGTCCGGCAGGACGGTCGCGAGAGCCCGCCCACCGTTCCTCCGACTGTGTCAAGCGACACGCCGTGATATCCTGATGGCCGCGAAAGGGGTTTCCTCCATATGGTTTTCAAGGTCGGTGAGACGGTCGTGTACCCCCACCACGGGGCTGCACTGATCGAAGAAATCAAGTCCCGCACGATCAAGGGCGTCGAGAAGCAGTACCTCAAGCTGAAGGTCGCCCAGGGTGACCTGACGATCGAGGTCCCGGCGGAGAACTGCGACCTCGTGGGTGTCCGCGACGTCGTGGGCAAGGAGGGCCTCGACAAGGTCTTCCAGGTGCTGCGAACCCCGCACGCCGAGGAGCCGACCAACTGGTCGCGCCGCTACAAGGCCAACCTCGAGAAGCTCGCCTCCGGCGACGTCATCAAGGTCGCCGAGGTCGTCCGTGACCTGTGGCGCCGCGAGAAGGACCGCGGCCTCTCGGCCGGCGAGAAGCGGATGCTCGCCAAGGCCCGCCAGATCCTCGTCTCCGAGCTCGCGCTCGCGGAGAAGACCGACGAGGACAAGGCCGAGGTCATCCTCGACGAGGTCCTTGCCTCTTGACCCGTAGCTGTCATGACGACGCCCACGCCCTCCACGGCGTGGGCGTCGTCGTTGTGGCCGCCGGGTCCGGCTCCCGGCTCGGTGAGGACCGGCCCAAGGCCTTCGTGCGGCTCGACGACGAGACGATCCTCGAGCACGCGCTCGTCGGGGCGCTCGCGGCGGGCGCCGACCGGGTCGTCCTCGTCGTGCCCAGCGCCCTCGTGGCGGAGGCCGAGGGCTATCTCGACCTGCACGCAGGCTGCGGCTGCGGCGACCCCGTCGTCGTCGCCGGTGGCGCAGAACGAGGCGACTCGGTGGCCGCCGGTCTCGCCGCACTCGGTGACGGCATCGACGTCGCCCTCGTCCATGACGCCGCCCGGTGCCTCACCCCCGCCACGGTCTACGAGCGGGTCGTCGCCGCGGTCCGGGGCGGCGCCGCCGGGGCCGTCCCCGGCCTGCCCGTCGTCGACACCATCAAGGTTGTCGATGAGTCCGGCGTCGTGACCCAGACCCCGCCGCGCACCTCCCTCCGCGCGGTGCAGACGCCGCAGGGCTTCCCGCTCGGCCTGCTCCGTGACGCGCACGCGACGGGTCGGCAGGCGACCGACGATGCGGCCCTCGTCGAGCTGCTCGGCCACGTCGTCGTCGTCGTCGAGGGTGACCCGCTGGCCTTCAAGATCACCGACCAGGAGGACCTGCGACGGGCGCGTGCGCTCCTCGCCTCCGGTCTGGTCTGACCGGCCCGTCGCCGAGGGTGACCCGGACGCGTCTGGGGCGAAGGGGGAGTCCTCCCCATGGCGTGCGGCCCCACCGGCCCATAGCCTGCACCGAGGACGACCAGGGAGGCTGAGCGATGACGCTCACCCACGGAGCAGACACGACGGCGCTGCGGAGCTGCGCGTCGCGGCTCGACTCGCTCGCGCGCCGGTCCTCGGATGCCTGCAGCCAGATGTCCCGCGCAGCGTCGCGGTTGCGGTCCAAGTGGGCGGGACCGGACTCCGACGCCTTCCAGTCCCGGGCGAGCCGGTCGGCCCGAGACGTCGAGGCCGTCGCTGACGCCGTCCGGGCGATGGCGAGCACGCTACGCACCCAGGCGGACGGTCAGGACACCGCGAGCGAGCACCACGGCGACGCAGTCCTGCCAGGACCGGCGCCTCAGCCGACCGGTCCGACCTGGCCAGCCGGCCCATCTGCGCCGGTGGGCCCGTCGCCGTCCACGCCGTCCACCCCCTTCGTGCCACGT
>JBHWMJ010000098.1:0-35219 GCA_043423105.1 Marihabitans sp.
GGGGACTCCTCGGCCTCCCGTGGGTCGTATGGCAGGTGATGTTGCTCGTTTCGGCTGTGCTGGTTGGGGATTCGTGGTTGTCGCAGGCTGATGGGTGACGCGCACGTGCCGGCTCTCTAGGTTCGGAGCTGTCAAGCCAAACCGAACCGATGACGGGAGCAGCCCGTGCGCGCCACAACTGCATTCAACAAGATGCTCCAGATCCCCGGTGCTCACGTCACCGGGATCCGCTTCACCCCCGAGGGGATCGTGGTCGACCTGGCCCGCCGGGCCAGGCGTCTGCGGTGCCCGTGCGGCTGGTCGACGGCCGCTGTCTATGACCGCTCCGTCCGCTGCTGGCGCGGCCTTGACCTGGGTGCCACGAAGCTGTTCCTTCGTGCTGCGATCCGTCGCCTGCGCTGCCGGGCATGCGGCCGGGTCCGGACCGAGGAGGTGCCCTGGGCCCGGCCCGGTGCCCGGTTCACCCGGGACTTCGAGGACGTGGTGGCCTGGCTGGCCCAGCGGATGGACAAGACCGCGATAACCCGGCTGCTGCGCTGCTCCTGGGAAGCGGTGGCCAACATCGTGGCCAGGGTGGTGGCCGACCACGTCGACGACACCCGGCTCGATGAGGTGTACCGGATCGGTGTCGACGAGATCTCCTACCGCAAGGGCCACCGCTACCTGACCGTGGTCGCCGACCACGACCGCGACGGGGCGGTGATCTGGGCCGGCGTGGGCAAGTCCGGGGCCACTCTCGAGGCGTTCTTCGACGAGCTCGGGCCCCAGCGCAGCCAGCAGATCCAGGCCGCCTCGGCCGACCTCCACGGCGCCTACGCACGGGTCATCGCCACCCGCACCCCGGCGCAGGTCTGCGCCGATCCTTTCCACGTCATCCAGCTGGCCAACACCGCCCTGGACGAGGTCCGCCGCACCGAGTGGAACACCGCCCGCAAGGCGGCCGGTGTCACCCGGGTCAGCCCGCTGGGACGGATGCGCCGTGACCCCGCAGCCCAGCTGATCAAGCACACCCGATGGGCACTGCTCAAGGACCCCGCGAACTGGACCCAGGCCCAGCGCGACCAGATCGAGCAGCTACGCCGAGCACGGCACGTGCTGTTCCGCGCCTGGGTGCTCAAGGAAGAGCTCCGCGACCTCTACCGGCTGCCACCCGGCCGCCGACCCGATGCGCACCTCGACGACTGGCTCGCCCGAGCCAGCCGGAGCCGGATCCCCGCGATCCTCGACCTGTCCCGGACCGTCCGCAAGCACCGAGAGAAGATCCTCGCCGCTGTCGACCTCGGCCTGTCCAACAGCAAGCTCGAAGGACTCAACTCCAAGATCCGCCTGATCAACCACCGAGGCTACGGCCACCACTCCGCAGCCGCCGTCATCGCGATGATCTACCTCTGCTGCTCCGGCCTCACCATCGAACTACCCACAGGAAGGTGAGGAGAACCCGAAATCGCGCCGCCAGTCCTCGGTGCGAGCGTCGTAGACGTCGAAGACCGTGAACGGTCGAGCGAAGTCCTGCGCGAAGTATGGCTCGCGACGGTCGCTGTCGCGGAGTGTGATGACCACGGACCTGACGACCTGAGGTCTCACGGGGGACGGCACGTCGGCACCTCCTTCGTCGCGTGTGTCACTAGGGGAGCTCCTTGGGCCAGGTCGTCCACATCCTGGGGTCGTCGATCAGGAACGGCCCCCGCGGGGACCATCCGATGGACTCGTTGTTCGTCCCGGTGACGACCTCGCTCCAGAGCCGTTCCATCGTCGGCGAGTCGTGCGCCGCGTTGTCTCGCCAGTGCCAGCCGTGCTCGGACGGGGCGTCGATGACCGAGAACGCCTTGGCGCCCTGGCGGATCTTCCGGAGCAGCTGCGCCTCCGACCGCCACGGGAGGTGGAGCACACGGAGGGCGTCCATCCGCAGACCCGACCTGGCGACGTCGTGGTTGCCGATCATGGGCAGGGCGAAGGGGTGAGGTCTGTACGCCACCTTGGGGTGGTCGTGGGGGTGGGTCTCGACCCGGAACTCGCCGGGCTCCTCGGTGGGGAAGGCGTTGTGCATCGCGGCCGTCGCCACGCTGGCGGGGGAGTCGCGGAGCGCCTCGCAGATGCGGCCCTCCTGGGCGAACCACAGCTCGTCGGCGTCGAAGGGGATGACCCACGAGGCGCCGTTGCGACGGGCGTAGCGCGCCAGGTGCGTCATCTTCGCCGCCTGGTAGTACCCGGGTTCGGAGTCGACGCCGACAATGACTCGAGCGTCTGTCGCGCCCATCGATCTGAGGATCTCGAGAGTCCCGTCGTCTGAGAGGTTGTCGACCACGAGGATGCGATCGACACCCTGATCCAGCAGGTGAGAGACGGTCAGCTCGATGACGTCTGCCTCGTTCTTCACCATCGCGATAGCCCAGATTGCCTCGGACGGGTGCTGACGTCTCCGGCTCGGGGCTGGGAGAGCGATCCCCTGCCGTGCCTTGCGCATCGCGCTGCGGAAGGAGGGACGGCTGTACTGCTTCACGAGGTGGCGCACCATCCCCTGCCGTGACAGGTGCTCCCGGTGAAGGTGCTGATCCGCGGACCGTTCCGGACCGGGGTCGAGCGACGCGGGCATGGCGTGGAGTATGCCCGAGTTCTCGCCCTGACATGACGAGTCGGTCACGCGCGTGACGGCGGTGGATATTCTTGAGCGGGTGAGCGACCACGAAGACCCGTCGGGGGCCTCGGGGCGGGGGCAGGTGAGCGTTGTCGTCCCCCACTTCGGGGATCCCGAACCGACTCGGTCCGTCGTGGAAGCTCTCCGCGTCCAGCAGACCGTCCTCGAGGTCATCGTCGTCGACGACTGCTCGCCGGAGCCCTTCTCCCTGGCAAGCAGGGGCGACGACGATCGGGTCCGTGTCGTGCGGCGGGAGAAGAACGGCGGCTTCGGGAGCGCCGTGAACACCGGAGCGCGCTCGGCGCGGGGCCCACTGCTCCTTGTCCTCAACAGCGACGTCGAGATCAGCCCGACCTTCGTCGCCGATCTCGTCCGCGCCTCCCAGCCATGGATGCCTGCGGTCACCGGTCCGGCCATCCTCTCCCCTCGGGGGACGGCCGACCCGACGGGACGTCACTTCCCACGCGTCGCGACCCGGGTCGCCGAGTGGCTGACCCCTCTGGCTCGGTGGCACGGCACTCCCTTCGTCCAGGAAGCCCTCGGTCACGACACCCGTGCGGTCGTCGGGGCCGTGGTCCCCGTCGACTGGCTGGTCGGAGCAGCTCTGCTCATGCCGCTCGCGGACTTCCTGGCCGTCGACGGGCTGGACGAGCGCTTCTACATGAACTCCGAGGAGGTCGATCTCCAACGGCGGCTCCGTGATCGGGGGCTCCCCTCCGTCTACGTCGGGACGGTGTCGCTCGTCCACGAGGGCGGGGGCTCCTCCGAGAGCGGGCGTCGACGCCGCTGGCTGGTCGACTCACACCTCCGGTACGCGCGGAAGTGGGGCGGGTTGCGCCGGCTTCGCCTCGCCCTGACCTCCGCGACCCTCGTCAACCTCCTCTGGAACGTCGTCCGACGGACGCGCGGGCAGGACGTCGCTCCCGTCGCTGTGGCGCGGGCCGAGCTCGACCTCATCTGGGGACCGACGCCATGACCCGTCTGCTGCTGGTGTCGACCGCCTTCCATGGCTACTGGCGGTCGATCGCCGCCGCCCTGGAACGACGCGGGTACGACGTGGTCCCTCACCTCTACGACGACTACGCGAGCACACGCGCGAAGGTCCGGAACAAGGCGCGGTACGAGCTGCCCGAGCGCCTCGGGCGCGACGGGCGGCTGCGCATGGCCCAAGACATCGGACAGGCGCTCCGGGGCCGGCTGCTCGATGTCCGGCCGGACATCACCCTCGTGGTCAAGGGTGACGTCTTCACCCCCGAGACGTGGGCGGATATCGCGCGACTCAGCGGGACCCATGTCTTGTGGCTCTACGACGAGGTGAGGCGGACCCGGTACGACGACGAGCGACTCCAGGTGGCAGGTCGGATCGCGAGCTACAGCAAGAACGACACATCCAATCTACGGTCGCGTGGCCTTGACGTCCTCCACTTGCCTAACGCCTTCGACCCGGGCCACCTACCGATCCACGGGTCAGCGCGCAACGTGGTCAGCTTCGTCGGGGCGAGGTACCCGAACCGCCAGGCGGCGCTCGAGCACCTCGCGAAGAACGGGGTGCCGGTGCTCGCCGTCGGACGAGACTGGTCTCATCACCCCTTCGACCGCCTGCGGACGTGGTCACTGTCCAGGCCCGGCCTTCCCGCCGCGCGTGACGTCCACCTGTCGTCTGCCTACGAGCTCATGCACCGCTCGGCGGCCACCCTCAACCCGCACTTCGACCAGGACGGCTTCACGATGCGCACCTTCGAGGCCCCCGGCGTCGGGGGGCTCCAGCTCATCGACCGGGCCGACGTCGACGAGTTCTACGAGCCCGGGTCCGAGGTCGCCGTGTACGGCGGCCTGGACGAGCTCACGGACCTGGCTCGTCGCGCGCTCGTCGACACCTCGTGGGCGCAGGGGATCAGAGAGGCCGGCCAGCGGCGAACCCTGGCGGAGCACACCTTCGACCACCGGATGGCCGTGCTGGAGCGGCTGTGGGCCTGAACCATCCCCGTGACCTCGCTGCCTGGCGGGACTGGCAGGAGTCCCGGCACCTCGTCCGGCGGGTCAAGCACCTCGCCCTCCCGCAACGGCCGGACGACGCCGGACCGCACCTCGTCCTCCACACCCAGGACGAGAGCGCGCCCGTGCTCGTCGCGGTCGATGGGCTCACACCGACCAAGCTCGCCGCGCTGATGTCACCCGCGCACCACCTCCGGATGGCGGTATCGGTGCTGGCTCCTGGCGACGTGACGCACCTGCTTCCCGGCGACGGGTGGTCGGCGCGACGCGTGTCGGTGGCGGAGCTGTCTGGCCGCGAGCACTCCGTGACCGTGGCGGCAGGGCACTTCCTGCCGGTGGGCGCGGCTGCGTACGACGCGGCGCAAGCGACCGGCTCGACCTTCTGCGTCGTCCAGCACGGCCTGCTGACACCCTTCGCCCCTCCGTTGCCGGGTGGCGCCCACCTGTTCGCCTGGTCGGAGGGGGACGCCGACTTCTGGATCTCTGGTCGGGACGACATCACCAGCACCGTCGTGGGCTCGCAGCTCTTCTGGGACGCGGGGCAACGGCCCCGTGGTGACGTCGACGACGGACCGCCGGTCTACCTCGGCCAGCTCCACGGCGCAGAGCTCTCTCGCGCGCACATGGCCCGGTCTGCAGGGAGGTTCTGCCGCTCCACGGGGGCGACCTACCGACCGCACCCTGCGGAGACCGACAAGCTCTCGCGGTTGCAGCATGCCGTCTGGCGCAGGCAGGGCATCGCGATCGACACGACCGGCACCCCGCTCAACGAGTCGACACGCCCGGTCGTCAGTGCCTTCTCGACCGGGGTGGTCGAGGCCGCCTGCCGGGGCATCCCCGCATGGGTGCAGCTGGACCGGCCGCCCACGTGGGTCGAGGAGTTCTGGGACCGGTACGGCATGAGCCGTTGGGGCGACGAGCCGACTCCGGTGCCAGAGGTCCTCAGCTCCGAGCCGGCCCGCGCGATCGCGGACGAGATCCAGGGGATGCTCGGGTGAGCGAGAATGGCCGGGTGAGCACCCTCTGCCTGATCCCCGCACGCGGGGGCTCGAAGGGCATCCCGCGCAAGAACCTCATGCCGGTCGCCGGGCGTCCACTCATCACCTGGACGATCCAGCAGGCGCTGCTCGCCGAGGCCGACCTGCGCGTCGTCGTCTCGACCGACGACCCCGAGATCGCCGAGGTGGCCGCCGCCGCCGGGGCCGAGGTCCCCTTCCTGCGCCCGGCCCATCTCGCCGAGGACACGACGGCGACGGAGCCGGTCGTCCTCCACGCCATCGAGCACCTCGCTGAGCAAGGAGAGCGACCCGGCACGGTGATGCTGCTGCAGGCCACCTCGCCGATCCGGCTCGAGGGCACGCTCGACCGGGCCATGCGGGAGTTCGAGGAGTCGGGCGCCGACTCCATGGTCGGCGTCGTCGCGCAGACCCCCTTCCTGTGGTGGGCCAGCGACCCGCCCAGCGCTGACTACCCCGTCGACGCCAGGCCTCGCAGGCAGGACCTCACGCCCGAGATGATGCGCTACCGCGAGACCGGCTCGCTCTATGTCACCCGCACCGAGATCTACGAGGAGCACCACAACCGTCTCGGCGGCCGGATCGCGCTCTTCGAGATGGCCGAGGTCGAGGGAGTCGACATCGACACCGACCTCGACCTGCGGATCACCGACGCCTTCCTCCTCGACCAGGAGCGCCGGCACTTCGAGGCGGCCGAGCAGCTCAAGGGCAACGACCAGGGCACGGGGCAGCCGTGAAGATCGAACGGAACATCGCCCCCTTCGTCGTCAGCTCGAACGACACCGTCCTCGCGGCGCTGCAGAAGATCACGGACAACAAGGCGCGCATCGTCTTCTGCCTCTCCACCCACGGCATCCTCGAGGGTTCCTTCTCCGACGGCGACTTCCGCCGCTGGGTCGCCGAGCAGGCCGTCGTCGAGCTCGCCACGCCGGTGGGATCGGTCGCTCACACCCCCGTGCGGTCCGCCCCCGCGACCGCGACCACTGCCGAGATCGCTGCCCTGTTCACCTCTGGCGTCGATCGGATCCCGCTCGTCGACGAGCGAGGACACGTTGTCGCCATCGCGAGCGACCAGGCCTCCGAGCTGACTATCGGACGACGCGTCGTCGGTCCGGGTCACCCCACCTTCCTCATCGCCGAGATCGGCAACAACCACAACGGATCGCTCGACCTCGCCAGGCAGCTCATCGACTTCGCCGCCGAGGCCGGCGTGGACTGCGTGAAGTTCCAGATGCGTGACATGGCGGCCCTCTACCGACAGGGGGACGCGTCGAGCAGCGCCGGCGAGGACCTCGGCGCCCAGTACACGCTCGATCTCCTGAGCAAGGTGTCACTCACCAACGACGAGCTCTTCGCCGCCTTCGACCACGCCCGGCAGCACGACATCGAGGTGATGTGCACGCCCTGGGACAGCCCGAGCATCGCCGCGCTCGTCGACTACGGACTGCCCGCGCTGAAGATCGCCTCGGCCGACCTCACCAACCATGAGCTGCTGCGAGAGGCGGGCGCCCACCGGCTGCCGCTCATCCTCTCGACCGGCATGGCGACCGAGGCGGAGATCCGAGAGAGCGCCGACGTCGTCCGAGCCACAGGTGCGGGCTTCGCCATGCTCCACTGCCAGTCGACCTACCCCGCGCCCTTCAAGGACGTCAACCTCAGCTACATGACCCGGCTCGGCCAGATCACGGAGGTCCCCGTGGGGTACTCGGGGCACGAGCGGGGCTTCCACGTGCCGCTGGCCGCGGTCGCGCTCGGGGCGAGCATCATCGAGAAGCACTTCACCGTCGACCGGTCCATGGAGGGCAACGACCACAAGGTCTCGCTGCTCCCCGCAGAGCTCGCCGCGATGGTGCGTCAGACCCGTGAGCTCGAGGAGGCCATGGGGACCGCCGAGCCTCGGGTCGTCTCGACCGGCGAGCAGATGAACCGGGTCAACCTCGCGAAGTCGCTCGTCGCGACGCGACGTATCGAGGTGGGCGAGACGGTGCAGCGGCAGGACGTCGCGATCAAGTCGCCCGGTCGAGGGCTGCAGCCCAACCACCTCGACGGGCTGGTCGGTCGGACCATGCGGCGTGAGGTCGCCGAGGGTGACTTCTTCTACGCCACCGACCTCACCGACACCGTCTCGAGGGGGCGCGCCTACAACTTCGGGCGGCCCTGGGGCTTGCCCGTCCGGTACCACGACTTCGCCTCGCTCATCACCGACACCACACCGGACTTCCTCGAGTTCCACCTGTCCTTCAAGGACGTCGAGATGGATCTCGACGAGGCCTTCGCCGGGCTCGACGCACCACTCTCGATGGGCTTCACCGTCCACACGCCGGACCTCTACGCCGGGGATTTCATCATCGACGTCGCCAGCGACGACGACGAGATCTGGCAGCGCTCACTCGTCGAGGTGCAGCGGGTCATCGACATCACCCGCGACCTGCGTCGCTTCTTCGCATCGACCGAAGAACCGGTCGTCATCGCCACTCTCGGCGGGTTCACCGAGGACCGGCACATCGACCTCGACGGGCGGCGGCACAAGTACGGCCGGGTGGCCGAGGCGCTGCGGCGCCTCGACACCGACGGGGTGCGGCTCACCGCGCAGACCCTGCCGCCCTACCCGTGGCTCATGGGTGGTCAGCAGTACCACAACCTCTTCATGGACCCGCGCGACACCAAGACCTTCTGCGAGGAGACGGGGACCCGGCTGACCTTCGACACCAGCCACAGCAAGCTCGCCTCGACCTTCCTCGGCATCCCCTTCTCCCAGACCACGGAGATCCTCGCGCCGCTGTCCGACCACCTCCATCTTGTCGACGCCACCGGCGTCGACGGCGAAGGTCCGCAGGTGGGGGAGGGCGAGATCGACTGGCCGGTCCTGGCCGAGCAGCTGCACCGGTTAGCGCCGGGCGTGGGCTTCATCCCCGAAATCTGGATGGGGCACGTCAACAACGGGGAAGGATTCTGGACGGCGCTCGAGCGTCTCGAGGCGTGGTTCTGATGATGCGTGATGTCGGTGGTCATCCCGCAGACCCGTTGGCTGACCCGATCGCGCTGTGGGTGGTGGCAGTCAGCGACCTGGGCGGCGTGGCCCGGCACGTCCTCGACGTCGCCGCGAGGGGCATCCCCGGCTATCGGCTCGTCGTCCTGTGCCCTGAGGGGCCGTTGGCCGAGCGACTGAGGCAGGAAGATCGCCCGGTCATGGCCGCCGCCTTCGGTCAGGATGCTGGTCTGCACGCATCGGTCATGACGGTCCGGCACGCCATTGCTGCACTCCGCCCCGCCGTCGTCCACTCGCACCTGGCCTGGGCCGACGTCGTCACAGCCGTTGCCGCCACGATGCGCGGCGGGCCGCGGGTCGTGTCGACGGAGCACGGTATCGCCGCCGAAGACAGCCCCTACCATGCGACGAGGATCAAGGCCTGGACGCGTGAGGCGATGCACCACCTACGCCTTCGCAGGGTCGATGCGGCGATCGCGGTCTCGTCCTCGACCGCCGACGTGATGCGTGACAAGTGGGCGCCCCAGGCTCCGGTGACGGTCATCCTCAACGGGGTGGACAGGCCGCCCGAGGTCAAGCCCTCGGTGTCCGGGTTGCGGGTCCTCTCGATCTCGAGGCTCGCGCCAGAGAAACGCATCACAGCGCTTGTCAGCGCGTTCGCGGAGGTGGCTCGCCGCCACCCGGAGGCGACGCTCACCGTCGCCGGGGACGGGCCGGAACGTGGATCTCTCGAGCGGCTCGTGCACGAGCTGGGGCTGAGCGGCCGGGTGAGCATGCCGGGTCACGTCGAGTCGGCAGGGGCCATCGCGGCCGCGGACGTGCTGGCCCAGCTCTCGGTGTGGGAGAACGCGTCGTACTCACTCCTCGACGGATGCGCCCACGGGCTCGGGGTCGTCGCCTCCCCCGTCGGTGGCAACGCCGAGATCCTGCCGCCCAGGTGCCTCGTCGACAGTGACGATCCGGGGATCGTCGCCGACCGGATCATCGAGCAGGGGACCGACCTCAGCCGACGACCCGGCCTGCCTGCCGACTGGCCGGACGTCGCTGCGATGTGCCGCGCCATCGCTGGGGTGTACGACGCCGCTCGCGGTTGACCGCGCCCGACGGTGCCCCTGAGACGCGATCGCCGGCCTCGCCCGAGGCTGACGCGGCCTCGGCCTCGGCCTTCCGCTTGCGAGCACGGTCTTCCTGTCGCGCCTGCTTGCCGCCACGGCGCCGGGCCTTGGCCCGCTCGCGGCGCTCCTTGCGTGCCGTGCGCCCCATCTTGCGCTCATCGCCGTACCCGTACTGCGACTGGTAGGAGCCGTAGCCGTACCCGTAGCCGTACAGCACGGTGCCCATGTTCTTGGGTGCCGCCTGGTTGAGGATGACGCCGAGGAGGCGCGCCCCGAGCTGCTCGAGCACCTTCGCGCTCAGGGCCGCCTGCTCCTTGTACGTCTTCCCGACACGCAGCACGAGCAGGGCGCCGTCGGCCTGGGTGGCAAGGAGCCCGGCGTCTGTCACCGGCAGGAGCGGAGGCGCGTCGAGGATGACGAAGTGGTCCTTGGCGAGCTCCTCGATGACAGCGCGCATCTTCTTCGACCCGAGGAGCTCGGAGGGGTTGGGGGGGACGCGGCCAGCTGTGAGAATCTGGAGGCCCTCGTAGACCGAGTCCTGGAGGACATCGTCGATATCGACGTCACCGGCGAGCACCTGGGTGAGCCCGACGGTGTCGTCCACGCCGAAGAAGTTGGCGACGTTCGGTCGACGCAGGTCTGCGTCGACGATGACGACCTGCTGACCGGCCTCGGCGAGGATCCGGGCGAGCGTGCTGGAGATCGTGGACTTCCCCTCGCCCTGCACGGCGCTGGTGACGACGACGCTGCGCGGAGGGTTGTCGACATCGACGAAGCGGAGGTTGGTCCGGACGTGCCGCATCGCCTCGACGGGGGCGCTGTGCCGATCGAGCTGACTGGTGCGCTTCTTGGCGAGCTGGCTCGATTCCGGGATGACCCCGATGACGCTGGCCTTCGTCAGCTCCTCGGCCTCTGTCTGCACGCGGATGCGGGCGTCGAGCCGTCGACGGACCGCGCTCCAGGCCAGTCCGAGCACGAGCCCGGCGAGCAAACCGATGGCGAGGTTCTTCGTCAGGTTGGGAGAGGTAGGGGCCGAGGGCAGAGCAGCGTTCTCCATGGGCTTGATGCGCACGACGAGGGGCGCATCCTCGCGCCCTCCGGTTTCGATCTCGGCTGCTTCATCGGCAAGAGCCCGGATCGCTGCGTTGGCCCGGTCCTGCGCCTGTCGCGGGGTGCCCGCGGACGACTGGATCACGATAAGCCCTGCCGCTGGGTTGGTGATCGCAGTCAGCGATGCGGCGACCGCAGACGGGTCGTCATCGCTGCCGAGATCCTCGACGATCCGTTCCCCGACGCTCCTGGTGTTGACGAGCGGCGCGTACGCATCGACCTTGGTCGCCGCGACAGACTGGCTCGTGAGGATGTCACCCACGGTTTGTCCTGTGCCGACCGTGAGTAGACCGGTGGCCTGAGACGAGTAGACCTCGGGCTGGGTCGAGGTCCACACGAAGGCGGCGACGAGGCCGAGGGCAGCGGTCGCCGCCAAGGTCTTGAGGTTGGTCCGGATGAGCCGGACGAAGTCGAGGACGGTCACGAGTCTCCTCTGTCGTGGTGTGCCCGCTCCCACGCCGACGGGCGCCATCAGGTTAACGTCTCGAGTCGTGCCGACCGGCCGTCTGGCGGCAACGGGACGGTTACCCTCGTCATGTGCCTCGAACCCCCGTCCGCATTGGCCCAGGCTGACATGTACCTCGGTCAGGACCGTGCCGCGAACGTGTGGGGGGTCGAGCTCGAGCCGAGCCGGCGCGACGAGCTGCGGTTCCCCGAGATCGCCGCCTTCGCGGCGTTGATCTTCGACGGGGTTGTGGTCCCTGGGCTCTCCTTCCCTGTCTCGACGGCTGCCGCGATGGTCTTCATCGGGATCGTCCTCTTCCGTCGGGCTGATCTAGACCTGCGGGTGCCGGTATGGTTCCTCGGCCTGCTCGGTGGTCTCGTCGTGTGGTACGTCGTCACGAGCCAGCTGAACGGGGTGGACGCCACCCGTCGGTTGGGCAACATCACGATCCTCGTCGCGTTGGCCGCGACCATCGCGTCGGGGCGCGTGCACGTCCGGTCGGCCGGGGTCGGGCTCGGGCTCGGGGTGCTGCTCGCGGTCCCTCACGCGATCCTCACCCTGCCGGCCAGCAGCTACGGCGGCCGCCTCACCGGCATGATCGGCGACCCGAACGGAGCCGGCCTGATCCTTGCCGCGCTTGGGGCGTGCGCCGTGGGTCTGCTGGAGAGGACGAGCCACCGGGTCGTGGTCGGTCTCATCCTGCTTCTCGGGATCGGTCTGACCTTCTCGCGGACGACCTACCTCGCCGCCGCGGTAGCCATCGCCTGGGTCGCGGTCGGCAAGCGCGTCAGCGTGCCGCTGGCCGTCCCGCTCCTCACCGGCATCGTCCTCGCGATCCAACGCATACCGGACTCGTTCATCGAGAGCGACTTCTTCGGGGAGCGCGAAGGAAGCGACGCGTTGCGCGAGCGGATCGTCGAGGCCGAGGAGGCCCTGGTCGCTCGGTCGCCGTGGACGGGCAACGGTGCGGGCACCGCGGTCGTCGAGATGGGGGACCGGACGTTCTTCTTCCACTCCAGCTACCTCGCCATGCGGGCCGACGGCGGATGGGTCGCCCTAGGTGCCCTGATCGCCGCAGTGATACTGACCTTCCTCGTCGTGGCCAGCGTCCCGCTCGACAAGCGCAACGGCTGGCTCGAAGGTGCGATCCTCGCCGCGCTCATCTGCGCCCTGAACATCGGAGAGGCACTGCTCACGGCCTCCCTCATGGTCCCGCTGGGCCTGGCGATGCGGCACGCGCTGGTCAACGGCAGCAGCCTGCTGCGCTCTGAGGACGACCCGACCCCATACGACGCGATCGTAGCCGCGCGCGCACCATGAGCAGAGCCCCGCGACGGACCCTCAGCATCGCGACGAACAACGCCGACGTCGGCGGTGGTGAGGTGATGCTGCTGGCGATCGCTGACGCCGCTCGAGAGCTCGGATGTCCTCCCGAGGTGGTGGCCCCTGACGGCAGCGAGATCGCCCGCGCGGCCCAGGCCGCCGGCCACGACGTGGTGCTGCTGCGGGCCGACGGACGGCCTGAGTGGATGAGGGCGCTGCGGCGCTGGGACCGGCGCCACCGGCGCGGCGTCCTCTGGTGCAACGGGCTCGTCCCCGCCGCGGCGACGGCCGGACGTCGGGGCCGCGTCGTCCACCTCCACCGCATCCCGGACGGCGGGCAGCGCCTGCTCCTCCCCGTGGCTCGGGCCGGTGCGTCCATGACGGTGGTGCCGTCGCGGTTCATGGTCTCGCGGGTGCGAGGGGCCAGGGTCCTGCACAACTGGTCCGAACCGCGTGCCGTGACTCGGGCGGCGGATCCGGCACTGCCCCGTGTCGGCTTCCTGGGCCGTCTCTCGCCGGACAAGGGGATCCTCCAGCTGGCCGAGGCGATGCACGCGGTGCCGGACGCGGAGCTCGTGATCGCCGGTGAGGCACGATTCGTCGCGGCAGGGGACAGCGCGTCGGTCGAGGCGGCGCTGGCAGGACTGGGCACCCGTGCCCGCCGCCGGGGCTGGGTCGACCCTGCCGAGTTCCTCGGACAGGTCGACGTGCTCGCGGTTCCGTCGACCTGGCCGGAACCCTTCGGGCTCGTGGTGACCGAGGCGATGGCAGCGGGACTGCCCGTCGTCGTCTCCGACGCGGGGGCGCTCCCCGAGGTCGTCGGGTCCGCGCACCCCTGGGTGGCCCGCGCCGGTGACGTCGGCCACCTGGCCATGACCATCCGAACGGCGCTCGACGCGTCCGCGGACGAGCGCGACCGCGTCGTCGCGGCCGCCCGTCGACGCTGGGAGGACCATTTCTCGCCCCAAGCCGGGAAGCACCGCATCGCCTCGGTGCTGGGAGAGCTCGGCCTCATCGAGTCGGAAGGGCCTGCCAGATGACCGATCGTCCACGAGTCGCCATCGCCCACGACTACCTCACCCAGCGTGGGGGAGCCGAGCGCGTCGTCCTCGCCATGGCGCGGGCCTTCCCCGACGCGCCGATCTACACCACGCTGTACGACCCGGACGGGACCTATCCCGAGTTCCGGGACCGGACGATCGTCACCTCCTCGCTCAACCGGGTGGGTCTCTTCCGGCGAGACCACCGGGCCGCGCTGCCCCTCCTCGCTCCTGCCTCGAGTCGACTGCGAGTCGATGCCGACGTCGTCGTCGCGTCGTCCAGCGGCTGGGCCCACGGGTTCGCGACCTCCGGCAAGAAGCTGGTGTACTGCCATGCTCCTGGTCGCTGGATCTACCAATCAGAGACCTATCTCGGCGGACCTCTGACGGCCAGCCCCCAAGGGTGGGCGTTGTTCGGGCTGCGAGCGCCGCTTCGGCGATGGGACCGCCAGGCGGCCGCCTCAGCGGACGTCTACCTGGCGAACTCGCGTGTCGTCGCCGAGCGGATCCAGGAGGCCTACGCTCTCGAGGCGCGCGTCGTACCACCGCCGCACGGTGTGGACACGGCGGGCCCGCTGGAGCCCGTGCCGTCCGTCGCCTCCTGGGCAGCGGACGGGTACGCGCTGGTCGTCTCGAGGCTGCTGCCCTACAAGAACGTCGACGTCGCGGTCGAGGCGCTGGACCGGCGGAAGGAGAGACTGCTCGTCATCGGGGACGGCCCGATGTACGACGAGCTCGCGGCGAGGTCCAGCGAGCTGCTGCGCGTCGAGCGCGGTCTTAGCGACGCGCAGATGCGCTGGGCCTACCGCCACGCGCGTGTCCTCGTGGCGACGAGCCACGAGGACTTCGGTCTCACCCCGCTGGAGGCCTCAGCCTTCGGCGTCCCGACGGTCGCGCTGCACGCAGGGGGGTACCTCGACACGATCTCACCGGGGCTCAACGGGATCTTCTTCTCCGCGCCCGACCCCGTTGCGATCGCTGCTGCACTGGGTGAGGCGGTGCAGATCGCGTGGGACAGCGCCGCGATCCAGGCTCACGCCGATCGCTTCGCCGAACCGCGCTTCCACGACGAGCTGCAGCGAGAGGTCAAAAAGCTCATCGGGGCGCCGAGAGAGTAAGCAAACGGTAAGATGCACCCCGGAACAGCAATGGGTGGGGAGGGAGAACAACCGCCTCAGCCAGGATCGGGGGACAAGTGTCGCTGGAGCTGGGGAGAGGCGTCGGCCTGTCTTCCGAGCCTGCCCTGCGACGACGGCGCAGCCAGACGGAGCTCGGGACGCGGCTCTCCGTCGCGCTGGTCGACCTGGTCCTCATCCTCGTGGCGACCGGTGTCGCCGCCTGGGGCCGGACCCGCCTCGCGTCGCTGCCCAACGTCGACCTGGCGTCCGCGCTGGAACGGACCGCCAGCATCGCGGCGCCACAGATCGTCCTGCTCTGGGTGGTGCTCCTGTGGTTCTTCCGGTCCAACACGACGACGAACACGGGTGTCGGGACCGAGGAGTACCAGCGCGTCACCGTCGCCACCGGCTCGACGGCGGGCCTCGTCGGCATCGGGTCCTTCCTCACCCAGTTCCCGCTCTCTCGGGGCTTCTTCATCCTGCTCTTCGTGATCGGTCTGCCCCTGCTCCTGCTGGGGCGGATGGCCCACCGACGGGTGCTGCACCGCGCCCACCGCGCCGGCCGGATGCGCCGTCGCGTCCTCGTCGCCGGGGCTCAGCGCAACGTCGACGACATCGCCAAGGTGCTGGCCCGCGAGACATGGCTCGGCAAGGACGTCATCGGGGCGATCGTCCCGCGGTCCGCGGACATCAGGGCGACACCAGCGGGGTACCCCGTGCTCGGGTACACCGACTCTGTCGTCGACACCGTGCTCGAGCACGGCGCGGAGTCGGTCGTCTTCGCGCAGGGGTCCTTCCCCAGCTCCAACGACTTCCGCCGCATGGCCTGGGAGCTGGAGAAGCACCACGTCAGCATGATCGTCGTCCCCGCCCTGAGCGACGTCTCGAAGGGGCGGCTCAACGTCCGGCCGGTGGCCGGCCTGCCCCTCGTCTACGTGGAGCCCTCGCAACGAGCGGCGTCGGCGCGCATCTCGAAGCGCATGTTCGACATCGTCGCAGGATCCCTCATCCTCATCGTGATGTCGCCGGTCATGCTCGGCATCGCCCTGTGGGTCAGGCTGCACGACGGCGGTCCTGTCCTCTACCGGCAGAACCGGGTCGGCCGGAACGGCACCCTCTTCTCCTGCCTGAAGTACCGCAGCATGGTGACCGACGCCGATCAGCGACTCGCGGAGCTCGCGGAGCTCAACGAGTCGGACGCCGTGCTCTTCAAGATCCGTGAGGACCCCCGGGTGACCAGGCCCGGGCGTCTCATGCGTCGGTACTCCCTCGACGAGCTGCCGCAGCTCTTCAACGTCGTGCGCGGTGAGATGAGTCTCGTCGGGCCGCGCCCTCCCTTGCCGTCGGAGGTCGAGCGCTACAGCTCCGACGCCTTGCGACGGCTGCGGGTGCGACCGGGCCTGACCGGGCTGTGGCAGGTCTCCGGGCGCTCCGAGCTCTCGTGGGAAGAGACGGTTCGGCTCGACCTCTACTACGTCGACAACTGGACCTTGACCCAAGACATGCTCATCCTCCTGAGGACCTTCCAGGCGGTCTTCGGAGGCCGTGGCGCATACTGACCCGGTGACGGAGGACACCACTGCTGTCGACTCGGCAGGCCTGGCCCCGCTCCCCGTCCGGGTCCGCTTCTCCCACGCCGCTGTCGAGCGGGTCGCCCGGGGGGCCGGCGTCCCGATCCTCCACATCAAGGGCCCTGCTGCGCACCCCAGCCTGCGTGACCCCTCCCGGACCGGCACCGACGCGGACGTCATGGTCCGGCCCGACGGGGCGGCGCGGCTCGTCGATGCGCTCCTCGCGGCCGGTTGGTCGATGCGGGCCCGGTTCGCCACCGGCTCCGTCTTCGAGCATGCGGCGACGCTGTGGCACGTGCACTGGGGCTACGTCGACGTCCACCGAGCCTTCCCCGGCGTCGGCGTCCCCGCGGAGGTCGCCTTCGGCCGGATGTGGCGCGACCGCCGCACCATCGACCTCGCCGGGGTCGCGTGCGCGGTGCCGAGCGTGCCCGCACAGGCCCTCCTGCTCATCCTCCACGAGGCCCGCGAGCGCCTCGGCGAGCAGCACGGTGCAGATGTGCGCTCGGCGTGGGTCGAGGCGGACCCGGACCTGCGCGCCGCTGTTGCCGGCCTCCGCGACGAGCTGCGCGCCGAGGTCGCCTTCGCCGCCGCCACCGGTGGCCTCGAGCGATACCAGGACCATCCCGAGTACCGGCTATGGAGGCACATGCGCTTCGGAGGCAGTCGGCTCGACGAGTGGCGGTCCCGGTTCGAGGCTGCGCCCTCGCGACGCCGCGCCCTGGTGGTCATCGCCCGCAGCTTGCGCGCCAACACGGATCACCTCGCGATGAACCTCGGGCGCGAACCGACCCGTCGGGAGCGGCGTGACGCCGAGCTGCGACGTGTCCGCACCGTGGTCCGCGACCTCACCCGCCTCGTCCGGCGCCGGGGGTCACCGTGACGCTGCGCATCTCGCCCGACGTGGCGACGATCCTTGAGGAGGACCCGACGGAGGCCGCGAGCGAGTTCGGCGGTGGTGGTCCGGTCCTCTACGTCGCGCTCCTGCCGTCCGGTCCGATCCACGTCCTCGCCGGGTCGGCGCTGACGATCTGGGAGCTGCTCGACGGACGGACCCTCGAGGGGGTCGTCGAGACCGTGGCCGCGCTCTACGACATCCCGGCGTCATCTGTCCGCACGGCGATCCGCGACACCATCGACTGGTGGATGCGCGGCGATCTGGTCCTCGACGACGCGGGGGAGCAGTGACCGGGCAGCGAGACCAGACCGTCGACGTCGCCAAGGGCATCACCATCGTCCTCATCGTGCTCAGCCACGCCATCGTCGGGGTCTGGCACGCTGACTCGGTCGACGAAGAGGCCCGTGGCGCCCTCATGCCGGCCCTGTACCTCGTGCACATCGTCGTCTTCGCCTTCCTCTCCCAACGGGTACCGCCACCGCGACCTCGACACCCGGGTCGGGACCATCGACGTCGCGATACCCAAGCTCCGCAAGGGCACCTACTTCCCGGAGTGGCTGCTCGAGCGCCGCAAACGTGCCGAGGCGGCGCTGATCACTGTCGTGGCCGACTGCTACCTCGCCGGGGTGTCCACCCGGCGGATGGACAAGCTCGTGAAAACGCTGGGGATCGACTCGCTGTCGAAGTCGCAGGTCTCTCGCATGGCGGCCGAGCTCGACGAGCACGTCGAGCAGTTCCGCCACCGACCCCTCGGCGTAGCGGGACCGTTCACGTTCGTCGCCGCCGACGCGCTCACCATGAAGGTCCGCGAGGGAGGCCGCGTGATCAACGCCGTGGTGCTGCTGGCCACCGGCGTCAACGGCGACGGGCACCGCGAGGTCCTCGGGATGCGCGTCGCGACCAGCGAAACCGGGCCGGCGTGGAACGAGTTCTTCGCCGACCTGGTTGCCCGCGGTCTGACCGGGGTCCGGCTGGTCACCAGCGACGCGCACCAGGGTCTGGTCGAGGCGATCGCAGCCAACCTCCCCGGAGCCTCGTGGCAGCGATGCCGAACCCACTACGCCGCGAACCTCATGTCCGTGACACCCAAGAGCATGTGGCCCGCGGTCAAGGCGATGCTGCACTCGGTTACGACCAGCCCGACCGTCCCGCGGTCCACGCCCAGTTCGACCGACTCCTGGACTACGTCCAGGGAAAGCTGCCCGAGGTCCACGACCACCTCGACGGCGCCCGCGCCCCGACCCGCGACGCGATCGTCCGCCTGGCCGGAGCCGTGCTGGCCGAGCAGACCGACGAATGGGCCGAAGGCCGCCGCTACCTGGGACTCGAGGTCCTCGCCCGCTGCCGAGTCAACATCGTCCCCACCACCGAACCCGAGATCGGAGGCGATGACCTGCCCGCACTGACCGCCTGACCCATCACGAAGGAGAACGCAGCGCTACACCATTCCCTGGGACTTGACCCCGTCCGCGGATGCGCACCCACGCGCGAGCACCTTCTCGTAGGCAGCAAGCGTCTGCCGGGCCGTCTCTGCCCAGGTGTACCGGTCGGCGATCCAGGCCCGCAGACGGGGCGAGGGGAGGTCTGCCAGGGCCTGGGCGACCGCCCGCCGCATGGACTCGGCGTCGGCCGGGTCGCAGTAGCGCGCATCGTCGCCGAAGTACTCTCGGGCGTGGCCGCGGTCGGTCGTGACCACCGTGCAGCCCGAGGCAGCGGCCTCGAGCGAGACGAGACCGGTCGTCTCGTACCAGGTGGCCAGGACGTGGGTGCGGTGGCGCGCGTAGAGGTCCGGGAGCTCGGCGTGGTCGACCCCCGGCAGGAGCGTGGCATTGCCCGCCTCAGCAGCGGCCCGTCGGCACTCCTCGAGGTAACCGGGGTGGTGGGGGTGTGGCAGACCGACGACGGTCAGCGTGACGCCGGGGACACCAGCGAGGGCCCGGATCGTGCCGAGCTGGTTCTTGTGCGGCTCGATCCGCCCGACGCACAGGACCGAGCCGTCCGGGCGCGGCCGGCCGACACCGGGAGCGAAGAGCCCGACCGCGATCGCGTTGGGGACGACGACGCAGTCGGTGAGGACTCCCAGGTCGTCGCGGACGTGACGGGCCTCCCCTTCGGCATTGGGCAGGAGCATCTCGGCCATGGACCACGCGCGGAGGCGGTCGAGGTCGTCGGCGCTCTCCTGCAGGGAGAGGCGGGTCAGGTCCTCGCGACCGCGCGGGCTCGCGCCGAGGTAACGCAGTCCCCGCCGGCCTCGTCCGAGGGCGTCACGCGCCGTCACGCGCTCGGCACCGTGCGAGCTCGTGTACGACAGGCCCCAGTAGATTGTCGAGATCACGACCGGGATGCCCCGGGCGCGCATCGCGGCGACCTCGTGGGGCCCGAGCTGGAAGCCGTGGACGACGTCCCAGATCCCGTCGAGTTCGTCCGGGCCCAGGTGCTTCTGCACCTCGACCCCGAGGTCGCGCAGGGCGGCCGCGGTCCGCTCCATCTGGACGCGGTGGCCGCCGGGGATCTCGGCGCCTCGGTTGAGCCACATGAGGACCTTCATGCCTGCACCCGCGGGTAGAGGCCGAGGTAGCGGTCGGCGATCTGCGTCCACCGCAGCGACTCCGCGTGGGCTCGCGCCGTCTGCGGGTCCGCCGGGTTGCGGTGCGCGTCGAGCATGGCCTGTGCGAGCGCGCGGGTATCGGTGGGGTCGGCGCCGACCCCCAGTCCACCCGTCGCGTCCGCGAGGCCGCCGTTGGTGCTCCACACGACGCCGCGGCCGGTCGCCATGGCCTCGACGGCGGCGATGTCGAGGGGCTCGAGCCGACTGGGGACGACGGCGACCCGGGCACTCGACAGCAGTGTCTGCACTCCGTCGCGGTCGAGCGGCCCGAGCAGCTCGACGCCGGGCCCGGCCAGGGTGCGCAGACGGTCCTGCTCGGGGCCGTCGCCGCCGATGCGCAGGGTGGCGTCCGACAGCTGCTCACGGTCGATCGCGAAGGCCTCGACGAGCAGGTCGAGACCCTTTTGCGGGACGTGCCGCCCCCCAGGCGGCGAAGATCGGCGCGTCGGGGAGCGGGGTGACACTCCACTGGCCGGGGTCGACGCCGTTGGGCACGACGGTGCATCCGGCGAACCGACCCGCAACGGTTGCGGCGTCGTCTCCCGCGCGGCGCGATCAGGCCGTGAGCACGGCGGCGCGGTGAGTGCCCAACCGCAGGACCTGCCTGATCTGTGCGCTGCGCTGGTATATGCGGCCCGCGTCCATGGTCACCTCGCCTTGCGTGGTGAGTACGAGGGGGATCCGTCGCAGGGCCGTCCAGAAGGAGAGGGCCAGCACCTGGTTGGCAGCGCACTGGACGTGGACGACGTCGGGTCGTGCCCCCAGCCCGTCGAGCTGTCGGAGCTGTCGCAGGAGGGCGAAGGGGAAGGCCGCCAGTCGTCGCGGATCGGACCCGGGCAGGGTGAGGTCGAGGCGCCGGACCGGGACGCCCTCGACGACGTCGGTCGCCGGCAGGTCCGCGGGGTGGCGGTGCACGACCACGGTGACGTGGTGCCCACGGGTGATGTACTCACGGGCCAGC
Source organism: Marihabitans sp. (assembly GCA_043423105.1). Classification (GTDB taxonomy): domain Bacteria; phylum Actinomycetota; class Actinomycetes; order Actinomycetales; family Dermatophilaceae; genus Marihabitans. The sequence goes on from JBHWMJ010000098.1 coordinate 20,825, forward strand.
TGGAGGGTGAGCTCCTCCACGCCTCCGCGTGAGGGTCGAAGCGGTGGACGACGTCATGCCGCAGCGCCAGGGCGGAACCGACGAAGGCAGCGCCGCCGGCACGGCTCAGTACGCGGTGGGCCACCCGTAGCGAGGCCGGGCTGCGACCTCCGCCCACGCTCGACGACCGGAAGTCCCACCCGGGTTCGTCGAGGTCGAGGATCGCCTGCTGGATGCTTGTCTCGTAGGTCTACTGGCCCATGGGGACTGACGTGTGCAGCGTCAGCCAGTGCACCCGCAGTGCCTGCGTCCCCCGCGTTCCCGAGCGCGCCCCTTCGGCATGGTTCCTCGCCATGGGCGTCACAGTAGCGCGACAGAGCGAAGTGCCCGGCGCTTCGGGTCGCATCTCCGCAGGGCGAGGAGCGACGCTCAGCTGGCGGCGGCGACAGGCGCGCCCGTGCTCTGCTCGGTCTGCGGTGCCATCCGAGCCCCGCTGCCCGTGTAGGGCCCCAGGGTGCCGTTGCGGCGCTCGAAGGTGAGCACCTGCGGGTCGCGGCTGCCGGCACCGTCGGGGTCGATGGTGACCCGCCGCTGCGTCCAGTAGGTCACGTTGTTGCAGAGGTCCCTCGGCTGGGTAAACGACGCTCTCACGTGGAAGTGCTGGAGCCACAGTCGGCCGTCGCTGTCGACGTCGGCGGGGTTGAGCGCGCAGTTGTAGGTCCACGTGTAGGGGGTGTACGTCAGTCCGTCGCTCTTGGGTTGCGGGGTGCCCCTGGTCGGGCTGCTCCAGCAGCTGCCGTGACCGGTGAGGGTGGTCCAAGTCGCCGTCTGGTTGCCGATGATCCAGTAGGTGATCTGCGGGTTGGTGATGACCGCGTTCGGCTGGACGTCGTAGAGGTACAGCCCCCAGGGAGCCCCGTCGGGCGTGGGGCCGCGACCCGTGTCGCGGGAGTCCACCTCGAGCGTCCAGGCGCAGTTTCCTTGGCGTCGGGGGGAGTTGAGCACCCAGCCATTGATGCCCGGGTCTTTCCGCAGGGACGCGGCCAGAGGCGGCGCCAGGGTCGCGACGCTGATGGTCGGCACCGCCCAGGCTGCGCCCTTGACGACGGTACGGCGGGTGGTGTTCGACGAGTTCTGCCCCACTGCTCTTTCTCCCCGGTAAGTTTTCGGCGAAGTGCCATCTGGATCATAGCGCATGGGTTTTATCACAGAGGGCTGGAGACCAGAACCCTTCACGTGCTCGATGTCATTCTGGAAATGGTCAGGACGCCGTGGTCCGCCGGGGCTGGAGCCCGCGCACCACGACAACGTGGCCTTCTATGCCGCCGAAGGTCGGTTGCCCGTCCTCGGCAACCAGGAGTCGAGTACGAGGCCCAGATGGGCCCCGTCTACTACGTCATCGGCGCACTCCTGCTCCGACTGACGGGGACTGATGACGCCCCCTTCGCCGCACTCGAGGTGCTGCGCCTGGCCGGGCTCGCCCTCGTGCCCGTGCTCGGGTGGCTGACCTACCGCATGGCTCGCGATCTGGGGGCCCGTGCCGGCTCGGCCGCGCTGGCCTCGGGACTGCTTGTCCTCAACCCCACCTTGCTGGCGGCAGCGGCCTCCGCGCAGAACGACTACCTCTGCCTCGTCGTGGCCGCGGTCGCTGCGCTCGTGGTACTCCCTGCGCTCCGCCGGGGCGGGACACGCAGGTCGCTGGTCGTGGGAGCGCTGGTGGGGCTTGCGGTCCTCGTCAAGGTCTTCGCGGGCGCGCTGCTGGTCGGGTTCGTGGTGGCAGAGCTGCTGGATCGGCGACGCTCCCTTCGCCCACGGGTGCTGGACGCCGTGGCCGCCGCAGTCGGGACAGCTGTTGTGAGTGGGTGGTGGTTCGTGCGGAATCTGGTCCTCTACGGCGATCTCACCGGCGCCGCGGCGGTCGAGCGGACCGGGGTCTCCTTCGACCCACTGACCCGCGTTATCGTCGCCGGCTCGCAGCGCAACGTCGACGACATCGCCAAGGTGCTCAGGCGCGAGTCCTGGCTCGGCAAGGAGGTCATCGGCGCCGTCGTCCCGCGGTCGGCGGAGATCACCGAGACGCCCGCCGGCCACCCGGTCATCGGTCACACCGACACGGTCGTCGACACCGTCCTCGAGCACGGCGCCGAGTCGGTCGTCTTCGTGCAAGGAGCCTTCCCCTCCTCGAACGACTTCCGCCGCATGGCATGGGAGCTCGAGAAGCACCACGTCAACATGATCGTCGTCCCCGCTCTGAGCGATGTCTCTAAGGGCCGGATCAACGTGCGGCCCGTCGCGGGGCTACCGCTCGTCTACGTGGAGCCCTCCCAGCGTGCCGTCACTGCACGGTTGCTCAAGCGGGCCTTCGACATCATCGTCGGGTCGCTCATCTTCCGCGTGCTCTCGCCCGTCATGCTTGTCATCGCGCTCGCCCTCCGGCTCCACGACGGGGGACCGGTGTTCTTCCGCCAGTCCCGGGTCGGCCAGGACGGCACGCTCTTCACCTGCCTGAAGTTCCGCAGCATGGTTCCGGACGCGGACACCGTGGTACACACTCTGGTGGCCTGCAACGAGGCCGACGCCGTTCTCTTCAAGATGCGCGAGGACCCCCGGGTCACCCGTCCCGGCAGGTTCATGCGCCGCTACTCGCTTGACGAGACGCCCCAGATCCTCAACGTCATCCGGGGTCACATGAGCCTCGTCGGACCGCGGCCGCCTCTGCCCTCGGAGGTCGAGCGCTATCACCCCGACGTCCTGCGTCGGCTCCGGGTGCGCCCCGGCATGACCGGCCTGTGGCAGGTCTCCGGCCGCTCCGACCTCTCCTGGGAGGAGACGGTGCGCCTCGACCTCTACTACGTCGACAACTGGACGATGCTTCAGGACATCGTCATCCTGCTGCGGACCGTCCGAGCCGTCCTCGGAGGCCGCGGCGCATACTGAGCGCGGGACGGAGGCGAGCACCGGGCGTGACCTGACCGTCGACATCGCCAAGGGCATCACGATCGTGCTCATCGTGCTCAGCCACGCCATCGTCGGCGTCTGGCACGCCGAGACGGTCGACGACGAGGCACGGGGCGCTCTCATGCCCGCGCTCTACCTCGTCCACATCGTCGTCTTCGCGTTCCTCTCCGGGCTCTTCGTCGAGCGCGGCGTGGCGAAGTCCGGGGGCGGGAGCTACCTCGCCTCCCGGGCCGCCCTCTTCGTCTGGCTCTATCTGCTGTGGACCCTCCTCCAGCGCGGCGCCCGCGTCATCGGCGGCCCCTTCTCCGCGAACCAGGCCTCACCCGTCGAGCTGCTCAAGGTCTGGCGCCCTGAGGGGCAGCTGTGGTTCCTGCCCTGGCTCCTCGCCGCGACCGTCCTCGTCGTCATCACGCGCCCCTGGGCCTCGCCGGCGCGCCGCTGGGGCCTGCTCGCCGCGACCTCGGTCCTGGGCCTGCTCGTCTGGGGATGGGAGCCCAACGTCGTCGTCGTCCAGGGCCTGGCCATCACCCCCTTCTTAGTCGCGGGGGCGCTGGTGCGCGGTGAGCGGATGACCGCGCTCGTCACCCGCGCCGGGCTCCCGGCACTCCTCACCACCGCTGTCGTCAGCGGCGCGCTCTACGCCCTCGTCGTCGGGGTCGCCCACTTCGCGATGCCCACCGCCGCCAGCCCCGACCGCTCCGCCGTCCCCCTCGCCTGGGGCGTCCTCGGCTCGGTGAGCGGGCTCGCCCTCGTCGTCGCGGTGAGCGCGGTCCTGGCCCGGGTTGCCGGCACCAGGCCGGTCGCCGCCCTCGGCCGCCGGAGCATGGAGATCTACCTCGGCCACATCCTCGTCGGCTCGCTCACCCGCGCGGGCCTCGTCGAGCTCGGCGTCACCGACGGCCTCGTCCACCTCGTCGTCGGGACGATCACCGGGGTGCTCGTGCCCGTCCTCGTGTGGTGGGTCGCCACGCGCGTCGGCGCGGGCTGGCTCTTCGCCCTGCCGAAGGGGGTCGAGCGTCGGCTGGCGGGTCGACCGGTCTGACGGGGGTCTCGAGGCTCGCAAGCTCGCACCTCGACCCGCATGAAGCTCGCACCTCGACCCGCATGAAGCTCGCACCTCGACCCGCATGAAGCTCGCACCTCGACCCGCATGAAGCTTGCACCTCGACCCGCATGAAGCTCGCACTCGACCAGCGGAGGGTCAGACCTCCCGGGCCGCCGGGCCGGAGGGGAGCGCAGCGTAGAAGACCGGGGCGTCCCACCCCTTCGCCGCGAAGGCCCGTTCCGTCGCCTCCCGGACCGCCTCGACGAGGCCGTCGGCGACGAGGGTGATGGTGGACCCGCCGAAGCCGCCCCCGGTCATCCGTGACCCGAGAGCCCCCGCAGCCAGCGCCGACTCGACGGCGACGTCGAGGTGGGGGACGGTCACCTCGAAGTCCTCTCGCAGCGAGACGTGCCCTGCGGTGAGGCACGCACCGACGGCTGCGAGGTCTCCGGTGTCGAGAGCGGCCACGACGGCACGGACCCGCTCATTCTCGGTGACGACGTGGCGCGCACGACGCCCGACGACGTCGTCGACCCGTTCCATCAGGGCTGCCAGGTCCTCCGGACCGAGCGAGCGCAGGCTCGGCACGCCAGCCGCAGCCGCGGCGGCCTCGCAGTCGCGCCGCCGCGCCTCGTACTGACCGTCGACGAGCGTGTGCGGGCTGCGGGTGTCGGTGACGAGCAGGGTGTGCCCGTCGAGCTCGGCCGGGATGTGCCGCACAGCGTCGTCGGCCCCTGCGGGCACGCTGCAGTCGAGCAGCATGAGGTGTCCCTTGCGCGCTCGCAACGAGACCGCCTGGTCCATGCCCCCGGTGGCGGCGCCCGCGACCTCGTTCTCGGCGCGCACGCACGCTGCGGCCAGCTCCGCCCTGCCGGCGTCGGACTCGAGCAGGCCGAGCCCGAAGAGGTCGCTCGCCGCCGCTCCGACCGCACACTCGAGAGCCGCCGAGCTCGACAGCCCCGCCCCGGACGGCACGTCCGAGGAGAAGGCCAGCTCCATCCCGCCCACGGCGTGCCCGGCCTGCCGCAGTGCCCACAGGACTCCCGCGACATAGGCGGCCCACCCCTTCGGTCGGCCTGGCCCGACCTCCCCCACGTCGACGCGCAGGACCCGGCCGAATCCCTCCGACGACATGACGACGACGTCGTCAGCCCGGCGGGAGGCCGCGACCCGGGTGCGCAGCGGCAGAGCCAGCGGCAGGCACAGCCCGTCGTTGTAGTCGGTGTGCTCACCGATGAGGTTGACGCGTCCGGGGGCAGACCACACCCCGTCGGCGGGAGAGCCGGTCCGCTGCGCGATGACCTCGGTGACGTCCACGCGCCGACCGTACCGACCCCGGACGGGGCGCGAGCGGGGGAGGCGGGTTTGTCATGATGGGCCCCATGTCCGACGCCCCTGTCACCCAGCCGCGCTCCCTCTCGGGCATGCAGCCCACGAGCGACTCGCTGCACCTCGGCAACTACATCGGCGCGCTGGTCAACTGGGTCGAGCTCCAGGAGCGCACCGACGCCTTCTACTTCGTCGCGGACCTCCACGCCCAGACCGTCCCGACCGACCCCGAGGTCATCCGCCGGCGCACCCGGATCACCGCCGCTCAGTTCATCGCCGGCGGCGTCGACCCCGAGCGCTCCGCCGTCTTCTGCCAGAGCCACGTGCGAGAGCACACCGAGGTCGCCTGGATCCTCTCCTGCCAGACCGCCTTCGGCGAGATGAACCGGATGACCCAGTTCAAGGACAAGACGGCGAAGGGGCAGAACGCCAACGTCGGTCTCTTCTACTACCCGATCCTCATGGCGAGCGACATCCTCCTCTACCAGCCCGAATACGTGCCGGTGGGTGACGACCAGCGCCAGCACCTCGAGATCACCCGCGACCTCGCCACCCGCTTCAACGCGCGCTTCGGCGGGACCTTCACCGTCCCTGAGCCGTACATCCTCAAGGAGTCCGCGCGGATCATGGACCTGCAGGAGCCGACGAGCAAGATGTCTGGCTCGACGTCCGCCGACAAGGGCCTGCTCCTCCTGAGCGACGAGCCCTCGCGGCTGGCCAAGAAACTGCGCTCTGCGGTGACCGACGCCGACGGCGAGGTGCGCTACGACCCCGAGGCCAAGCCCGGCGTCTCGAACCTCCTGACGATCCACTCGGCCCTCTCCCGCCGGCCCGTCGGCGAGCTCGTCGACGAGTACGCCGGCCGCGGCTACGGCGACCTCAAGAAGGACGTGGCCGAGGTGGTCGTCGCGGCCGTCGAGCCCTTCCAGGCCCGGATGGCCGAGCTCATGGGGGACCCCGCCGAGCTCGACCGGATCCTGGCGAAGGGAGCCGAGCGGGCCACCGAGGTCGCGAGCCGGACCCGCAACGCCGTCTACGACGCGGTCGGGGTGCTCCCGCCGGCCGGAGGACACTGACGGCATGGCCACCTACGGCGTCTCGCTTGCCGTCCCCCCTCCGTGGGGCGACGAGCTGCAGGCGCGACGCGAGGAGTACGGCGACCCGCTGGCTCGCGTCATCCCGCCCCACGTCACCCTGCTGCCGCCGACCGTCATCGACGACGAGGACATCGCCGCCTTCGAGTCGCACCTCGAGCTCGTCGGGTCGCGCTTCGCCCCCTTCGAGATGCTGCTCCGGGGGACGGGGACGTTCCGGCCGATCAGTCCGGTCGTCTTCGTCCAGGTCGCGGCCGGCATCCCGTGGTGCGAGATGCTCGAGCAGGCGGTGCGCACCGGTCCGGTGCGTCGCGACCTCGAGTTCCCGTACCACCCGCACGTCACCGTGGCGCACGGCGTCGCGGACGCCAACCTCGACGCGGCCTTCTCCGGGCTGGAGCGCTTCGAGGCGAGGTTCACCGTCGACGAGATCCACCTCTACCGCCACGGCGACGACGAGGTGTGGCGCCCGATCCGCGCCTTCGCGCTGACCGGCTGAGGGTCGGACTTACGCGACCCGGCCGCCGAGCACGTCCTCGTAGTGCCCCACGAGCTGGTGGGTCAGCGCCGACCACGACCGTCCCGACACGCGGTGCAGCCCGGCACGGCCCATGCGCCCACGCAGCGCGGGGTCCTCGACGAGGCGGGCGACGCGCTCGCGCATCGCCCCGGGGACGTCCGGGTCGAAGTGGTACCCGGTCTCCCCGTGGACGACAAGGTCGAGGGGGCCTCCAACGCCCGGTGCGACGACCGGCAGGCCCGTCGCGGCCGCCTCCTGGAGAGTCTGGCCGAAGGTCTCCCTCGTGCCGGTGTGCACGAAGACGTCGAAGGCCGCGTAGGCGCGAGCCAGCGCCTCACCGTTCATCGGACCGAGGAAGGCAGGCGGCAAGTTCGGCCGGACTCCGCTCTTCGCGACGGCGTGGGCGAGCTGGGCGCCGAGCTCGTTGCGGCTCGGGCCCTCACCGACGAGGACGAGCCGCGTGCCGGGCAGCTGGGCCAGCTCGACGAGGCGGTGCAGCTCCTTCTCCGGGGCCAGCCGCCCGACGTACCCGAGGATCACCTCTCCCTCGGGCGCCAGCGCCTCCCGCAGGGCCAGGGTCCGCTCGTCGGTGCGCCGCTCGGGGGAGAAGAGTCGCATGTCGACGCCGCGTCCCCAGAGCCCGGTCCGAGGGACCCCATGGGCACGTAGCTCGTCGAGCGTCGGCTGCGAGGGCGCGAGCGTGAGATCGGCCCGCTCGTGGAGGTTGCGGATCCAACGCCAGGTCAGCGAACCCGCGCCACGACCGAGCGCACCCGGTCCGTGCTGCCGGACGTAGGAGGGCATGTCGGTCTGGTAGATCGCGACGGTCGGGACGTCGGCGGTCACCGCCTCACGGACTCCTCGTGCCCCGACGAGGAAGGGCGAGGCGAGGTGGACCACGTCGGGGCGGAAGCCGCTGAGTGCGCGGCGCAGCTCACGGGTCGGCAGGCCCGCCCGGAACCCGCGCACGGTCACCCCAGGGAGCCGCCGCACCGGCTGGCCGGCGAACGAGCCCGGACCAGGGCCCGGCGCGATGATCATCGTCTCGTGACCCTGCTCGGCCAGCTCCTCGGTGACACGGCAGACGCTCGTCGTCACCCCGTTGAGGCTCGGTAGGAAGGACTCGGTCGTGATGGCAACTCTCACGGCTGCCACGGTCCCGCGCCGACCACCCCAGGGGGTGACGACCGGGGAGGCGTCGGGTGACGCTCCGGTGACACCTTGGTGCCGGGTACGGTCCTGGCATGCACGAGACCATCGATGGGTTCTGGGCCGTCGTGCCCGCGGGCGGGGCGGGCACCCGGCTGTGGCCCGTCTCGCGGGCCAGCTCCCCGAAGTTCCTCCACGACCTCACCGGCAGCGGCCGAACCCTCATCCAGGCGACCGTCGACCGGCTGCGGCCCCTCGCCGGCGACCGGGTCGTCGTCGTCACCGGTCAGTCCCACGCCGCGGCCGTGCGTGAGCAGCTGCCCGACCTCCCCGAGAGCCAGCTCCTCGCCGAGCCGTCACCGCGTGACTCGATGGCGGCGATCGCCTGGGCGGCCGCGGAGCTCGAGGCGCGCGACCCCGAGGCGGTGCTCGGCTCCTTCGCCGCCGACCACGTCATCACCGGCACCGACGCCTTCCGGGCCGCGCTGACCGAGGCGGCCGCCGTCGCCCGGGAGGGGTTCCTCGTGACGATCGGCATCGAGCCGACCTTCCCCTCCACCGGCTTCGGATACATCCAGACCGGGCGTCCGTTACCTCGCTTCGCCACCGCCTGCCGGGTGCGCCAGTTCGTCGAGAAGCCCGACGCCCGCCGGGCCGCGAGCTACCTCGCGACGGGTGAGTTCTGGTGGAACGCCGGCATGTTCGTCGTGCAGGCGACGACGCTGCTCGCCCTCCTGGCTCGCTGGCACCCCGAGCTCGCCGAGGGCGCGCGTGCCTTGGTCCGGCAGCCCGAGCGTCAGGCTGAGCTGTGGCCGACCCTGGAAAAGATCGCCATCGACCACGCGGTCGCCGAACCAGCCGCGGACGAGGGCCTCGTGGCCGTCGTGCCTGGGACGTTCGGGTGGGACGACATCGGCGACTTCAAGTCGTTGGCCGGGCTGCTGCCCGGCGACCAGGACGGTGTCATCGTCGTCGGTGACGACGAGCAGGTGCAGGCCGTCGACTCGAGCGGTCTCGTCGTCAGCGAGTCCGGCCGCCTCGTGGCCCTCGTCGGGGTCGACGGCATCGTCGTCGTCGAGACCGACGACGCCATCCTCGTCACGACGGCCGAGCGGGCCCAGGACGTCAAGAAGGTCGTCGAGGCGCTCAAGGAGTCCGGGCGGACCGACCTCGTCTGACCCGTCGGCGGCTGTGGGCTACGGGAGTAGAGTGCGACGTTGACATGACAGCTCCTCTCGCCCCGACGCTCCTGCGCGTCGTCGACGACCTCGTCCCGGAGCTCATCGCCTTCCGCCGCGACCTGCACGCGCACCCCGAGCTGGCCTTCGCCGAGCACCGGACGACCGAGAAGATCCGCGAGCGCATCCTCACCGCAGGGCTGACCCCGACCGACGTGGGCGCGACCGGGCTCGTCGTCGACCTCGGAGCCGAGGATCCCCGCCGCCGGGTCGCCCTTAGGGGGGACATCGACGCACTGCCGATCCGGGAGCGGACCGGTCTCGACTGGTCCTCGACCGTCGACGGGGTCTGCCACGCCTGCGGTCACGACGTCCACACCGCGGTCCTCCTCGGCGCGGGGCTGGCCCTCGCCACGGTGGCCGACGAGCTCGCCGACCGGGGCGTCGGGGTGCGCCTGGTCTTCCAGCCCGCCGAGGAGACCATGCCCGGCGGTGCGGAGAAGCTCGTCGAGCTCGGCGTGATGCGCGGCGTCGACGTCGCCTACGCCGTGCACTGCGACCCCTCGATCGACGTGGGGAGCGTCGGCCTCAAGGAGGGTGCCCTCACCGCGGCAGCGGACCGGGTGATCATCACCCTCGGCGGACGAGGAGGCCACACCTCGCGACCGCACCTCACCGAGGACCTCACCTTCGCGCTGGCGAAGGTCGTCACCGAGGTGCCCGCCGTCCTCTCGCGGCGGATGGACCCCCGGTCCGGCGTGGCCCTGGTCTGGGGACAGATCCAGGCCGGGGGTGCCGCGAACGTCATCCCGTCGAGCGGCCGAGCCGAGGGCACGATCCGGATGCTTGACGCCAGCGTCTGGGGCGAGATGGAGCCCTTCCTCACCGAGATCGTCCACGAGGTCGTCGAGCCCTACGGGGTCCGGGCCCGCGTCGACTACGTCCGGGGGGTCCCGCCCGTCATCAACGACCCCAAGGCCGTCGCCGCCCTTGGCCGGGCCGCCCTCACGGCCGACGTCGTCCCCGTGCCCACGCCCCAGTCCTTGGGCGGTGAGGACTTCGGCTGGCTCATCCGGGAGGGGAGCGGGGCGATGGCCCGTCTCGGGACCCGCACCCCCGGCGGCACGACGTACGACCTCCACCAGGGGGACCTCATCGTCGACGAAGGGGCCGTGCGCGCCGGCACCCGACTGCTCACCCTCGCCGCAGCGGGGGAGTGGACCCGGGTCGACGACCCGGCCTGACCCCTTCGCCCTGGTCACGGCTGCGTCGCGAGTCGATAACAACCAGGCGGGTTCTGCCGGAACGGCCGGGAGCACGTCATCCGGGCGCCTAGCATGGAGCAGATGGCCGAACCCTGCCGGCCACCTGCACACGCCCAATGAAGGAGAGCACTGTGCGCCACTCCATGTTCAAGGCCGCCGCGCTGACGTCGGTCGCCGCCCTGACCCTCGCCGCCTGCGGCGGCTCCGACTCCGACTCCGACGCGACCTCGGGTAGCGGCGGCGACGGTGCGGGCAGCGACGTCAAGTTCTGCCTCGCCTACGACGTGGGTGGCCGCGGCGACCAGTCCTTCAACGACTCGGCGGCCAAGGGCCTCGACAAGGCGAAGTCCGAGCTCGGCATCGACTCGGCCGAGGCCGAGGCCAGCCAGGAGGAGAACGACGCAGCCCGTGAGGACCGCCTCAACGCGCTCGTCGACGGCGGCTGCACCGACATCGTCGGCGTCGGCTTCATCTACGCCACCGCCGTGGGCAACGCCGCCAAGGCCAACCCGGACGTGAACTTCGGTGTCGTCGACGACGCCTCCCCGGCCTCCGAGGGCGACAACATCGCCCAGCTCGTCTTCGCCGAGGAGGAGGGCTCCTTCCTCGTCGGTGCGGCCGCGGCCCTGAAGTCCAAGAGCGGCAAGCTCGGCTTCGTCGGCGGCATGGACACCCCGCTCATCAACAAGTTCGAGAAGGGCTTCGAGGCCGGCGCCAAGGAGGTCAACCCCGACGCGACCGTCGAGGTCAAGTACCTCGCGGACAACGGCTCCGGCTTCGCCGACCCGGCGAAGGGCAAGACCGCTGCCGAGGGCATGTACGACCAGGGCGTCGACGTCGTCTACCACGCGGCCGGCGGCTCCGGCGCGGGTGTCTTCCAGGCGGCCAAGGCCGCGAAGAAGCTCGCCATCGGTGTCGACTCCGACCAGGCGCTGACCGCCGAGGAAGGCGTCCGTGACGTCATCCTCACCTCGATGGTCAAGAACGTCGACGTCGCGATCTACGACATGGCCAAGGCCTCCGTCGCCGGCGAGCCGCTCTCGGGCGTCCAGTCCTTCGACCTCAAGTCCGGCGGTGTCGACTACGCCACCACCGGCGGCAAGGTCGACGACATCAAGACCAAGCTCGACGAGTACAAGCAGCAGATCATCGACGGCAAGATCACCGTCCCGTCCAGCTGATCTCGCAGGACCCAGGGGCCCGGCCACGCGACGCGCGTCGGCCGGGCCTCTGGTCGTCCTGGGAGATACCCTGACTCACCGAGGTCGTCCCGGACGGCCTCGCGTCCCGCCCCGCAGCCTCGATGACGAGGAGACCGCCATCAGCACCGCAGCCACACCGCAGGCCGGCCCGGCAGCCCACCCGGGTGCGACCGCCGTGCGCCTCGAGGGCATCACCAAGCGATTCCCCGGTGTCATCGCCAACCACGACGTGACCTTCGAGGTCGCCCGCGGCACAGTGCACGCCATCGTCGGCGAGAACGGCGCGGGCAAGTCGACGCTGATGAAGATCCTCTACGGGGTCCAGCGCCCCGACGAGGGCACGATCGAGATCAACGGGGAGCGGGTCGACCTCAAGACCCCCAGCGACGCCATCAAGCACGGCGTCGGCATGGTCTTCCAGCACTTCATGCTCGCGGACAACCTCACCGTGCTCGAGAACGTCGTCCTGGGCGCCGAGGGGCTGCACGGCATCGGGGGCAAGGCGCGCGAGGAGATCCGCCGGATCTCCTCGGCCTACGGCCTCGACATCGACCCGGACTCGCTCGTCGGCGAGCTCGGCGTCGGCGCCCGCCAGCGGGTCGAGATCCTCAAGGTCCTCTACCGCGGCGCCAAGATCATCATCCTCGACGAGCCGACGGCCGTCCTCGTGCCGCAGGAGGTCGACGAGCTCTTCGACAACCTCCGCGAGCTCAAGGCCGAGGGCCTGACCGTCCTCTTCATCTCCCACAAGCTCGACGAGGTGCTCTCCGTCGCCGACGCCGTCACGGTGATCCGCCGGGGCACGACCGTCGACACGGTGCTTCCGCAGGACGTCAACGCCCGTCAGCTCGCCGAGCTCATGGTCGGCTCCGAGCTCCCCACGCCCCAGACCGAGGAGTCCACTGTCACCGACCGACCCGTCCTGCGGGTAGAGGGGGTCAACCTCGCCGGTGCGGCCGGCGCCGGACGCGACCTGCTGAGCGATGTCTCGCTGACGATCCACGCCGGCGAGGTCGTCGGCATCGCGGGAGTCGAGGGCAACGGCCAAGCCGAGCTCGTCGAGGTCATCATGGGCATGCGTGAGCCCACCTCCGGCACCGTCTGGCTCGAGGACACCGACATCTCCGACTGGGGGGTCCGCCAGATCCGCGAGGCGGGCGTCGGGTACATCCCCGAGGACCGGCACCGCCACGGCCTGCTCCTCGACGCCCCGCTGTGGGAGAACCGGATGCTCGGTCACCAGACCGAGAAGCCCAACGTCAAGGGGCAGCTCATCGACGGCGCCGGCGCCCGCAAGGACACCGAGCGCATCGTCGAGCAGTACGACGTGCGGACCCCGAGCATCTACGTCACCGCCGGGTCCCTCTCCGGCGGCAACCAGCAGAAGCTCATCGTCGGGCGCGAGATGAGCCACTCCCCGAAGGTGCTCATCGCGGCGCACCCGACCCGAGGCGTGGACGTCGGCGCGCAGGCCGCCATCTGGGACCTCATGCGTGAGGCCCGGCGCGAGGGCCTCGCCGTGCTGCTCATCAGCGCCGACCTCGAGGAGCTCATCGGGCTCTCCGACACGATCAAGGTCATCCTCCGCGGGCGGATCACCGGCGAGTTCGACCCGGACGAGGTGACGAGCCAGCAGCTCGGCAGCGCGATGACCGGCGCGGACGCCGAGGTCCGCCCCGAGCCTCTCCCCGGGCGGACCGACCACAGCGAAGGAACCCAGGCATGAGCCGCTTCAACCCGCGCAGCCTCCTGCTGACACTGGCCGCTCCGGTGCTGGCGCTCGTCGTCGCCTTCGTCGTCACCTCGCTCATCCTGCTCGCCGTCGGCGACCCGGTCGGCAAGGTGTGGGAGACCCTGCTCACGCCGCCGCGGGCCCGTGCCGTGGTCAACATCGTCAACAACGGTGCCGTCTACTACCTCTCGGCGATCGCCGTGGCCATCGGCTTCAAGATGAACCTCTTCAACATCGGTGTCGACGGCCAGTACCGCATCGCGACCTTCGCTGCGGCGGTCTTCGCCGGGAACGGCTGGCTGCCCGGGCCGCTGAACATCCTCGTCGCCCTCCTCGTCGCCATGCTCGCCGGCGGCATCTGGGCCGACATCGCCGCGTGGCTCAAGGTCAAGCGCGGTGTCTCCGAGGTCATCTCGACGATCATGCTCAACGCGATCTCCGCCGGTCTCGTCGGCTGGGGCCTGCGGCAAGTCGGCTCCCGCGCCGAGGGGGGCAACACGATCAGCACCACGGAGATCCCGCTGAGCTCCCAGCTCGAGGGCCTCCAGATCATCCCGGGGGCGGCCAACCGGGTCTACACCCTGGCCCTGCTCGCGATCGTCGTCGGCCTGGCCTACTGGTTCATCCTCAACCGGACCCGATTCGGCTTCGACCTGCGGGCCACCGGCCAGTCCGAGACGGCGGCGGTCGCCAGCGGCGTCAAGGTCCCGCGCATGGTCATCGGCGCGATGGTGGCCTCGGGCGCGGTGGCCGGCCTCATCGGTATGCCGGCGTTCTTCGGGGCCGACCACGCCTACGGGCTGAACTTCCAGGGTGGCATCGGCTTCATCGGCATCGGGATCGCCCTGCTCGGCCGCAACCACCCCGTCGGCATCGCCTTCGCCGCCCTGCTGTGGGCCTACCTCGACCGGACCTCGGACGCGCTCCAGCTCCAGGCCGAGTAG
>JBHWMJ010000103.1:0-8717 GCA_043423105.1 Marihabitans sp.
GGGGACGCGCGGGCGCTCGTCCTCGGGATGGGTCGGGTCGGCAAGAGCGCGGCTCGCCAGCTCGTGAAGGAGCACGGTGTGAGCGTGCTGGGTCTGGAGCAGGACAAGGAGCGGATCTCGGCGCTCGAGGCGAAGGGGTGGCGCGTCCTGGAGGCCGACGCGAGCGACCTGCGCCTGTGGGAGTCGCTCCGCGGGTCGCGGGTCGAGATGGTCGTCGTCGCGCTCCCGTCGCACAAGACGAGCCTGGACGTCCTGCGGGTACTGCGCGGCACCGGCTTCACCGGGACGGTCGCCGCGATGGCCCGCTACCCCGACCACGTCGGCCAGCTCACGCGGGCCGGCGCGGACGTCGTCCTCCAGGTCTACGAAGGGGCGGGCGCGCAGCTCGCCGACGAGGCCGTCGCCGGCCTCCCCACCCCTTCGTGAGCCTCGACACCACGCACCCGCCATGATGGAGCCATGCAGACGATCACCTCTCTCGACGACCTGCTCGCCCTCGAGGGCAAGGAGCTCGGCACCTCCGACTGGGTGACGATCACCCAGGAGCAGGTCGACCAGTTCGCCGAGGCGACAGGCGACCACCAGTGGATCCACGTCGACGTCGAGCGGGCGAAGGACTCCCCCTTCGGCGGGACGATCGCCCACGGCTTCCTCACGCTCTCGCTCATCCCGGTCTTCGGGTCGCAGATCTTCGACCTGCAGATCGGCGACGCGAAGCTCAACTACGGCGTCGACTCGGTGCGCTTCACCAACCCCGTGCTCGTCGGGTCGCGGGTGCGCGCGACCGCGACCTTCGAGGGCGTCAAGCAGCTGCCGAAGGGCGTGCAGATCACGACGAAGTACGTCGTCGAGATCGAAGGGGTGGAACGTCCCGCTCTCGTGGCGCAGCAGATCACCCTGGTGCTTGGCTGACGCTCTCTTCCCCCGGGCATGGTGCCCGAGGCGTGAGGAGCGCAGCGACGAACCTCGAGGGCTTCATTGCGATGGAGCGGAACGACGGGGTGCTGGCGATCGTGCGGGCCCAGTCGGGGCGTCTCGCCCCCTCGCTCGGCATCCCGCTCTTTCGGGCGAAGGGGTGACACAGAGCGGGTTGAGCCTCCCACCTCGGTGGGCGCGTGGGGAGAAGCCTCAGTCCTTGGGGGAGGAGGGAGCTCAGGCCGAGCACATGGGCAACGACGACTTCTTGAGGTAGAAGCGGCCCTTGTAGCGCTGGGAGCTGGACGACGACCACTGGACGTACACGTATCGGTAGCCGTCCGGGATGATCTGGGCGTACTGCTGCGTGCGATTGCCGTAGTAGCCGGGGATGTACTGGACGTACGTGCCCGAGCCAGACGAGGTCTTGGCGGTCACCTTGTAGATGGGCGTCGATGTGTAGTTCTGGACCGTGAACTTCACCGAGCGGTTCTTCGTGTACTGGCATGCCGAGATGCCAAAGCTCCCCGAGGAGGAGAAGACGGTCTTCCGAGCGGCCTCTGCGGGCGCGACCGTGTAGGAGGCAATGAGTGCCGCCCCGAGCAGGCCAAGGCCGGCTCGACGCGCGGTCAGCGAGATGGCAGCACCGGCAGAAGTCATGTCCAGCAACCCCCTGGTTCGGCGATGGTGAGGCACAAACTAGCAGCACCCTGCAGTGTCAACGACCCGGGATCCGACCCCCGGATGGCTCGTTCCCGTCACCGGGAACTCAGGGGTCGCCTTACCCCGTCGCTCGGCATCCCCTTCTGCCGGGCGAGGGGGTGGCACCGGCCCCTCTGATGGCCGAGTTGGCTCAGGTTCGACGCCGTTCCCTTGGCTTGGAACGAAGGTCTGGAGCAATCGGTCCCCGTAGTCTCAGGCCATGGACGCTGCCGTCGACGCCGAGTTGCTGCGGCGGGAAGTCATAGCTGCCGCCCTGCGCGTTCGCGCGGAGGAGCGAGGCGGAGCAATTCCACTCTCCGAACTTGCGGACTTCGAGCTGCCAGATGGCTCACGCCAGAGGCTCTTTGATCCGGGCAAAGGTGGCATCTGGAACCCCAAGGATTTTGTTGCCACTCTCGCGATCGTCACTAGTCCTGATGGCCCCTACGCCGACCGGGAGTCAGGCGGGCTGCTGACGTACAGCTATCAGAAGGGACCGGAAGGCGGGAAGAACCTCAAGCTCCGTCGAGCGCTTGAGCTGAACCTCCCAGTCATCCGTTTCAACAAGATCGCGAAGAACTACTACGTGCCGATCTACCCCGTGTACGTCGTGGGGGACAACCCGATTACACGCGAGTTCACCCTCACGGTGGACGAAGCGATTCGCGCTGTACCGGGAGCAGAGATGAGTCCCATCGAGAAGCTCTACGCGGCCCGGATCGTGCAACAGCGTGTCCACCAGCCCGCGTTCCGCGCCCGCATCATGCTCGCGTACGAATGTCAATGCGCTGTCTGCAACCTCAAACATGTCGAGCTCTTGGACGCCGCCCACATCGTTGAGGACTCAGACGAGCACGGAGCACCCGAGGTCACGAACGGGCTGAGCCTCTGCAAGATCCACCACGCCGCCTACGACCGAAAGTTTCTGGGCATCTCGCCGGATTACGTGGTCCATGTGAACAAGCCTCTTCTTGAGGAGGTAGATGGCCCGATGCTGAAGCACGGTCTCCAGGAGATGAACGGTCGAACCCTGACGCTCCCGGCTCAGCGCAGAGACCGGCCGGACCGGGCACGTCTGGAGAGCCGGTTCGACGCCTTCTTGGCGAGCTGACTGTTGTTCCAACGGAGGGAACACGTGGGAAGCTGCGTGCGTGCCTATCCACCGCAGCGCCTTCGAGAAGGCGTTCCCATCCGACGCGGAACGGGCAGAGATCGCAACGGTCGCGAGCGTCGTTGATCAACTCGTCGCGAAACTGACACAACAGGACGTGGACATTAACCGCGCCCATGTCGTCGGGGCGCAGAGTTCGGTCATTCAAGCGATCGTCGGAGCGACTCTCCGAGACATCGGGTTTGGTGAGGAGGTCGTGCTCACACCTCAAGACGGCTTGGTCACCAGGTCGCGTCCCGACTTCGTGTTGCCGCTCGGGCCCGGACGTGGCGTGATGGCAGAGGTCGAGCGCGGTGGAACGGTTAACAACAACCATGACCTCAAGGACATGTGGAAGGCCCACATAGCCGTCGACATTCAGCACCTCGTCCTTGTCGTCCCGAACCTCAACTGGAAGACCGACGGCGGGGGCCGTGAGCGTCCTTATCCCCGCGTCTGCTCACGTGTTGGGGCCTTCTTCGGCGATCCTCGCCGCGAGGTTGATGTGCTCTCGGCTCACGTCATCGGATACGGGCTCATGAGTCCCCCGTCAATCGACGTCGTCCGGCAAGACGGGGTGGAGGTCGTTCTTGAGGACATCCCGTCCGATGAGTAGCGATACGAGCGCAGCCGGCCAGGTCCAACGGTTCAGCGATATCTCGCATTCGTCATGGCGCTCAATGAGGTCCGCTGCCGTGTGGAGTGCCGCCACCTCCAGCTCGGTGTTCTGTGGGTGATCCGCACGCCATCTCAGGTCGGCGATCTCCTCTGAGTGGTTTGTCACCGGAAGGCCATGCACCGGGCAGATCTCGTAATGAGCCATGTCTTGACGCTGCTCCGTTGATGCCCCGTAGTCAGCTGATATGTCGACTCCGTAGCTTGATCGCAGCTATGCCTCAAGCTGCGATCAAGCTACGACCTGTCGTCATCAGCTGACACCACACGGCGGCAGGTCTGGGCTGGGGGCATGACTGATGATGAACGCCCGAGTCTGACGACGAAGCACCTCGCCCTCGCGCGGGAACTGCTCGACTACGCAACTCGACCGTGGCTCAGTCCCGTCGAGTCCGAAGCCTTCGCAGCGAGCGCCGAACTCCTGCTCGCTTACCTTCGGGATGAAGCGGACCTCAGCGATAAGCCCCACACGCGGACTCTTATTGCCCTCTGCGTCGGTGGCCCACTGGAGGTCGGACGAATCGTGACGGGTGAGCGCACTCCCCTTCGCCCTAGCCGATCCCCAACCTCCGGGCGACCTCCGGACCACCCATCGCCGTGATCAACCCCGGGTCGCCCACGACCTCGAGCCCCTTGCAGCCGAGGACGTTCCCATAGAAGACGAAGACGGAGTCCTTGTCCCAGACGGAGTCCCAGTACCCCTCCTGCCCTTCGCTCTCCTGCAGCTCGGTCTGTACCGTGTGCCGGCTGCCGGTCGTGAGCGCGCCGTCCTCGGGGCGCCCACCCTTCGTCGAGCAGCAGCTCGACCTGATCGTCAGCCACCTCCATCGGTCCCACCGGCATCGCCACGAATGTCACCTCGGGCCCTTCGCACCGCCCGCATCCGCATCGGTGTGTCCTGCGACTCGTCGTCGATGATCGCGCCGAACTCCTTGCCGTCCGACAGCTCCGCCAGCTCCTCGGGTCGGTCATGCCGGGAGGCTAGTCCTCCAGCTTGTCGACTCATGTGGTCTCGAGGCTCCTCGCAGAGCTCGTCGCACCTCGACCGACGACCGGGGGACAGTCGCACCTCGACCGACCTAGGGGGAGAGTCCCACCTCGGTCGACGACCGGCTCAGAGGTTGACGGTGCCCGTGTCGCCCAGGTCGGGGTCGTCGCCCGTGACGACGCCCTTCGCCATCTTCACGACCGTCGCGACCTTGCCGGGCGACTCCCAGTACGACGCCGAGTCGGCCGTGACGGTGAGCAGGGTGCTGTTGGGGTCCTCCGGCCCGCCCTCCATGAAGGCCGACGCCGACGGATCCCACAGCTCCTCGAGGAGCGCGCGGTCGTCGTTGCGGGCGGCGTTGCCGGAGAGGCTGACCCAGCCCTTACCCGAGGAGTAGGCGACGTTGACGCTCGGGTTGGCGGCGATCGCGGCCATCTTGTCCGAGTCCGCGTGGGTGATGAAGTGGACCGTCCCCGGGTCCTCGAAGTCCTGCGTGCCCATCGGCATCGACACGAGTCGACCGAGCTCGTCGACGTAGGTGAGGATCGCGATCCGGGTGTCCTTCATGATCTCGGTGACGAGCTCGCGCTGGTCGGTCATGCCACTCTCCGTCCGTCCGTGGTCCACCCAGGGCGGGGACCTGCTCGCGACGTTATGGCAGTTCAGAGCACCAGCGGGCCCGGAGCGACCCCCTTGTCCAGGGTTTGTCAGCCCGCGACGAGGCAGGCACGCGTGATCCGCAGACGTCTCATGCGTTGCAGGTGCCTCAGCCCGTGACGGCGGCGGCGAGCAGGTTGAGCGACTCCTCGAGCGCCGGCTTCGGCACCGCGGGCATCATCGCGAGCACCCGCTTGTCCTCGAGGTCCTCCCACGAGTACGTCAGCGTCACCTCGGTCGCGTCCGGCCCCTGCGGCTCCAGCGTGTAGACCCACCGCCAGCCCATCGGCTCGGTCCCGGGCTTCGCGGGCGCCCACCCGACGACCTTGTTCTCCACGAAGGCGACCACGTGGTTCTCCTTCTGGTAGTCGCCGCCCTGCGACTCGTGGTGCATGTTCATCGTCAAGGTGTCGCCGACGGCCTGGATCCACCGGGTGCGGTCGTCGGAGACGATCATCCCCGACCCGTCGAACTCCTTGTGGCGCTCCGGCAGCGTCAGCAGGTCGAAGACCCGGTCCGCCGGGGCGTCGATGGTGCGGGTGACCACAAGCTTCCTGTCATCAGTCATGCCTTCCACCGAGCCAGGGAAGGTCACGCAGGGGGCTCGGAGGCAGGGGCTCGGACGACGGTGGTCACCACCCTGGTCAGCGCTGGCGTGGAGGGCGTGGAGCTGAAGCCGAACCGGGGCACCGGCACGACCTCCGCGAGCTCGCCGAGGGGCTCCCCCGACCACGTCCCGGCGGCAGCGACGACGCGGTGCTGGTCCAGCGCGCCGTAGTACTCACGGCGTCCGTTGCCGGCGCTCCCGTACGTACGCACCCCGGGATAGACGCGTCGCGCCACGGGATCAGCGAGGATTGCTCCCGGACGGCTGCGGGCGAAGGGGGTCGGCACAGCGCGCAGCAACCACCCCACCGTCGTCCGGTCACCGAGAGTCACGTCGAGGCGAAGGGGTCCCGCCTCGACCGTCCAGGTTGGCTCCCCCTTCGGCCCCTCGGCCTCGGTGAGCACGACCGGGGTCTCGACGACCTCGTCGAAGGAGTACGTCGCCGAGACGTAGGCGGCGACCTCGGACGACGGGGCAAGGAGCACTCGACGGTGATCGGCGGTCGCCACCATGACGTCGGTGAAGGCACCCAGCGGGGACTCCACCCAATCCCCCACGACGGCCCGCACTCCCGAGGTCGAGCCGACGCCGAGGATCCGCCCGTCGAAGCGATCGATGACCCGGCGCGCCCGAGCCCGCCGTCCTCGCACGCTCTAGCCGACCAGGTCGAGGACGGCCCGGGAGGCCCGCCCGTGCCACTGGCGCGGCGAGTCGAGCAGCGCGTGGTTGCCGCCCGGCACGAGCTCGAAGGTCGCGTCCGCACCCGCCGCGGCCACCCGCTCGACGAGGTTCCGTGCCCGCTCCGGGTCGCACACGTCGTCGGCGTCGCCGTGGATGACGCGCAGCCGCACGTCGGGGCTGCGGAGGTGAGCCGTCCGCTCCCGCTCGCCGACCCACGGGGCGAGGGCGACGACCCCGGCCACGCCGGGGTCGGCCGCGACCCGCAGCCCCACCCAGCCACCGCTGGAGTGGCCGAGCACGACGACCGGCAGCTCGTGCTTCTCGACGAGCTCACGGACCACCTCGCGCGCCTGCACGACCCCGCTGCCCCCCTTCGCGATCCACCCACCATGGGTGTTGTGCACGAGGACGGGGGCGACGCGGCCGTTCGAGGCGCGGCCGATCGACGCGGCGAAGGGGAGCATCCGCAGGTAGGAGATGTCGCGCCACCGGTTCGGCTGGCGCTCCTCGGCGCGCCCCCCGTGCAGGACGAGGGCGATCGCGCGCGTGCGGTCCTTGACGCGGACCCTGCCGCGACGCACGTCGTCCAGCAGCGCGGCGACGTCGTGGGCGTTGGCGTCGTTCACGCGGACACCTCCGCCCGGCGGCGCCACAGCAGCGAGGCTCTCGTCGCCCACAACGCCCAGACGATGAGCACCGGCTGGAAGAAGAGTCGCACCAGACGCGCGCGGTCGGTGTCCAGGCCGAAGGCGTCGCGGCCCTCCGTGTACTGCGCGACGTTGCCGGGGAAGACCGCGACGAAGAGCAGTGCCGTCGCCACCCCGACGAGCGCCCGTGCCGGCTGACGCCACGTGACGACCAGGGCCGCGCCGACCGCGAGCTCGACGACGCCTGAGGCCAGGACGACGAGGTCGGGGTCGAGCGGCACCCACGGCGGCACCTGCGCCTGGAACTCCTCGCGCGCGAAGGTCAGGTGACCCGTCCCCGCGAAGAGCATCGCGGCGCCGAGCACCAGCTGGGCGACCCGGCGGACGAGAGCCACTCAGCCTCCCTGGGTCTCGGGGCGCATCGCCGCCAGGTCAGGGATGTCGTAGGACCACAGCTCGGCGGACATGCCGACCGGGCGACGCTGCTCGCCACCCTTCGAGGCTCCGTCGTCGCTCCTCAGGGAGCCATCTGAGGAGGTGCCGTGGGCGCGCTGGAAG
The DNA here is from genome assembly GCA_043423105.1 of Marihabitans sp. GTDB lineage: Bacteria > Actinomycetota > Actinomycetes > Actinomycetales > Dermatophilaceae > Marihabitans. Next base: position 7,581 of record JBHWMJ010000103.1, read on the forward strand.
TCGCGGCCCGACTGCCACGCCTCGAAGGCCGCCTCGTCCCGCCAGCGGGTGACGACGAGCCACACGTTGCGACCGTCGGTGGGGCGCAGCAGCTCGAAACCCTCGAAACCATCGGTGCCGTCGACCGCCCCGGCACGGGCGGCGAAGCGGACGGCCAGCTCGTCGCCGGAGTCCTCGGGCACGGTGATCGCGTTGATGCGCACGACAGTCATGCGGCCCACTGTAGGCCCGGCTGCGACACTGCCCGCATGGATCCGGTCACCTCCCTTGCCGCCGAGCTCGTCGCCATCGACTCGGTCAACCCCGGGCTCGTCCCCGGGGCCGCCGGCGAGGCCGAGATCGTCGAGCACCTTCGCGCCCGGCTCGACGCCGCCGGTCTCGGCACGCACGTCGTCGAGGCCGCCCCTGCGGGCCGACCGAGCCTCGTCGCGTGGACCCGGCCGAGCCGCGTCGAGGTGTCCATCTGCCTCACCGGGCACGTCGACACGGTGGGGGTCGAAGGGATGGACGCCCCCTTCGAGCCGCGGGTCCGGGACGACCGTCTCGAGGGTCGCGGGGCGTGCGACATGCTCGGCGGGGTCGCCGCGATCGTCCTCGCCGCCGAACGCGCCCAGGCCGCCGACCTCCCTCTCCAGGTCGTCCTCGCCCTCGTCGCCGACGAGGAGGACGCGAGCCTCGGCACCACCGCCGTCATCCCTGCCCTGCGCGAGCTCGACCTCCACCCCGAGGCCGTCCTCGTCGCCGAGCCGACGTGGCTCGCCCAGACCGAGACCCTCCGCGGCTACGCGGTCGTCGAGGTCGAGCTGCGCGGTCGCGCCACCCACTCCTCCACCCCGGGCGAAGGGGTGGACGCCATCGACCATCTCGGGCGCCTCCTCGGCCGGTTGCGTGCGGAGCACGAGCGCGTCACCCCGCTCGGCGGGTCGTGGATGTGCACGTCCGTGAGCGGCGGGTCGTCGACCTTCGTCGTCGCGGACCGGGCACGGGTGGTGCTCGAGCGGCGGACCATCGCGGGTGAGGCCGCGGACGTCGAGGCCGAGGTCGCCTCGATGCTCGACGACGTACGCGCTGAGGCCCCCGACCTCGACGCGTCCTGGCGGATCGCCCTTCGCCAGGACGCGTGGCGGGCCGACACGG
>JBHWMJ010000104.1:0-3923 GCA_043423105.1 Marihabitans sp.
GTCACGGCGGAGGTCGCGGGTTCGAGTCCCGTCGGGGTCGCTCGTCACGTCACGGACGTGACTCGGCCAGGTAGCTCAGTTGGTACGAGCGTCCGACTGAAAATCGGAAGGTCGGCGGTTCGACCCCGCCCCTGGCCACCACGGCTTCCACGAAGGGGGCGTCCCATCCGGGGCGCCCCCTTCGTCATGAGGTCTCGAGGCTCCTGTGTCGCACCTCGACCACCGTCCGGTTTTCGGTGGGAAGGTGGCGGCATGACGACGATCGGGATCCTCTGGCCGGGGGCCATGGGCAGCGCCCTCGGGCGGGCCTGGCAGGCGGTCGACACGACGTTGGTGACCACCATCGCCGGTCGGAGCGAGCGCACCCGCGAGCTCGCTGCCACCCTCACCCTGCTCGGGTCGGTCGACGAGGTCGTCGCCGCGAGCGACGCCGTCGTCAGCGTCGTCCCCCGGCGCTGGCCGTCGACCAGGCTCCCGAGATCGCCGAGGCCGCGGACCGCACTGGCAGCCGGCCGGTCGTCGCCGACCTCAACGCCGTCTCCCCCATGACGATGGTCGAGGTCGAGCAGGTGCTCGAGGCCGCGGGCTGCCGAGTCGTCGACGGCGCAATCAGCGGGCCTCCGCCCGGCGCGTGCACCGACTCCGTCCTCTTCCTCGCCGGACCCGACTGCTCCCCCTTCGCTGACCTCGTCGCCCCCGGACTCACCGCAAAGGTCGTCAGCCCCGCCGTCGGCGGCGCCTCCGCGGCGAAGATGTCGACCGCCGCGGTCTACAAGGGCACCAAGGCGCTCCGCCTGCAGTCGGTGCTCACAGCGGCGCACCACGGCGTCCTCGACGCCGTCGTCGAGGACCTGGCCCTCGGGGCGCCGGAGCTCACCCGCCACCTCGCCCGCGACCTCGCCGTCGCGATCGCCAAGTCCGACCGCCTCCCCGCCGAGATGGAGGAGATCGCCGAGACCCAGGCCGCCGGAGGGCAGGGGGCCGAGCTGTACCGCGCGATCGCCGAGGTGTTCCGGCACGCCCACGGGGCTGCGCCCCGCCGCAGCCCCGAGGAGGCCGCCCGGACCGACGACCTCGCCCAGCTGCTCAGCGAGGTGGGGACGGGTCGATCGTCCGCACGGTGAGGCGCTTTGGTCAGTCTGCGGGCTCTGCGGCAGACTCGGTCGCCGGACCCCTGAGGTCGACGGATCGGGCAAGGAGCACAGGTGGCAGCAGCAACAGGGTCGACGGAGCCGTCCGCCGTCCCGGCCACGCCTCGCTTCCGCGGTGACATCGAGGGCCTGAGGGCCGTCGCGGTCGGCCTCGTGCTCTGGTACCACGCGGGCCTGCCGTGGGTCTCCGGCGGCTTCGCCGGGGTCGACGTCTTCTTCGTCATCTCGGGCTTCCTCATCACCAGCCAGCTCGTCCGCGAGGTCGATCGCTCCGGCACCGTCTCTCTGTCGCGCTTCTACGCCCGGCGGGCCAAGCGCCTCTTCCCGGCCGCTTTCACGGTGCTCGCCGCGACCGCGGCCCTGGTGTGGCTGGTCTTCCCCAAGACGACGTGGCGCGACTTCGGCGGCGACATCGCTGCGTCAGCGGCGTACCTCATCAACTGGCGTCTCGCCGAACGGTCCGTGGACTACCTCGCCGAGGACGTCGGCGCCTCACCGGTCCAGCACTTCTGGTCGCTGGCGGTCGAGGAGCAGTACTACATCGTCTGGCCGCTGCTCATCCTCGCGCTCGCCCTGCTCATCCGGCGGTTCCGCCTCCCGGTCCGCCCGGTCCTTGCCGTCGCCCTCACCGCGCTCATCCTGCTCCCGTCCCTCGCCTGGTCGATCTACCTCACCGATGCCAACCCCGCGCGCGCATACTTCGTGACGACGACGCGTCTGTGGGAGCTCGCGATCGGGGCTCTCGTCGCGATCGCCGCCACCGTTGCCACCCGGCTGCCTCGGGCCGCCGCCATCACCCTCGGCTGGGCCGGTCTGGCGCTCATCGGGGTCGGGGCGCTGGCCCAGTCCACCGCGACCCCCTGGCCGGGTACCGCCGCCGCCGTCCCGACGCTCGGCGCAGCCGCCGTTGTCGTCGCCGGATTCGCTGCCGGGCCGGCCGGGCCGACACGCGTCCTCGGCGTGCGCCCCATGGTGTGGGTCGGCGGCCTCTCGTACTCCCTCTACCTGTGGCACTGGCCCCTCGTCGTCGCGGCGAAGGAGCTGTGGCCGGACAACGACCTCGCTCCCGTCGGCGCCGTGCTTCTCGCCTTCCTCCCTTCGTGGGCGACGAACCGGTGGATCGAGAACCCCATCCGCCACGCTCCGCGCTTCTCCACCCGGGCCCGCCCGGCCCTCGTCCTCGGACTCGTCCTCTCCCTCGCCGGTGTCGGCGCGGGTCTCGCGCTCGCCTGGTCGACCCCGACCGTCCGTCCGGCAGACCCGGAGGTCGCTCGCGGTGGCGCCGTGCTCGGGGTGAGCGCCCCAGACCCGGTCAAGGTCGACCAGACCCCGGCGGGCATGACCCCGCAACCGGTCGACGCGACCGCCGACGTCCCCGACGCCTACGCCCGGAACTGCCAGGTGGGCGCCGAGGAGACCGAGGTCCGCAGCTGTTCCTTCGGAGTCGTGGACGGCGAGCAGACGATCGCCCTGGTCGGCGACAGCAAGATCCTCCAGTGGCTGCCCGCCTTCGAGGAGATGGCGGCGGCGAAGGGGTGGCATGTCGTGACGTGGACCCGCTCGGCCTGCCCCTTCACCGCCGTGGTCGCAACGCCGGGCGATGCCGTGGCCGAACGCTGCCACGCCTGGGGCGACGAGCTCATCGAGCGACTCTCCGGCCAGGACAGACCCGACCTCGTCGTGACCTCGGCGGTCCGCTCTTCGGGCATGCGGGCTGACGGCGAGCCCGGCACCTCTGCGGAGCTGGCGGACGGGTACGTCACCTACTGGAACCGCCTTCACGACGCCGGCGTCCCCGTCCTCGCCCTGTCCGACACCCCGCAGCCTGGTCGTGAGATCTATGAGTGCGTCGCCGAGAACGCAGAGACGTTCATGACCGACTGCCGAGGCAAGGGCGGGGAGGGCCTGGGCACCCCGGCGTTGCGCTCCGCCGCCAAGGAGGCCGCCGGGGCGAGGTTCTTCGACATCACGCCGTGGATCTGCCCGGGCGGGACGTGCTGGCCGGTCATCGGCGAGGTCCTCGTCTACCGCCAGGGTTCGCACGTCACGGCGACGTACGCGAGAACGCTCGCACCGGTCCTGCAGCCGCAGGTCGAGGCGGCCCTGGGCAGCTGACGAGCCAGCCCCCGACCGCGCTCAGCGGCTCCGGTACCGGTCGCGCTCGTCGAGGTGCTCGGCCAGCGCGTCTAGCAGCAGCGCCCCCTCCGCGTCGACCCCGTCCCCGGCTCGGCCGGGCTCTGCGGCGCGCACGACGAGGGAGGCACCCATGTGGTCGACGAGCGAGACGACGCGGCGGGCGCGGTAGACCGGGTACCCGTCGCCGATCTCCTCGGCCGGTGAGAGCAGGTCGAAGGGGTAGTGGTGCTCACGGGCCGCGGTGCTCGGCTGACCTCCGAGGAGGAAGACCGGCCGGAAGGCACGGGTGCGCACCTGGCGCTCGTGGACGGCCCGCACGGCCACCTCCAGCGGCTCGCCCGCGAGGTGGTCGGCGATGACGAGGACGATCGGCCAGGTCTGGACCGGGCGCGCGGGATCGGCCGCGACCGCGGCCGCGACGTCGGTGTGCATGGGCCGCGGGCGGCCACCGACCCAGGGCACCTCGCCCCGGGTCCGGTCGAGCGCGTCGAGGACCGTCGCGTTGCTCCGGACGACGCGCATCGCCGCGGCTCGCGCCGTGAGCAGGCCCGGCACGCCGCGGACGACCTCCTTGGCCCGGTTGGTCCGGTCCCGTCGTCGGGCCACCTCGGCCGGGGAGGACCCGGCGCCGAGTAT
>JBHWMJ010000110.1:0-7177 GCA_043423105.1 Marihabitans sp.
GGTGTGGCCTGGCCGGGATCGCCCTCGTCGGTGCCGCGGCCGTCGTCGCCGCCGTGACAAGCGGCCGCGTCGGGCGCCTCGTCGCGTCCGTCGCCCTGGTCGGCGTGGTTGTCGTCGTCGCCGTGCTCGTGGCCCGCGTCCTGCTCGACCCCGCCGACGTCCTGGGGTCGGTCGCCGGCTCCCGGTCCGGTACGTCCGCCACCCTCGAGGCGAGCGCCACGACGACGATCTGGCCGTGGGTCGCCGCCCTGGCGGCCGTCCCCTTCGCCCTCGCCGCGGCGGGCGCACTGCTCTCCGGTGGTCGGTGGCAGGCGCTCGGGGCCACCACCGCACGCAGCGGCACGGACCGCACCGAGCCGACGTCCTCGACCTCGGACTGGGAGCGTCTCAGCGAGGGCGCGGATCCCACGGACGAAGACCCCGGCGGACCGGCCCGGGCCGCCGGTTAACCTGGCCCCATGAGTGTCCTGTCCCAGATCATCGACGGTGTCCGGGAAGACCTCGAGGAGCGGGAGCACTCTGTCCCGCTCGTCGACGTCCGTCGGCTCGCGGCCGAAGCCGCACCGGTCCGGGACGCCGTCGCCCGACTGCGCTCGCAGGACCTCGCCGTCATCGCCGAGGTGAAGCGCTCCAGCCCGAGCAAGGGCGCGCTCGCGGACATCCCCGACCCCGCGGCGCTGGCCCGCGAGTACGAGCAGGGTGGCGCGGCAGCGATCTCCGTGCTCACCGAGCAGCGACGCTTCGGCGGCTCGCTCGCCGACCTCGACGCCGTCCGGGCTGCCGTGGACGTGCCGATCCTGCGCAAGGACTTCGTCGTCACGGAGTACCAGGTATGGGAGGCCCGGGCCCACGGCGCCGACCTCGTCCTGCTCATCGTCGCCGCCCTCGACGACGCCCAGCTGAGTGACCTGCTGGGCCTCGTCGACCAGACCGGCATGACCGCGCTCGTCGAGGTCCACGACGAGGCAGAGGCGGAGCGTGCCGTCGCCTCCGGCGCTCAGGTCGTCGGGGTGAACAACCGCAACCTCAAGACTCTCGAGGTCGACAACGCGACCTTCGGCCGCGTGGTCCCGCTCATCCCCGCCGACCGGGTGCGGATCGCCGAGTCGGGGGTGAGCGGGGTCTCGGACGCCGCCGCCTTCGCGGCAGCCGGTGCGGATGCTGTCCTCGTCGGCGAGGCTGTCGTCACCGGGGGAGACCCGGCGAGCGCCGTCGCCGCGATGCGGGCCGTCCGATGACCGCCCCCGACCCCCGCGCCCCACTCGGCCGGTTCGGGCGCTTCGGCGGGCGATACGTCCCTGAGGCGCTCATCCCGGCGCTCGAGGAGCTCGACGAGGCCCGGCAGAAGGCGATGGTCGACCCAGAGTTCCTCGACGAGCTCGACGCCCTCCATCGCTCGTACACCGGCCGCCCGAGCATCATCACCGAGGTGCCGCGCTTCGCCGCGCACGCCGGCGGCGCTCGCGTCATCCTCAAGCGCGAGGACCTCAACCACACCGGCTCGCACAAGATCAACAACGTGCTCGCCCAGGCGCTGCTCACCAAGCGCATGGGCAAGCGGAGGGTCATCGCCGAGACCGGTGCCGGCCAGCACGGCGTCGCCACCGCCACGGCCGCGGCACTCATGGGCCTGGAGTGCACCGTCTACATGGGCAAGGTCGACACCGAGCGTCAGGCGCTCAACGTCGCCCGGATGAAGATCCTCGGCGCCGAGGTCGTCGCCGTCGAGCACGGCAGCGCCACCCTCAAGGACGCCATCAACGAGGCGCTGCGCGACTGGGTGACCAACGTCGGGCACACGCACTACGTCCTCGGCACGGTGACGGGGCCGCACCCCTTCCCTGAGATGGTCCGAGACTTCCACAAGATCATCGGCGAGGAGGCGCGCCAGCAGGTGCTCGACCTGACCGGCCGCCTGCCGGACGCCGTCGTCGCCTGCGTCGGGGGCGGGTCCAACGCGATGGGGATCTTCCACCGCTTCGTCGAGGACGAGGGGGTCCGCCTCGTCGGCGTCGAGGCCGGGGGAGAGGGGATCGAGGGCGGCCGCCACGCGGCCCGCTTCGCCACCGCCGAGCCGGGCGTCCTTCACGGCGCGATGAGCTATCTCATGCAGGACGACGAGGGCCACACCCTCGAGACCCACTCGATCTCAGCGGGGCTGGACTACCCGAGCGTCGGGCCGGAGCACGCCTACCTGCGGGACCCCGGTCGGGCCGAGTACCGCTACGCCACCGACGAGCAGGCGATGGAGGCGTTCCGCCTCATGTGCCGCACGGAGGGGATCATCCCGGCGCTCGAGTCCGCGCACGCCCTCGCGGGTGCGATCGAGGTCGGCCGCGAGCTCGGCCCGGAGGCCGTCGTCCTCGTCAACCTCTCCGGCCGCGGGGACAAGGACATGCACACGGCGGCCCGGTGGTTCGGCCTCGTCGACGACGAGGCCGAGGGCACCCCGTCGGACGGGGCGGTCGTCACCGGTGGTGCCGAGTCGGTCACCGACGTCGACGGCGAAGGGGGCGTGCAGGCATGAGCGTCGAGCAGCGGACGTCCCGCGGGACGAATGGGGTCCTCGCCGCCTGCCGGGCCGGGGGCAGGGCTGCCCTCATCGGCTACCTCCCGGTCGGCTACCCCGACGTCCCGACGTCGATCCGGGCGATGGAGACGCTGTGCGACAACGGCATCGACATCGTCGAGGTCGGCATGCCCTACAGCGACCCCCTCATGGACGGGGCCGTCATCCAGCGCGCCGCGACCCAGGCGCTGGAGCGTGGGGTCCGCGTCGAGGACGTCTTCCGGGCCACCGCTGCGGTGCGCGCCAAGGGTGTCCCGCCGCTCGTCATGAGCTACTGGAACCTCGTGCTGCGACGGGGTGTGGCCCGGTACGCCGCCGACCTCGCGGCCGCGGGTGGGGCGGGACTCATCACCCCCGACCTCATCCCCGACGAGGCCCAAGACTGGATCGAGGCATCCGAGGCCCAGGGGCTCGACCGGGTCTTCCTCGTCGCGCCGAGCTCGACCCCTGAGCGGCTCGCGATCGTCACCGAGGCCACCCGTGGTTTCGTCTACGCCGCCTCGACGATGGGCGTCACCGGGGCCCGGTCGAGCGTCGGTGACGCCGCGGCCGACCTCGTCGCCCGGACCCGTGAGCACACGGAGCTCCCGGTCTGCGTCGGCCTGGGAGTGAGCACCCGCGAGCAGGCCGCCGAGATCGCGTCGTACGCCGACGGTGTCATCGTCGGCTCCGCCCTCGTCGCCTGCCTGGACGACCCGGACACCGACGCCGGCCTCGAGCGGCTGGCCGCCCTGACCCGCGAGCTCGCCGCCGGCGTGCGAGAGCCGCACCGCTGAGACCACCACCCCCTTCTCTGGAGGAAGCAATGAGCACCGACCGCCAGGCCAAGATCCAGGCTGCGTCCAAGGGCACCGGCAACGGGACCAACGCCATCATTGTCGGCGGCATCGTCGCCATCGTGGCGGTCATCGCCGTCGTCGGCGCGGTCATCTGGACCGCCACGAGGGACTCCGGTGGCACCGCGGACGGAGGTGCCCCGGCGGGTACCGAGATGGGCCAGCCGTTCAACCCCTACCCCGACGCCACCCTCGTCGCCGACGCCCCGACCGTCGACGTCTACGAGGACTTCCGCTGCCCGGCGTGCGCCGTCTTCGAGCGGACCCTCGGCGGGACGATCAACGACCTCGCCGCCGACGGCAAGATCAAGCTCAACGTCCACCTCAAGACCGTCATCGACAGCAACGACGGCAAGGACGCCTCCGCGGTGGCCGGCAGCAGCGCCCTGTGCGCCGCCGACCAGGGCGGCTGGGAGAAGTTCCACGAGTGGCTCTTCGCGAACCAGCCGACCAACCACGCCGAGTTCTCCAAGGACGCGCTCCGTCAGGCCGCCGAGCACGCGGGCCTCACCGGGGACAAGCTCTCGGCCTGGGAGACCTGCAGCGACGACCGGACCTACCAGGCCTACGTCACAAGCGTCGACAAGCAGACGGTCCAGGACGGCGTCACCGGCACGCCGGTCATCAAGGTCGACGGCACCGAGCTGTCGTGGGGCTCGTTCGTGCTCGACCAGGAGGGCACGCAGGCTGACACCGAGGCCTTCGCCCAGATCCTCACCAGCGGTGAGGTTCCCGAGGACCGGCAGCAGCAGTGACCTCACCCCTTCGTCCAGCGGCCCTGCCGAGCCCTGAGGTCGCCGCGCTCTCCCTCGGCCCGCTCACGATCCACGCCTACGCGCTGTGCATCCTCGCCGGGATCATGGCGGCCGTCTGGATCACCCAGAAGCGACTCTCGGCCCGCGGGGGAGCGGACGGGGTCGTCCTCGACATCGCCCTCTGGGCGGTGCCAGCGGGGATCATCGGGGCCAGGCTCTACCACGTCGTCACCACCCCCGAGCCGTACTTCGGCGACGGGGGCGACCCCCTCGCCGCACTCCAGCTGTGGAAGGGCGGCCTAGGTATCTGGGGTGCCGTCGCCGGTGGTGCGCTCGGAGCCTGGCTTGCCTGCCGCCGGTACGGCGTGCCGTTCGGGGAGCTGGCGAGCGCGGTCGCCCCGGCGCTCCCTGTCGCTCAGGCCATCGGGCGCTGGGGCAACTGGTTCAACAACGAGCTGTACGGCCGTCCCACCGACCTGCCGTGGGGCCTGGAGATCCACCGCTGGGACACCGGGGCGGCCCGGGCGGTGACCGGCCCCGACGGCGAGGCAGTCGTGCTCGGGACCTTCCACCCGATCTTCCTCTACGAGTCGGTCTTCCTGCTCCTGCTTGCCGTGGCGCTGCTCGTGCTCGACCGACGGGTGCGCCTCGCACCGGGCCAGCTGTTCGGCGCCTACGTCGCCGGCTATCCGCTGGGCCGGGTCGTCCTCGAGACCATGCGTACCGACGAGGCGGAGATCATCCTCGGCCAGCGACTCAACGTGTGGACATCGCTGGCGGTCCTCGCCCTCGGGGTGGCCATCTGGGTCGTTGCAGGACGGCGAGGGCAGCGTCGCCCGACGACGGGCGACGAGGATCTCACCATGTGAGACGAGCGGGTCAGTAGGTAAGACATCGAGGCTGCTAGTCTCCTCCCACCCGTGGCCGACGCCGTCCACGACCCTCAGCCGCCAGCCGGTGCCCATCGCCATGGGCACCGGCTGATCCGACCATCGAGAGAACAAGGACGGTGATCCGTCGGTGACGACCCTTTCGCCCTTCGCCCGCTTCTCAGCGCACCCCGCCGACACCGGCCTCTACCGCCGAGAGGCGGAGCACGACGCCTGCGGCGTCGCGATGGTCGCCACGATGCGCGGATCCGCCGGGCACGACATCGTCGACCAGGCGCTGCTGGCGCTGACCAACCTCGAGCACCGCGGCGCCACGGGCGCCGACCCGCTCGTCGGCGACGGAGCCGGGATCCTCACGCAGGTCCCGGACCGCTTCCTGCGCGGGGCCGTCGACTTCGACCTGCCGGCAGCGGGCTCCTACGCCGTCGGGACCGCCTACGTCCCCCGCGAGGAGGACCAGCGACGCGAGGTCATGGCGCGGATCGAGGAGATCGTCGTCGAGGAGGGTCTCGTCGTCCTCGGCTGGCGCGACGTCCCCGTGACGCGTGACCTCGTCGGAGAGATGGCCCGAGAGGTCATGCCCCACTTCGCCCAGCTCTTCGTCTCGGCGCCCGGTGCCGAGATCTCGGGCATGACGCTGGAGCGCCTCGCCTTCTGCGTCCGCAAGCGCTCAGAGCGTGAGACCGACGTCTACTTCGCCTCGCTCTCCTCGCGGACGATGGTCTACAAGGGCATGCTCACCACCGCCCAGCTCGAGCCCTTCTACCCCGACCTCTCGGACGAGCGCTTCGAGACCGAGCTTGCCCTGGTCCACTCGCGCTTCTCGACGAACACCTTCCCGAGCTGGCCGCTGAGTCACCCGATGCGCTTCATCGCCCACAACGGGGAGATCAACACCGTCAAGGGCAACCGCAACTGGATGAGCGCGCGCGAGTCGCAGCTCACCTCCTCGGTCATCCCGGGCGACCTGCAACGCCTCTTCCCGATCTGCACCCCAGGTGCGTCCGACTCGGCGTCCTTCGACGAGGTCCTCGAGCTGCTCCACCTCGGCGGTCGTCCGCTGCCGCACGCGGTGCTCATGATGATCCCCGAGGCGTGGGAGAACCACGCGACGATGGACCCGGCGCGCAAGGCGTTCTACGAGTTCCACTCGATGTTCATGGAGCCGTGGGACGGACCGGCCTGCGTGACCTTCACCGACGGCCGCCTCGTCGGGGCGGTCCTCGACCGCAACGGCCTGCGGCCGGGGCGCTACTGGGTCACCGACGACGGCCTCGTCGTCCTCGCCTCGGAGTCCGGCGTGCTCGACATCGAGCCCGAGCGGGTCGTCCGCAAGGGTCGTCTCACCCCCGGCCGGATGTTCCTCGTCGACACCGCCGAGGGGCGCATCGTCGAGGACGAGGAGATCAAGGGCCAGCTCGCCGCCGAGCAGCCGTACGAGGAGTGGCTGCACGCCGGCCGGATCTTCCTCCAGGACCTCCCGCCCCGTGAGCACGTCATGCACACTCCCGCCTCCGTGCGCCGACGTCAGCGGACCTTCGGCTACACCGAGGAGGAGCTCTCGATCCTCCTCGCGCCGATGGCCCGGCAGGGTGCCGAGGCACTCGGCTCCATGGGGACCGACACCCCGATCGCGGTCCTGTCGTCCAAGCCGCGGCTCATCTTCGACTACTTCACCCAGCTCTTCGCCCAGGTGACGAACCCGCCGCTCGACGCGATCCGCGAGGAGCTCGTCACCGCGCTCGGCACGGCGATCGGGCCCGAGGGCAACGCGCTCGACGCCGAGCCGTCGCACGCCCGGCAGGTCATCCTGCCCTTCCCGGTCATCGACAACGACGAGCTGGCCAAGATCGTCCACATCAACGCCGACGGTGACCTGCCCGGGTACGCCACCCACGTCGTGCGCGGTCTCTACGACCACATGCGGGGCGGCGAGGGCATGGCAGCACGGATCGAGGAGATCTGCGGCGAGGTCTCCGAGGCCATCGCCGGCGGCGCGCGCTTCATCGTCCTGTCCGACCGTGACTCCGGCCGCGACTACGCGCCGATCCCGTCGCTGCTGCTCACCGCGGCCGTCCACCACCACCTCATCCGGGAGAAGACCCGCACCCAGGTGGGTCTCACATT
>JBHWMJ010000116.1:0-11788 GCA_043423105.1 Marihabitans sp.
GAGGCGCCGAGCCCGCCGGAGGCAGGGACGACGAGCACGAGCGGTTCCATGGCCCCACGATCGGGTGCCCTTGAGCCCACCGGGCCGCGGCCGACCGACCTGGGGACAACCGACCGGTCCGGTCGAGGCGTGTGGATGACCCGGCGGGAGACATAGCGGCGGCCCCGGTCTTGGGGGGGAGTAGACCGGGGCCGCCTGCGGCCAGCCCCCGGGGGGAGGGAACTTGGCACGCTGCCGCTGCAACCCTTGCGGGGAGCGACATCACTCACTCTACATCCACATGCCTGTCAAAACCCTCCGAGGGGGTGGTGCGGTCACGATGACGTCAGGTTTGTGTCGCCGGGTGTCGGTGCAGGTCAGACGAAGCGGCCGGCCCGCACGGAGTCGGCAACCCGCTCCCCCTCCTGGGCGGCAGCGACGACAGCCTCGCCGCAGTGCCGCAGCCACAGCCGAACCCCGTCGGTGCCGCCCTGGGCGTACCCCGTGAGGGACCCGAGGTAGGCCGGCCCGCCCTCGGCGCCATGGCCCGCCTCCGGCACGGTCACGCCGGTCGGGTCGAGACCGGTGGACTGGACAAGGAGTCGCTCCACGGCGCGGGCGACGAGCCCGTTGCCGACGGTGAAGGGACGGACGGTCGCGATCTCTGCATGGACGACCGCGGCCACGACGAGGGCGGGCGCCTGATCGGCCGCAGCGATGATCTCGATGATGCCCGCCAACCGCTGCCGCAGCTCCGCGCCCTCGGGTGCCGGGCCGAGGTCGCTCATCTCGCGGCAGGTCTCCCCGTCTCGACGAGGTCGTCCCAGCTCGTCCCGGTCCCCGACGAGCTCGGCCGCGGCGACGGTGTGGAGGCGCGCGAGCACCTGCCCCGGGGCCGAGCCGACCATGGACCGCAGGTGCTCGGTCTCGGCGGTCGCCGCCATCGCCCCGTGGATGATCCGCTCCGCCGGGTCCGGCTCTGGCGAGCGCTCGCGCGCACCCCGCATGAGGTCCCGGACGATCGTCGCGGTCGACCGCGCACCGTCGAGCTCGGCGCTGGCCCACGCCCCACGGACCCGCGACTCCGCCGCGGCCTCTGGGGTGCGCCGTCGCAGGCCCTCGTGCCAACGCAGCGCGGTGCACGCCTCACGGGCCCGATCGCTCGCGGCGGCCACGTCGTCGAGCGCGGCCAGCTGGTGCAGAGACGAGACGATCGCAGACACGACGCTCACCCTACGACCCCGTCCGCCCTAGGCTGCGGCCCATGACCGCGCCGCACCTGCCCACAGCGCTCGCGGTGCTCGCCGTCGTCGCCCTCCTGCTCGTGCTCTACCGCTGGCGCACCCGCCCGCAGGGCTTCATCTCCGTCGGCGACCAGGCCACCTACGAGACCCTGCACACCGCCTCGCTCGCCGCCCGGCACCTGGCGGAGGGGCTGACCGACGACGGCTGCTCGAAGGCCGCGCCCTACCTGCGCGCGCTCGTGGCGACCCCGGCCCTGGCGATCTGCGACCACGGCTCGGTCATCACGTGGGACGGCGAGGGGAGCCACCACCTGCCGGCCGTCGTCGACCAGGCCGGCCCCGCGCTGACGGCAGGCCGCACGGTCGTCCTCGGGCCCGACGAGGTGACGTGCACCTCGACGGACTGCCCGGTGCGCTCTGCCGTCATCGCGCCCATCCAGCTCGAGAGCGGCGTCGTCGGAGCCTTGGCGGCCTACGGTCCGAGAACGTCTGCCGGCATGACCCGCGCGGTTGAGGAGCTCGCCGGCTGGGTCGCCACCCAGGTCGAGCTGGCCGAGCTGTCGTACGAGCGGACCCGGGCGATGGAGGCAGAACTGCGGGCGTTGCGGGCCCAGATCAGCCCGCACTTCATCTACAACTCGCTCGCCGCCATCGCCTCCTTCGTCCGGACCGACCCGAGTCAGGCTCGCGAGCTGCTCCTCGAGTTCGCCGACTTCACCCGGTACGCCCTGCGCCGTGGCGGCGCCTTCACGACCCTGCGAGAAGAGCTCCGTAACGTCGAGCGCTACCTCGTGCTCGAGCAGGCACGGTTCGGCGACCGTCTGAGCATCACCCTGAAGATCGCCCCGGAGGTCCTCCCCGTCCAGCTGCCCTACCTCGCGATCCAGCCGCTCGTGGAGAACGCGGTGCGGCACGGGCTGGCCCCCAAGGACGGTCCGGGCCGGGTCACCCTCGTCGTCTCCGACGTCGGCACCGAGGCGGAGATCAGCGTCGAGGACGACGGGGTCGGCGCCGACCCGGCGGCGATCCGCAAGGTCCTCGACGGCCAGAGCCGGGCCGACTCCGTCGGGCTCGGCAACGTCGACGCCCGGCTGCGGCAGGTGTACGGCGAGGAGTACGGGCTCGTCGTCGAGACCGCACCCGGCGCCGGGATGCGCGCCTCCTTCCGGGTCCCGAAGTTCTCCCCGGCCGTCCACGTCGCGCCTTAGGGTGGGGCCCATGGTCGAAGGGAGCGCGACTGACGGCCTGGTGGTCCTTGTCGTCGATGACGAGGCACCCGCCCGCAACGAGCTGGCGTGGGTCCTCGACCAGGACCCGCGGGTCTCGCGTGTCCTCGCTGCCCCGAGCGGCACGGCGGCCCTGGCGGCCCTCGAGCACGAGCCCATCGATGTCGTCTTCTCCGACATCTCCATGCCCGGCCTCGACGGCATGCAGCTGGCCCGGGTCATCAAGCGCTTCACCGATCCGCCCGCCGTCGTCTTCGTGACGGCCCACGACCGTCATGCGGTCGACGCCTTCGACCTCGAGGCCGCCGACTACGTCATGAAGCCGGTGCGCCAGGAGCGCATCGGCGAGGCCGTCCGGCGCTGCCTCGTCGACCTCGAGCGGGCCGAGCGCGGCGCCCCGGAGGAGGACGAGACGATCCCCGTCGAGCTGGGCGGCGTCACCCGCTTCGTGTCGCGCAACGACATCCGGTACGTCCAGGCGCACGGCGACTACGCCCGGCTGCACACCGCTCGCGGATCCCACCTCGTCCGGATCCCTCTGGCCAACCTCGAGGAGCGCTGGCACGACGCCGGGTTCGTCCGCATCCACCGGAGCACGATCGTCTCCACCCGGCACATCAGCGAGGTCCGCATGGACCAGGGCCGCTGCACCGTCGTCGTCGACGGCGACGTCGAGCTCCAGGTCTCGCGCCGGCACACCCGCGCCCTGCGCTCGACGTTGCTGCGCCTCGGCGACAAGCCGTGAACCAGTCGCCGCAGCGCGTCCGGGTCACTCGGACGCGAACCGCGACGACCCGTGCCCGCCGCCCCTCGCTGCGCACCGAGATCACCTCGCAGAGCCCGCTCGGCGCGGCGTATCTCTCTTCTCTCATGCGCGCCCAGCTCCGCCTGTCGCTCACCGTCGTCGCGACGCTCACGGTCGTCCTCGGAGCACTGCCGCTCCTCTTCGCGATCGTCCCCGCAACCCGTCGTCTCGAGGTCCTCGGGCTGCCGCTGCCGTGGGTGATCCTCGGCCTGCTCGTCTACCCCGCCGCGGTGATCTCGGCCCGGCAGTACACGCGAGCGGCCGAGCGCATCGAGGCCCAGTTCTCCGACGTCGTGGGTGATCGATGACGCCGGGGCACGACGTCAGCGCGACGAGCATCGCGGCGATCGTCGTCGTCTGCCTCACCACGCTCGTCCTCGGCGTGTGGGGCATGCGGCTGGCCCGTGGCACGAGCGACTTCTACGTCGCCGGCCGGACTGTCGGGCCGTGGCGCAACGCGAGCGCGATCGGAGGTGAGTACCTCTCCGCCGCGAGCTTCCTCGGCGTCGCCGGGCTCGTCTACACCCAGGGCGCCGACATGCTCTGGCTGCCCGTCGGGTACACGATCGGCTACCTCGTCCTCCTCGTCCTCGTCGCGGCCCCCCTTCGCCGGTCCGGCGCGTACACGCTGCCCGACTTCGCCGAGATCCGGCTGCGTTCCCGTCCGGTGCGGCTGCTCTGCGCCGCCCTCGTCGTCGGCATCGGCTGGCTCTACCTCCTGCCGCAGATGCAGGGCGCCGGCCTCGCCCTTCGCCATGTCAGCGGGCTGCCGACGTGGGTGGGCAGCGTCGTCGTCGCCGTCGTCATCACCGCTGGCGTCGTCGGCGGCGGGATGCGCTCGATCACTCTGGTGCAGGCCGTCCAGTACTGGATCAAGCTCGCGGCGATCGCCATCCCGGCCTTCGTCCTGCTCGCTGCTTGGCTGAGTGACGGCTCCCCTTCGCCGGTTGCCGACGACCGGTGGTGGGAGCCGCTGACCTCCGCCCGGGAGGACCACCAGCTCTACACGACGTACAGCACCCTGCTGGCGCTGTGCCTGGGGACGATGGGGCTCCCGCACATCGTCGTGCGCTTCTACACCAACCCCGACGGCCGGGCCGCCCGCCGCACGACCGTCGCGGTGCTCGCCCTCCTCGGGCTCTTCTACGTCTTCCCGCCGATCTACGGCCTCCTCGGCCGCGCCTACCTGCCCGAAGGGACCGAAGGTCGCCCCGACGACATCGTCCTGGGGCTGCCGCACGCGGTGCTGCCCCCGGTCAGCGGGGAGATCCTCACCGCCGTGCTCGCCGGTGGCGCCTTCGCGGCCTTCCTCTCCACGGCGTCCGGGCTGGCGCTCTCGGTGGCCGGCGCCATCGATCAGGACGTCCTGCGACGCGCCGCGGGACGACGCACCGGTGGCGACTCCCAGCCGGTCCAGACCTTCCGGGTCGCTGCCCTCGTCGGCGTGATCGTGCCCCTCGTCATCAGCCAGCTCGTCGACCCGGTCGGCCTGAGCCAGGCCGTCGGGCACGCCTTCGCCATCGCCGCCTCGACCTTCGCGCCCCTCGTCATCCTCGGCGTCTGGTGGCACCGGCTCACCCCCGTGGGGGCGGCTGCGGGCATCGTCGCCGGCGGGGTCGGCGCGATCGGTGCCGCGACGCTCAACATCCTCACCGACGTCGGTGACGGCTGGCAGGCCGCCCTCCTCGGCGCACCCGCTGCGTGGTCCGCCCCGTGCGCCGTCATCACGATGGTCACCGTTTCCCTCGCGACCAGTCGCCGCGTCCCCGCCGGGACGGCTGCCGTCATGGCTCGGCTGCACACCCCCGAAGCGGCGCTGCCCGACCGCTGACCGGGACAGGGCGACCGTTCGTCGCAGCCGCAGGTGCCGCACGGCGTCCGAGGACGCCACCGACCGCGCCGCTCCTGCGACGGCGAGACACACCCCCTTCGCGCCGAGCACTGTGTCCCCAGCCGCGCACAACGAGGTGAGCGGCATCACCATCACCCGGAGGTGAGACCCAGTGAGCAACGACGCTCAGCTCGGCGAGCGCTACATCGCCGTCCAGGAGTCTGCGGAGTTCGCCGATCTACGGCGCAGCTTCCGCAGCTTCGTGTTCCCCGTGACCGCGTTCTTCCTCGCGTGGTACTTCGCCTACGTCCTGCTCTCGATCTTCGCCTCGGACTTCATGGGCACGAAGGTGGCCGGCAACATCACCATCGGCCTGATCTTCGGGCTGCTGCAGTTCGTCACGACCTTCGCGATCACGTTCCTCTACGCGCGATGGGCCAACAAGACGTTCGACCCGAAGGCCGACGCCGTCGGCGCGATGATGGACGGCCGCGCCGACCACGACTTCGCCGACAGCGGCGAGTGGGCCCCCGGTGACATCTCCCGGGCCCTCGACGCCGAGCGCCTCGACGACCAGGACCGGAAGTGAGCCCCATGAACCTCCTCGCACCTGCCCTCACCCCGGTCGCCGCGGACCAGGTCGGCAACCCCACGCTCAACATCGGCATCTTCGCGACCTTCGTCCTCGTGACGCTCGCCATCGTCATCAAGGTCGCCGGCGGCAAGAAGACGGCTGGTGAGATGTACACCGGCGGCGCCTCCTTCTCCGGTCGGCAGAACGGCATCGCCATCGCCGGTGACTACCTCTCGGCGGCCTCCTTCCTCGGTATCGCCGGCGCCATCGCGCTCCAGGGATACGACGGCTTCCTCTACTCCATCGGCTTCCTCGTCGCGTGGCTCGTCGCGCTCCTGCTCGTCGCCGAGCTCATGCGCAACACCGGCCGCTTCACGATGGCCGACGTCCTCTCCTACCGGCTGCGCCAGCGCCCGGTCCGGATGGCAGCGGCGACCTCGGTCCTCGCGGTCTCGTTCTTCTACCTGCTCGCCCAGATGGCCGGCGCCGGCGGTCTTGTCTCGCTGCTCCTCGGTGTCGACGGCGCCATGGCGCAGAACATCGTCATCGCCATCGTCGGCATCGTGATGATCGCCTACGTCATGATCGGCGGGATGAAGGGCACCACGTGGGTGCAGATCATCAAGGCCATCCTGCTCATCGCGGCGACCGCCATCATGACGGTCTGGGTGCTCGGGAAGTTCGGGCTCAACCTGTCCTCGCTCATGCAGGCCGCGATCGACAAGAACCCGACGGCCGGTGACAAGCTGCTCGAGCCGGGCCTGAAGTACGGCAAGAACACGACGACGAAGATCGACTTCATCTCGCTGTCGCTCGCGCTCGTCCTCGGCACCGCTGGCCTCCCGCACGTGCTCCAGCGCTTCTACACCGTCCCGACGAGCCGTCAGGCCCGCAAGTCGGTGGAGTGGGCGATCTGGCTCATCGGTGGCTTCTACCTGCTGACCCTCGTCATCGGCTACGGCGCCGGCGCCCTCGTCGGCCCGGAGAAGATCGCCAACGCCCCCGGCAAGGCCAACGCGGCCGCTCCGCTGCTCGCGTACGAGCTCGGCGGCTCCCCGCTCCTCGGCATCGTCTCCGGCATCGCCTTCGCCACGATCCTCGCGGTCGTCGCCGGCCTGACGATCACGACGAGCGCGACCTTCGCCCACGACCTCTACAACCAGGTCTTCAAGCGCGGTCAGGCCAGCCCGGAGCAGGAGGTCAAGGTCGCCAAGTACGCCGCGCTCGGCGGTGGTGTCATCGCGATCTTCGGCGGCATGCTCGCCAAGGACCAGAACATCGCCTTCCTCGTCGCGCTGGCCTTCGCGGTCGCTGCCTCGGCGAACCTGCCGACGATCCTCTACAGCCTCTTCTGGAAGCGCTTCAATACCCGGGGTGCGCTGTGGTCGATCTACGGTGGTCTGATCTCCGCGATCGGTCTGATCCTCTTCAGCCCGGTGGTCTCCGGCAAGCCGGTGGACCCGCTGACCGGCAAGAGCCCGTCGATGCTGCAGAACGTCGACTTCCACCTCTTCCCGCTCGACAACCCGGGTCTCGTCTCGATCCCGCTGGGCTTCCTGCTCGGCTTCATCGGCACGGTGACGAGCAAGGAGTTCAACCGCGCGAAGTACGCCGAGATGGAGGTCCGCAGCCTCACCGGTCACGGTGTCGCCGAGGCCCTCGAGCACTGATCACCTCGGGTACGGGCGAGGGGGGAGAGCCGCCGGCTCTCCCCCCTCGTCGTGCTCAGGCGTTGGCCGGCTCTGCGGTGCCGGCTCCCCGCCGGCGGATGACCGGGTCGCCGGTGCGTTCCCCGGCGGGGAGCTCGTCGGCCCCGAGGATCGTGAAGCCGCTGTCGGCGAGGAGGTCGAGGTCGTCCTGCGCCGACTGCCCCTCCGAGGTGAGGTAGTCGCCGAGGAAGATCGAGCTCGCGAGGTGCAGCGCGACCGCCTGGAGGCTGCGCAGGTGCATCTCGCGTCCGGCGGCGATCCGCACCTCGGTGGCGGGCGCGACGACCCTGGCGGCGGCAAGGATCTTGAGGCAGCGCAGCGGGGTGAGTTCCCAGGTCTGCTGCTTCGGGGTGCCGTCGAAGGGCATGAGGAAGTTCACCGGGATCGAGTCGGACCCCATGTCCCGCAAGGCCGTCAGCGCCTCGACGAGCTGTTCGTCGCTCTCGCCCAGCCCGGCGATGAGCCCGCTGCACGCCGACAGCCCGGCACCCTGCGCCTTCGCGACCGTGCGCACCCGGTCCTCGTAGGTGTGCGTCGAGACGATCGTGTCGTGGTGCGACTCGGCGGTGTTGATGTTGTGGTTGTAGGCGTCGACCCCGGCCGCGCGAAGCCGCTCGGCCTGCCCGTCCTTGAGCAGGCCGAGGCAGGCGCAGACCTCGATGTCGGGGTTCTGGCCCTTGATCGCCCCGACCATGTCGGCGACGCGGTCGATGTCACGGTCGGTCGGGCCGCGGCCGCTCGCAACCATGCACACCCGAGTGGCGCCGCCGCGCAGCCCGGTCTCGGCCTGGGCGAGCGCCTCGTCCTTCGCGAGCCACGTGTAGCGCAGGATCTCGCTCGTCGACCCCAGGGCCTGCGAGCAGTAGCCGCAGTCCTCGGGGCACAGTCCGGACTTGAGGTTGACGAGGTAGTTGACCTTGACGGTCATGCCGAAGTGCGCCCGCCGCAGCCGCGACACGGCGGCGACGAGGTCCATCACCTCCTCGTCGGGGGTGCGCAGGACGGTGAGCACCTCGTCGGTGCTCGCCTGCCCGCCGGCGAGGATGCGCTCGACGATCTCGTCGTAGGTGGTGGTCATGGTCCCTCCTAGGTGGGTGGTGCGGTGGTCAGTCGTCGCCGATGCCTCGGGCGTGGAGCGCCTCCCCCGTCGCCTGGGCGTCGGCGACGACGCGGATGGCGAAGGGGGTGAGCCGGGCCCTCGGGTCGCGCTCGAGCCCGCGGGCGCGGGCGGCGTCGCGGGTCTCCTCGGCGAGGCCGATCGTCGCCGGGATGGTCCGCAGGACGAGGGAGAAGGCGAGGGCCACCCGCTCCGGGCGCACCCCGAGCGGACGAAGGGGGGAGAGGACCCGGCTGATCGTGTCGAGCATCGCGTCGACGGGCGTCGTCGTCGTGACGACGGTCGCGAGGACGACGAGGGCCACGAGGTCGCCGACGGTCTCGACGGCCCGCTGCCAGCCGGTCTGCCAGGTCAGCCAGGCACCGAGGAGGACCGCGAGCACGGCGAGTCCGCGCAGCGACCGGCCGACGACCCGCAACGGCATGCGCGACAGCGCGGCGAGGCCGAAGGCCAGGAGGAACGCCGCGACGGCGGAGCGCCACCCCCCGAGGAGCGTGACGACGAGGCTCGCGACGAGCAGCCCGGCGAGCTTGGTGCCCGCCGGCAGCCGGTGCAGCACCGTGCGGCCGGGCCGATAGGCCCCGAGGATCGCGCTGCTCACGCCGTCGCCCGGTAGTGGTCGACGACCTCAGCGGCAGCCCCATCGGCGACGACCCGCCCGCCGACGACGAGCAGTGCCCGGTCGCAGCGGGCGGCGAGGTCGAGGTCGTGGGTCACGAGGATCAGCTGCTGGGGCAGGCCGAGGAGGAGGTCGCCGATCGCGCGGGCGTTGGCGAGGTCGAGCAGGGTCGTCGGCTCGTCGGCGACGAGGACATCAGGGTCCGTGGCGAGCACCCCGGCGAGCGCGACGAGCTGGGCCTGCCCGCCCGACAGGGCGTGGACGCTGCGCTCCTCGAGCTCGGCGAGACCGAAGCGTTCAAGCACGGCCCGGGCCGCCTCCCTTCGCGCCTCCTTGTCCCGCACGGCCCGCCGCAAGGAGAGGGCGATGTCCTCGCCCACGGTCGGCATGACGAGCTGCGCCTTCGGGTCGGTGAAGGAGAAGGCCACCCGGCGCCGCACCTCGCGGCCCTCGCGGGCGACGTCGAGCCCGTCGACCCGAACCGTGCCCGTCGTCGCGGGGACGAGCCCGTTGACGAGCCGGGCGAGTGTCGACTTGCCGGCACCGTTGGGGCCGACGAGGGCGACCCGCTGCTCGGTGATCTCGAGGCTGGTCTCGTCGAGCGCGAGGATCTCGCCGTCGGCGGTGGCCCGCCGGACGGTGACCCGGTCGAGCTCGATCGTCGGCATCAGGCGCTGCGGCGCAGCAGCCAGGGGAAGGCGCGGTGCACGGCCGCGGCGACGAGGCCGGTCGCGACGAGCTTGAGGATGTCGCCGATCCAGAAGGCCGCATCGACCTTCGCGGCGGCGACCAGGTCCAGCCCGGCGCGCAGGTTGAGGCCGATGATGCCGACGGCGTGGATGACGAGCAGCGCCGCGATCCCGCCGAGGATGATCGCCAGCGGGTTGGTGGCCTGCCCCTGACGGGCGAGCCGCTGGACGACGAGCCCGAGGAGGGCGGCGCCGAGGACGAAGCCGACGATGTAGCCGCCGGTCGGGCCGACGAGGACGGGCAACCCGGACTTGCCGTTGGCGAAGACCGGCAGGCCGGCCGCGCCGACGGCTACCCAGAGCAGGACGGCGAGCAGACCCCTTCGGGCGCCGAGGAGAGCGCCGGCGAGGAGCACCCCGAAGGTCTGGAGGGTGATCGGCGCGAAGGTCGAGACGTTGATCGCCGGGAGGATCGAGCAGACCGCGATGACGGCGGCGAGGGCGGCGACGAGGGCGAGGTCGACGGTCGTCGAGCGGGCGGGCGCCTGGGCGGTCGTGGTCATGGGTCCTCTTCGGGCTCTGCTGAACGCTGTTCAGGTGGGGTGAACGGCGTTCAGGTTAGGGTCTGGGGGTGACCACGTCAACGCGACGTCTCCGACGCTCCGACGTCGTCGACACCGCCCTGCAGATCCTCGCCCGCGTGGGCCTGCCTGACCTGACGATGCGGGCGCTCGGGACCGAGCTCGGCGTGCAGCAGAGCGCCCTCTACCACCACGTCGAGAACAAGCAGGCCCTGCTCGGCGCGGTCGCCGACGAGATCCTCGCCCGCGGCCCGCGCCGACGCGCCCGGAAGGACGACGCCTGGCAAGACCGGGTGCGCCGCCGCTGCGAGGAACTCCACGCAGCGGTCACCGCCTACCCCGACGGCGCGGACGTCGTCATGAGCATGTGGGCGTTCGGCATGGGCGGGGACGCCCCCTTCGTCGAGCTGCGCGAGCTGCTCACCGAGGCCGGGCTGTCGGCCGAGGAGGCCGCGACCGCGGCCCGCACCCTGCTCCACTTCGTCTACGGGCACGCCTACGCCGAGCAGTCGAACGCCCACGCGCGGCGGTTGGGGGTCGTCACCGACGACACCCCGGACGACTTCGCGACCGGGCTGGCGATCGTCGTCGCGGGCGTCGCGACCCGCGTCTGAGCGAAGGGGTCAGACCGTCGCCTCGACGAGGCCCCGACTCTGCGCCTCGCGGCGCAGGCGTGCGCACACCTCGTCGTCCGCCGTCTCGAAGAACGCCCCGACGACGGCCTCGAGGTGGTCGAGCGAGCGGGCCGCGAAGAGGACCGGCTGGTACTGGGTGATGTCGTAGTTGAGCGTGCCCATGCCGGCGAGGTCGAGGTCGCGGATCTCCATGTCGCGGAACTCGTCCATCTCGCCGAAGCTCGAGAGGATCCCCGCGCCGTACGCCGTGAGCTGGCCACCGTCGTGCATGACCCCGAACTCCATGGAGAACCAGAAGACGTCAGCGACGAGCTTGGCCGCCTCATCGGTCTCCATCCGGGTCAGGGCCGCACCGGCAGCCTGCGTGATCGCCGCGAAGCGCGGGCTCGCGAGCTGGTTCGCGTGACCGATAACCTCATGGATGATGTCCGGCTCCGGCGTGTAGAGCGGCTCGCTGCCGTGGCGCAGGTACTGCGTGGAGCTGAAGGTCTGCCGGCCGAGGTCGCCGTAGAACTCGCGCAGGGGGACGAGGCCGGGCGCGGCGACGTAGGTCCAGCCGGTGAGCGGCAGCAGCCGCTCGGTCACCTCGGCGAGCTGGGGCACGTGGTCTGTCGGCAGGCCGAGCCGCTCCTTGGCCACGAGGTACTCGGGGTGGGCGTAGCGCTCGTGCTTGGGGGCGAGCTCGGCGCTCACGGTGCGCCAGATCTCGTGCTCCGCCTCGGTGTACTCGATCGTCGGCACGGGGGCACCGCCGTCGCGGTCCCAGCGCAGCGCCGCTC
>JBHWMJ010000120.1:0-5381 GCA_043423105.1 Marihabitans sp.
CGACCGCCTCGTCGTCGACGTCGAGACGAAGAGCTCGATGACGCCGGGCGACGCCATGGCCTCCGCCGGCAAGACGCTCGTCGAGCTCTTCGGCCTGGCCCGTGAGCTCAACGTCGAGGCCGAGGGCATCGACATGGGCCCGTCGCCTACCGATGCTGCGCTCGCCGCCGACATGGCGCTGCCGATCGAGGACCTCGACCTCACGGTGCGCTCGTACAACTGCCTCAAGCGTGAGGGCATCCACACCGTCGGTGAGCTCGTCGGCCGCAGCGAGGCCGACCTGCTCGACATCCGCAACTTCGGCGCGAAGTCGATCGACGAGGTCAAGGCCAAGCTGCACAGCATGGGCATGGCGCTCAAGGACAGCCCCCCCGGCTTCGACCCGAGCCAGATCGCCGACAGCTACGACGACGAGGACTACGACGACAGCTCCTTCGCCGAGGACGAGCAGTTCTGACCCATCTGTTGACCTGACCGTCATCGGTGAGGTCAGTACCTGACTAGGAGAACCACATGCCTACCCCCACCAAGGGTCCCCGTCTGGGAGGCGGCCCGGCTCACGAGCGCCTGATGCTGGGCAACCTCGCCCAGTCGCTCTTCGAGCACGACCAGATCACGACGACCCAGGCCAAGGCGAAGCGGCTGCGTCCACTTGCCGAGCGCCTCATCACTTTCGCCAAGCGCGGTGACCTCCACGCGCGTCGCAAGGTCATGACGGTCGTCAAGGACAAGGGCGTCGTCCACCGCCTCTTCACCGAGATCGCGCCCGACATGGCCGAGCGCGAGGGTGGCTACACCCGCATCACGAAGATCGCCCCCCGCAAGGGCGACAACGCGCCGATGTGCGTCATCGAGCTCGTCCGCGAGCCCGTCTCGGCCAAGCCGAAGCGCGCCGTCGTGGCCGAGGCCGAGGCGACCACCGCCGCGGCCGCGACCGATGCGCCCGTGACCGACGGCTCCGAGGCGGACACCGCCGCCGAGTCCTCGCCCGCGGCCTTCGCCGACCTCTCCGGTGACGAGGGCGCCGAGCAGGAGACCGCCGTCGAGCTGCCGAAGGGCGCCGTCGCCTCGAACGAGGACGGCACGGCTCCTGAGGGCTACGACGTCAAGGGCAACGCCGACTCCGGCAAGTACCACGTGCCCGGCTCGCAGTGGTACGACGCCACGCAGGCCGAGTTCTGGTTCGCCTCGGCCGAGGACGCCCAGGCGGCTGGCTTCGAGCCGGCAGGCGGCGAGTCCGCGCAGCAGGTCGACGAGAGCTGACACGAGTCACGCCATCGACGAAGGGGTGGTCCTCCCGAGAGGGAGGGCCACCCCTTCGCCGTGCGGTCTCGACCGGCGTCGCGCCGACGGGTGGATGAGCGGCGCCGCACCCGCCGGGTAAAGGAATGTTCAAGACCTGCGGCGAAGCCTAGGTGACCCAGGTCACTCCTCCTAGAGTGACCGCAGCGGCCGACCACCAGCGCGCGACGGGACGTGCAGGGGAGGCCCGCGATCACCCCTGGGAGCCCCGCATGACCCGACGCCCGATCACCCTCGGCCTCGCTACTCTCCTCGCTGCCGGCCCGCTCGCGCTCACCGCGGCGCCGGCGTCCGCCGACCCGGTGCAGGTCACCCTCGTCGGCTCCCTGCAGGACGAGGTCGGCTGCGAGAGCGACTGGGACCCCGCCTGCGAGCAGAGCGGGCTGACCGAGACCGAGCCGGGGCGGTGGAGCCTCACCGCCTCGGTGCCCGCCGGCAGCTACGAGCTCAAGGTCGCCATCGACGGCGGCTGGACGGAGAACTACGGTGCCGGAGGGGTCGCCGACGGTGAGAACATTCCGCTGCACCTGGAGGGCCAGGCTCGGCTGCGCTTCGACTACGACGAGAGCAGCCACGAGGTCACGGTCACCCCGGTCGGTCTCACCGACGGCACGCAGGCCGACGACGCCGACCTCGCTGCGAAGTCCTTGCGTGAGCCGCTGACTCGGGAGCGCTTCTACTTCGTCATGGCGGACCGCTTCGCCAACGGCTCGACCGACAACGACCGCGGCGGCCTGACCGGGGGTCGTCTGGAGACCGGCTTCGACCCCAGCGACAAGGCGTTCTACCACGGCGGGGACCTCGCCGGGCTGACCGACCGGCTCGACTACATCAAGGGGATGGGCACGACCGCGATCTGGCTCACCCCGAGCTTCAAGAACAAGCCGGTGCAGGGCAAGCCCGGCGAGGAGAGCGCCGGATACCACGGCTACTGGATCACCGACTTCACCCAGATCGACCCGCACCTCGGGACCAACGAGGAGATGAAGGAGCTCATCGACGCGGCCCACGACAAGGGGATGAAGGTCTTCTTCGACATCATCACCAACCACACCGCGGACGTCATCGACTACCGCGAGGGGCAGTACACCTATCGCTCCAAGCAGTCCTCCCCGTACCGCGATGCCAGCGGTACCCCCTTCGACGACCGCGACTACGTGGGCGAGACCTTCCCCACGCTCGACCCGCAGACCTCCTTCCCCTACACCCCCTTCGTCCACGACGGCGAGGAAGACGTCAAGGTCCCGGCCTGGCTCAACGACGTGACGATGTACCACAACCGCGGCGACTCCACCTTC
Source organism: Marihabitans sp. (assembly GCA_043423105.1). Lineage (GTDB taxonomy): Bacteria > Actinomycetota > Actinomycetes > Actinomycetales > Dermatophilaceae > Marihabitans. The sequence continues at coordinate 2,601 of JBHWMJ010000120.1, forward strand.
GCCGGTGAGAGCTCGACCTACGGCGACTTCATCGGCCTCGACGACCTCTTCACGGAGCGGCCCGAGGTGGTCGACGGGATGGGTGAGATCTACAAGAGCTGGGTCGACTTCGGCATCGACGGCTTCCGGATCGACACCGTCAAGCACGTCAATCTCGAGTTCTGGCAGCGGTTCACTCCGCAGATCCTCGGAGAGGCCGAGCGCGTCGGGAACGATGACTTCTTCGCCTTCGGCGAGGTCTACGACGGCAACCCGCAGGTGATGTCGCAGTACACGACCGCGGGCCGGCTGCAGGCCACCCTCGACTTCGGCTTCCAGCAGCAGGGTGTCGACTTCGCCAAGGGCAAGCCGGCGGGTGCGCTCGCCGACTTCTTTGCCAAGGACGACTGGTACACCGACGCCGACAGCAACGCCTACCAGCTACCGACCTTCCTCGGGAACCACGACATGGGGCGGGCCGCGATGTTCCTCCATGACGGAGCCGCCGACGAGACCGAGCACCTCGCACGAGTCGGGCTGGCGCAGAGCTTGATGTTCACCACTCGCGGCAACCCGGTGACCTACTACGGCGACGAGCAGGGCTTCATCGGCACCGGGGGCGACCAGCTGGCGCGTCAGGACATGTTCGCCAGCGAGGTGGATGTTTACAACGACGAGAAGGTGCTCGCCGGGCCCGAGGGATCGCGGGACCGGTACGACACGAAGCACCCGCTCTACCGGCACGTCCGTGACCTCTCCCGGCTCCGGGAGAAGCACCCGACCCTCGCCGACGGGGCGCAGATCAACCGGTACGCCGACGACGGCGAGGGAATCTTCGCGGTCTCACGGATCGGCGAGGACGACGTGGAATACCTCGTCGCGGCGAACAACTCGACCACCGAGCGCAGCGCCACCTTCGAGACCTTCACCCGCGGAAAGGGCAAGGGAGCGACCCCCGGCAAGGCCAAGGGGCACGGCAAGGGGCTCGGTGCCGCCTTCACCCCGGTAGCGCAGTCGTCGATACCGCCGGTGAAGGGTAAGGAGGGCAAGCACTCCCCGGAGAAAGCCCCGGTGCGTCCGTCGGCGGATGGCACGGTGACGGTCACGGTGCCGCCGCTGTCGGTGTCGGTGTGGCGGGCCAACCAAAAGGTCGCCACCGACGGGCCCGCGCCGAGCGTGACCCTCACCGCTGGTAGCGAGCAGGGCGTGACCGGACGAGCGGAGATCGCGGCCGAGGTGCAGACCAGCACCTTCGCCGAGGCCACCTTCCTCTACCGCCCGGTCGGGACGAAGCAGTGGCAGCCCATCGGCACCGACGACAACGCCCCCTTCCGGGTCTTCCACGACGTCTCGCAGCTACCGCTGGGCTCGGTGCTCGAGTACCGCGCGGTGGTGCGCGACGCTGCCGGGCGGGTCGCCGCCGACGGGGACTGGGCGTCAGTCGTCCCGGCCCAGGCGCCGGTGACCGAGGCCGAGATCGGTGACCGCGCCGACGAGCAGCCGTCTGCGGTCGCGGTCGCCGGTACGCACAACTACGAGATGGGGTGCCCGGCCGACTGGGAGCCGTGGTGCGACGCGGCGCATCTCGAACTCGACGCCGCCGACGGCATCTGGAAGCAGTCGTACACCCTCCCCGCCGGTCCGTACGCGTACAAGGCTGCGCTCGACCGCGAGTGGACCGAGAACTACGGCGAGAAGGGTGAGCGCGACGGCGCGAACATCTCCTACGAGACCGATGGTGACGTGAGCTTCTACTACGACCCGCGCACCCACTGGGTCACCTCGGACGAGGAGAGCGAGATCGTCACCGTGCCCGGTGACTTCCAGAGCGAGCTCGGCTGCGAGGAGGACTGGGCCCCGTCGTGCATGCGTCCGTGGCTGCAGGACAAGGACGGGGACGGGGTCTTCGCCTGGGCGACCACCGAGATCCCGGCGGGGACCTGGGAGTTCAAGGTCGCGCACGGCCTGTCCTGGGACGAGAGCTATGGCACCGGCGGGACTGCGGACGGGGGCAACCTCTCGATCACCGTTCCGAGCGACGGGGCGCGAACCATCTTCACCTACGACTCCGACACCCACGAGGTCACTGCCACGAGCAGCTGAGCCCCCGCCGGTCGCCCGCCCCCTTCGTCTCTCTGCCCTGAGGCGCACGGTCACCGCTGCGGGCTGGTGGGTGCCCGGTCGATCGGGTGGATCGCCACGGTGACGGCGACCCGGCGGGCCCCGGGGGTCCCGGCCCCGATCCGGCGGTAGCGCGCCATGAGCTCTCCGAGCTCGGTGCGCAGCGCGACGAGCTGTTCCTCGTCGACGAGGACGGCATGGTCGTGCAGGCCGGACTCCTCCTGCCACACCAGCGGCCACTCGTGGGAGGCGTCGACCCAGGCGTGGGCCCGGGCCGCGAGGTGCTCGACGTGGTCGTGGGCGAGCCACAGGTCGTCTGCCGCCGTCTCGGCGTCGTCCGGCGCGGGGGTCGTGCGCACGACGAGGTCGTCGCCGTCCTCCTCGTCGTCCGGCAGCGCCCACACCCGCGTCTTGGCGTTGCCGAGGCCGGTGTCCTCGACGAGCCCGGCGCCCGCGAGCACGCGCAGGTGGTAGCTCGTCGCGCCGGTGTTCGTCGCCAGCGCCCGCGCGAGCTCGGTGGAGGTCGATCCGCCGTGCAGGCGCAGGTGCGCGACGATCCGGGAGCGAAGGGGGTGGGCCAGCAGGCGCCAGGACGAGGCCGGGGAGTCCGGGGTCGGGACGGTCACGGATTGCACAATACTTGTGCAATCCGGTGGGGAGCAACCGTGGAGCGATCGCCTT
>JBHWMJ010000138.1:0-12937 GCA_043423105.1 Marihabitans sp.
TGCTGCCGATGTCGAGCAGGACCTCGTCGCGGTCCACCTTGACGATGTGGCCCTCGACGATGTCGCCATCGTTGAAGTCCTTGATGGTGGCGTCGATGGCGGCGAGGAGGTCTTCCTGAGAGCCGATGTCGTTGACGGCGATCTCGGGGGCGGTCTGGGAGACCGTGGTGGCAGTCATGTAGTAGGAGCTCCGATGCGGACAGATGAGTTGTACGGACAGGTTGTGGTGCGATTGCGCCCAGGCGTCGCCGCGCACGAGAATGCACAGGCACACGAAGCGCTCTCCGATCCTAGCGGCCCCGGAGGGTCTGCACCAAAGCGGCCCCGGCCGGCAGCACGGACGGAGGACGGATGAGCGAAGGGGTGGCCCGCCGGGACGCCGACGACGCGGAGAGCGTCGCGGCCAACCGCAGGTGGTGGGACGAGGAGTCCGGCGACTACTACAGCGACCACGGCGCCTTCCTCGGGGACCGCGACCTCGTCTGGGGCCCCGAGGGCTGGCACGAGCACGAGCTGCGTTGCCTCGGGGACCAGTCGCTCGCCGGCCGGACCGTCCTCGAGTTCGGCAGCGGCGCTGCGCAAGGGGGCCGGTGGCTCGCGGACCAGGGGGCCCGGGTGGTCTCGACCGACCTCTCCCTCGGCATGCTGCGCACCGCAGCCCGGATCGACGACGGTGACCCTGGCCGGCCTCGGCCGGCGCTGCTCCAGTGCCCCGCCCAGCGGCTCCCCTTCGCCGACGAGTCGTTCGACCTCGCCGTGTCGGCGTACGGGGCGACGCCCTTCGTCGCCGACTCGGCTGGCCTGCTCCGGGAGATCGCGCGGGTGCTGCGGCCCGGCGGCCGGCTGGTGTTCTCGACGAGCCACCCGGTGCGGTGGGCCTTCCCCGACGTCCCGGGCCCTGAGGGGCTGACAGCCCACGGGTCATACTTCGACCGCACCCCGTACGTCGAGACCGACGCGTCAGGGCGGGCGACCTACGTCGAGCACCACCGCACCCTGGGCGACCGGGTCCGCGAGATCGTCGGTGCCGGGCTGATCCTCGAGGACCTCGTCGAGCCGGAGTGGCCCGAGCGGAACCCGTCGACGTGGGGTGGCTGGTCGCCGCTGCGGGGAGAGCACCTCCCGGGCACGGCGATCTTCGTGTGCCGGCGGCCGTAGATCACGGCCGCCGGCGCACGAGGGTCTCTCTCAGTCTCGGTGTATGTCCGACCTGCGACGGGTCGGCTCGTCGGCCGAGTCGAAGACGCCGAGGTCGCCGTTGTCGTCGCGGGGCCAGTCATCGCCCCGAGCGGGCTGGTCGCCGCGACGACCGAGCAGGAGGAACAGGCCGAGAAGGCCGAAGAGCAGGCCCAGGACGGCAGCGATCGGCGGGAGCTTGTCGATCATCGACAGGCTGTCGACGCTCTCCTTGGTATCCGCGACGTTCGCGGCGACGGTCTCGTCCGTGAAGGCGATGTCCAGGGCAAGGACCGTCTGGCCGTTCTCGAGCTTGCGCTCCTGCCGCTCGTGCTGCTTGATCATCGAACCGGTCACCGGGTCGACCCAGACGTCCTTCGTGCTGCTGTAGATGCCGTCGATGTCCTTGGCGATCTCCGCGGGCTCATCCGTCGAGGCCACGCGGAAGACGTAGGTGTCGAGCCCATCGAGCTGCTCCTCGCCCTGGAACTCGGCGTCCACAGCGCGACCCAGGACACCGTCCCAGAACGGGTAGGTCTTCTTCTCGACGTCGAACGGGAACTTGTTGACCAGGCCCGTGTGCGGCTCGGCGTCCTCGCCGACGTACTCCTCGTACCCCTCCTCGAGCGCGAGGGCCGACTTGCGGTCGGTGGCGAAACGGTCGGTCCCGGCGTTGACGAGGCGCTTCTTCGGGTCCTTGTCGTCCACGCAGTCCGGCGGGTTGGCTCCCTCGACCTTCGTCAGGCAGGTGAAGGTGGAGAACGCGACGACCTCGTCGGTCGACTTCTCCGGGTCGGCCACCGTGTGGCTGAAGTACTGGACCGGCGACGAGCCACCTGCGGGCAGTGCAGACGCCTCACCGGTCAGATAGGTCTTGGTGTCGATACCCAAGGGCGTCTTCTTGACCTGGCCGGGGATCCAGGACATCGCCAGGACGGACAGCATGAGGAGCAAACCGGCCAGTGCCAGGCTGATCAGACCGAAAACCTTGCGCATGGTTGCAGACACCTATCTCGCGAGTAACTTGCGGGCAACATAGCAGCACGTGGCGCGGCTTCCCGGTTCTTTCGCGCGACATGAGTCACATGAGTTGTTCGTGGTCGAGCATCGTCACGAAGGGCGAAACGCCGGGATATCGTGCCTGCCGTGAGCACTCCCGTGAGCAACGACGCCGCCCCGGGGCCGACTGTCGGCCAAAGGGTGGATGACCTGCTCGCGGGCCTGCGACAGACCTCGGGCCGTGCAGCGGCTCTCGTCGTGGGGCTGTACGTCCTTGCGGTGGGTTGGCTCGTGACTGGCGGGGGCCTGTACATCGACGACTTCAGAGCGCAGGCTTACGCGGCTGGTCGAGGGATCTGGCCCTTCATCATCGAGAGCAACCGGACCCACTTGGCACCTGGACCACGAACTGTTGACTGGCTCATGGCCCAGTACGCGCCGCTGCAGCACGCTCCGGCCGTGGCTCTGAGCCTGATGATCGCCGCAGGTCTCGGCCTCGCTGTGTGGCTCGTGATCCGAGAGCTGACGCACCGGGTGGTGACCGCAGCGCTGGGTACGGCACTTGTCCTGGCCTCCCCCGGGCTGGTGCCGTCCGCGGCGTGGTTCCGCCAGGCCCTGACCACGCACGTCGCGGTAGCACTTGGGCTCTTCGCGATCTGGGCGACACTGCGGTCGGTCCGGAAGGGGCCCGCATGGCTCGCCTTCGCCCCGGTGCTCCTGCTGCCGCTGGCGTACTGCTTCTCCGAGCGCGCCATCCTCATCACGATCCTCATCGGCTGGATCCATCTCTCCCAGGGCGGTGCCCCCTGGCGCACGCGCCTGCGCCGCTCCCTGCCGGTCGCGCTGCCCCTGGCCGTCGTGACCGGCCTCTTCCTCTTCGCCTACGCCGCCGGCGACTTCGACACCCTCGACAAGGGGAACCCCGGGCTCGGGCACTTCGCTGCCAGCACCGGCCGCTCGCTGTTCAAGAACACCATCCCCTCCTTGATGGGCGGTCCGCTCCTCTGGCGGGCGGAGAGCGGTCCGTACTCGTTCGCCTCCACCCCGGTCGCCCTTGCGGTCCTCGCGTGCCTGGCCTTCTTCGGCCTCATCGCGTGGCGTGCGAGGACGCAGCACTCCCGACGAAGGATCCTCGCCATCGGCGCCCCTGTCCTGGTCTTCGTCCTCGCGGTCTACGTGCTGATCTATCTCGGACGGGTCAGCCGGGCCGATGTGGTCTCGGTCGACGACCTCAGGCTCTACCCCGACGTCGTGATCGCGCTCGGTGTGCTGCTGGCGGTCGTCCTCGACACCGTCCCAGCGCCGACGAGCCTGCGATCACGCGTGCTGGCTGGCGTTGTCGTCGCGACGGTGCTGCTCCTGGACGCGGCGTCCTGGGCGACCTTCGGCATCCGGTGGCACACGAGCACCTCGAGCGACTACATCGAGACCATGAGGTCCGAGCTCGAGGCACACCCTGAGCCTGCTGTGCTACCAGGGCAGGTTCCCCCTTCGATCGTCCCGTGGTGGGTCCAGCCCGACTTCACCACCGAGCCCCTCACGATCCTGATGTCGCCGAGTACCCCGACGGCGGTGGCTGATGGCAAGAAGCGCAGGATCTCCGATACAGGGAAGGCAGAACCTGCTCGAATCAAGGTGAGATCCTCCTCGACATCCACCGGTGCATTCTGCCCGGCACCGGTGGTCGACGAGCAGGCCATCCTTGCCCTGAGCGACACAGTGAGCTTCGAGCGGGGCTCGCTTGTGACGACCGGGGTGCTGGTCGCAGACAGCACGACCCTCGAGGTCGGGGTCATCCAGCCTGGCGGGGAAATCACCATGGTCCCGACCAGCATGCCGATCGCGGTGCAGCGCGGCCCGCACACCGTGGTCGTGCCCGTCCCCACCAATACCCAGGTGCGGGGGGTGGTCCTGCGTAAGAAGGACCCCGACGTGGGGGTCTGCCTCCTGCGAGCCTCCGTGGGCATTCTCGAGGCGGATCGGTGACCGCCGTCGCGGCGCCCCCTCAGGTTGCCGAGCATCCGGGCCTACGCGACAACCAGCTCGAGGGGCTACGCGCCATCGCCGCCCTGGCGGTCACGATGACCCATGCCGGGTTCCTCTCCGGACAGATCGGTCGAGATGTGCTGCCCGGCCCGGTGGCTCGGCTGGACATCGGGGTCGCCATCTTCTTCGTGCTCAGCGGCTTCCTCCTGTACCGGCCGCACGCCCGACATCATGCGGGCCTTGTGGATCGCCCTGGGCTACGGCGGTATGCCGTCCGTCGCGTCTTTCGCCTGTTTCCCGCGCTGCTGCCCGTCATCGCGGCCACGTACTTCCTGGTGCCCGAGTCGCGCACTGTCGGTGCAGCCCCGTGGCTCGCCAACCTCGTGCAGGTCCAGGCGGTGCGCTCGGACTGGCTCTTGCCGGGCCTGGCTCAGCTGTGGAGCCTCTCGACAGAGGTGATGTTCTATCTGGCTCTGCCGCTCATCGCCGCAGTCATCGGCAAGCTCGCGCGGGGCAGCGCCTCTCGGGAGCTCGCGGTGCTCGCGCTCTTGACGCTGACCGCATGGGGCTCGCGAGTGGTGCTTCACACTGAGCCGGGGCAGGTCATGACCTGGGACCGGACTCTGGTGAGCCACCTCGACTGGTTCGCCGGCGGCATGGCCATCGCTGTGGTGCGGGTGCGTCCCGAGCTGCACGCACGCGTCCGGGCCGTGAGCGCGCCGGCCGTCGGGAGCATCCTCGCGGTCGCAGCCTCGCTGTTCTGGGTGCTCTCGACCTCGCTGGCCGGCCCGTTCGACCTCTCCCAACGACCCCTTCGAGCCGATCTCTTCAAGCACATCGGCTATGCCGTCTTCGCCGTCCTCGTCGTCGCCCCCGCCGCGCTGCTTTCCGACCCCGTCCTCCAGCGCGTCCTCGCGGGTCGTCGCATGGTCGCGCTCGGGGCGACCAGCTATGGGATCTTCCTCTGGCACCTCCCCATCATGTTCTTCGTCCGGGAGACCGCAGGTTGGCCACTGTTCGGCGGGAAGTTCTGGCTCACCTGGATCATCACCCTCGCACTGACCATCCCGGTCGCACAGCTGAGCTGGCGCTTCCTCGAAGCGCCGATCCTTGCGTGGGCGCGACGCTTCTAGCCCCTGCCTCTGTCGGGCGCGACGACGACCGCCCCCACGAGCACGAGCGCAAGCAGCTGACTGACCGCGCTGCGGTTGGTCGCCAGCTCGCTGGGCCACGGCGCAGCGGCCGAGAACGCGACCCAGGCGACTCCTAGGACCATCAGGGCGGGGAGCCGGAACCGGTCAGGCACCCGGGTGACCAGCAAGCCCACCAGCGCCAGCGGCCCACCCAAGAAGGCGACCGTCACCGCACCCACTCCCCAGCGCACCCAAGCTCGCGGGTGGTCCCCGCGGAGCGGCACCAGCCTCGAGGGGCGATCACGCCTGGTGAGCAGTGCTGCCAGCGTCACGAAACCCGCGAGGACAAGTCCCCCTACCAGCAGCAGCGCGTACGTCCGTTGCGGCTCGAAGGTGAGATCAACCTGACCCTCCCCTCCGGCGGGCAGGACCCAGCCCTGCGCCCAGCCGTCGACGGTCACAGCAGCCAGCTCCTCGCCCTCGCTCGTGGCGACCCAGCCAGCATTGCGGTTCTCTCGCACCTGCAGGACCACGGCCTGGTTGCGAGATCCCACCTGCAACACCCGCTCGGTGCTGCCCCACGCGCCCTTCGTGACCACCGCGCGCTCCGGGGCTGCCCACTCCCCTCCGCTGAGTGACAGGCTCCGAGGCGAGAAGTCGGGAGAGGCGAGCACCCGAACGCGATGGGTGCCTGCGCCCAGCTGCACCTCGTCGCAGGCTTCCAGGGAGAGGGGACGCCCCTCCGTGAGCTGATCTCGCGTCCCGGTCACCTTGGTCCTGATGTCTTCGCCGTCGATCTGCAGCGTCGGCCCAAAGCCGCACCCCAGACCGACCTTCTGGTCACCCGCTGCTCGGTCCCACGTGGCGTCGCCGAGCTGCACCTCTCCGATGACCACGCTCGGCTCGTCGACAGGCAGCAGTGCCCCTGCGCGCAGAGGCTCCGTCTCGAGGACGGTGATGCGCAACGTGCGGCCGTCCAACGCAGGGAAGGTCACCTGCCCGTCGTCACCGACCGCTCGTTCGTACGCCGTGTCGTCGCTGCGCACCTCGACCCGTGTCGGGACGAGCCCGCCGACCGACTCGTCCGTGCGCAGGACGACTCGGTCAGTCGCCCTGCGCTCGTCCCAGGAGAGCTCGATCCATGGTTGTTCGTCACCAGGCTGGGCAGCCCAGTACGTCGCGGCGTCGCCATCGACCGCCAAGGGAGCGCTCGTCTGGGGAGAGTGGAACTCGCTCGAGGTCTCGACGGCCACACCGTCGATCCGCTGAAGCAGGCTCGACGACCCCGGCCGCGCGATCACGGTGCCGGTGACCGTGAACTCCTGTCGCGCGGGCAGGTCGAACTCCCGACGCAGATCCGTCTCGTCCTCCGCGGCCCGGTCCTCCTCAGCCCTGCACCGGACCACCCCTTCGCGGTCGGGCACGCATCCGTAGGCACGGTCGGTCGCCGTCTGCATGAGGACGCTGTCCACCTGCTGCCCGCCGGCGCTTGGCATGCGACCCCACACCTCCACCCGCGGGATCACACCAGCGCCGATATCGCGGATGATCACGGTGCCACCGGCCCCGTAGGTCTCCGACACCTGGAGGCGAAGGCGGTCGGTCCTGCCGGGCGGGATCGAGACATCGACCGCGTAGCGATCGCTCGACTCCTCTGTCAGCCGGGGATCCGTGATGGGGGTCCGCGCCTCTCCGCCCTCGGTGCTGGCGGTCACCGCTGCGATCCGCGCACCGTCCTCCATGTCGAAGGTGACTCGCACCGTGCTGGGAAGCTCGCGGGGAGCATCCCAGCGCACCTCCACCCACTGGCCGACCGCCTCGCTCCCCGACGACCTCCAGGCCGTGTCGCCGCTGGAGTCGAGGGCAGATGTCGGGACCGCCGAGAGGTCACGTGCCTGGCCGAGCTCAGGGACAACCAGGCTGCTGGACGCCTCCACCGACGTCGCTCCGTCCAGGACCGCCGTCGTCTGGGCGGAGCCTGCGTCGTCGGGAAGCCACGGCATGAGCCAGTCGTGCGTCGATCGCTTGGCTCGGTAGGGCTCATCGGCGCCGAGCAGCTCCCCGTACATGGACCTGACAGCCGTGAAGTTGGCCTCGCGACGCTGCAGGGTGTCGGTGAGGACGACCGGGGCCCCTCTCTGGCCCAGCACGCTGCGGGACTGGGAGTCGCTGGCCAGAACGACGGGACGTCGCTCCTCCAGCATTGCCACGCCCTCGGGCCCCCCGGCGGCGATGACCGGATCACCGACGGCAAGCTCCTCGGCGATCTTCGTCTTGGTGGCGAGCTCGTACACCCCGATCGCCGGCAGTGCCGCCGATTCCCCGGCGAACGGTCGCAGGGTCGGCGCGACGGACAGTCCCACATCCGGTCCGAGCTGGTGCACCCTTTCCAAGCCCGCGCTGCGCAGCGCAGCGTCCGTCACGAGAGGCTCCGGGGCGCCCGTGCTCGCGTAGTTCAGGTCGGCGCGGAGCACCACCCTCGTCACGCCCAGGCTGCGCAGCACCCGCTGGAGCTCCTGCCCCCCGTACCCAGAAGCCAGCCGCGCCTCCACGTCGTTGAGGAGACGCGTCGCCCCCGCTGAGCCGAGCGGAACCCCGTTGCGGACCGCCCATGGAGCACGGGCCAACGGCTGCAACGGTTCGTCGCGGGGGTTGCCCCAGTAGCTCTCCGGGAAGGAGTTACCTGGCACTACGAGGGTCCGGCCACCGTCGTCGGTCTGGGCGAGGTAGTCGGCCGCCTCGTGCCAGTAGCCGGGAACGTCCTCGAAGTCCCCCCTCTGGACCACCCCGACGAAAGCCGGACTGGCCGCGACGGCCAGCACCGCTGCAGCGGCCCCGATCGGGACGAGTCGCCCGTTCCACCAGCTCTTCCGCACCCCCCAGGACGCCAGGAGGGGGATCGCGTGCGCGATCCCGATGGTGAGGGGGATGCGGATGACTGGCTCGAACTTGTGGGTGTTGCGCAGCGGAGCGAGCGCCCCGTCCAGGAGCGGCTGCAAGGCTCCGGTGAGATTCAGCGGAAGGCCGCCCGTGGTCGACCCGAGCGTGACCAGCACCAGACCGGCGAGCAGGCCGAGTCGGGTGAACCACGCCCAACGAGCAGGTGCGGCATAGACGCCGACGAGGCCGAGCAGTGCCAGCGCGAGCCCCATGGCCACAGTCGGGGTGCTCGTGACGACTGCCGGTCCGGCCGGCCAGAGACTGCCTGACGACCCACCGATGACCGCCAGCCACTGGGTGGTTCCCCTGAGCGCTTCCGTCGCAGAGGCCAGAGCCGTGGAGACCTGCGCAGACTCGATCCAGGACAGAAAGGGTGGGCTGTACCGACCCAGCATGAGGAGCGGACCGATCCACCACACCGAAACCAGAAGGACCGCCACAGCCCACCGCCAGAGGAGCCTCCAGCGCAGCTCTGCACGAGTCAGGATCCACAGGACCGGCAGCACGAGGACCGCGCCCGTCGCGACCGCGTTGACCGCACCCGTCATGAGGACGGCGACCGCCGAACGCAGAGCCGCCGGCCAGAGATCCCGATCTCGTCCCACGACCACCAACGGCACCAGCACCCACGGGGCCATCGCCATCGGCCAGATCTCAGCACTCACAGCACCGAGGCCCAGGAGCATGCGGGGGGCCAGCGCATAGCCGAACGCGGCGATCAGGCGCGAGGACCGGGTGCCGACCCCCATGCGCACCAGGAGGGTGTGCATGCCATGGAAGCTGACGAGCAGCAGCAGCGCCCACCACATGCGTTGCGCGAACCACGGAGGGATTGACATCAGGTCGGTCAGCGCGAAGAAGGGGCCCATGGGCCAGAGGTAGCCGTAGGCCTGGTTCTGCAGCTGGCCCGCTGCTCCCGTGCTGTCCCACAGCTGGAGCGCCCGCCCGAGGTAGCCCGCCGGGTCAACCGCGAGGTCGAGCTTGGTGTCACCGGCGATCCGGCCGGGCCGTTGGACGAGCGCGAACGCGATGAGGACCGCGGACGGCCCCAGAGCCCTCAGCCATCGTGTGATGCGGCTGTCCGGATCGTCGGCGTGATCGCTGGTCACTCGCGCTCCAGCACGATCACCGCGTTCCACGACAGCACCTCACGGGCGCCGGGGACACGCATGATCCAGCGAGCCCACCACGGGTGGTACCGGGGCAGCACATCCACCACCCGGACCATGCCAGCGCCCTCCCGGTCGGCGACGGCTCGAAGGATCCGAGAGACCGAGCAGGCGAAGAGGGTTCGGCCGAAGTCGTTCTTCGGACGATGACCGTGACGATCCGCGTAGCGGTCTGCTGCTGACCGACCGCCGAGGTAGTGCCACGGTGATGTCTCGTGGCCTCCCCACGGCGAGAGCCAGGGCGTCCAGGACAGGTAGACCAAGCCGGACTCTCGGGTGACGCGGATCATCTCGTCCAGCATCGCCTCCGGGGAGCTCACGTGCTCGAGCACGTTGCTCGAGAAGGCGATGTCGACCGAGGAGGACTCGAGGGGGATCGCGGTGCCAGATCCTCGGAGGTTGTTGCGTCCACCCACTCCCCTGGCGGTGAGCTCGCCGGCGTCAGGCTCGATGCCGACATAGCGTGCGCCCGCCGACGAGAAAGCGTCCGAGAAGTATCCCGGCCCCCCGCCGACGTCCACGAGCAGCGCGCCCTCCAGGGAGCGCCACCGACTGAGCTCCGAGACGGAATCCGCCGCCAGCAGCCCGTAGAACCGGTCAGGATCGCTCTGCTCGACGCGGAACGCGCGGAAGAGCTCGATGCTCCGACGCAAGCTGCCCGATTGGTATCCCAGGCCATACCTGTGGGTAGCATCGGCCGAATCTCGCAACATCCTGCTCTCTTCCTGCTCCCTGGAGGCCTCACCCATGCGGATCGCCTTCCTCAGCTGGCGGGACTCGACCCACCCGGAGGGCGGCGGTGCAGAACACTACGCTGAGCGCACCTGCGAAGGACTGGGAGGCCTCGGGCACGATGTGACGCTCTTCTGCGCCGCTCACCCCGGTGCCCCCACCGTCGAGCACCGCAGAGGGTACCGGGTTCATCGGTCGGGCGGCCGCTTTTCGGTGTACCCGGCGGCGCTGCGTGCGATGCGCGCAGCAGAACGGCGCGACGGCCCCTTCGACATCGTGGTGGACACCCAGAACGGCGTCCCGTTCTGGGCACCCTTGGCCACGAAAGCTCCCGTCGTCGTGCTGGTTCACCACGTGCACCGCGAGCAGTGGCCAGTCGTCTTCGGTCCGCTCGTCGCCCGTCTGGGCTGGGCAGTCGAGTCGAGAGTCGCACCCAAGGTGTACCGACGCGCCCCGTACGTCGCGGTGTCGGGGCCGACCCGGGACGAGCTGGTCGCCCTCGGTGTGGACCCCGGTCGGATCGACGTCATCCACAACGGGACGGACACCCCACGGGCGCTGGACGTCCCCCGAGCTGCTGCGCCGACGATGGTCGTCCTTGGCCGCCTGGTCCCCCACAAGCGGGTGGAGCATGCGATCGACATCGTTGCCCGGCTGCGGCAGGCCCACCCGGGTCTGCGTCTTCGCATCATCGGTGAGGGCTGGTGGCACGACCAGCTCGCTGAGCATGCGCGAGAAGCCGGGCAGGATGACATCGTCGATCTCCTGGGGTTCCTGTCCGAGGACGACAAGCACGCCGAGCTGGCACAAGCCTGGGTCGCCCTGGCTCCCAGCATCAAGGAGGGATGGGGCCTCACCGTGGTCGACGCGGCGACGCACGGGGTCCCGACGGTCGCGTATCACGGCACCGGTGGCCTGGAGGACTCCATCCAGGACGGCCGGACCGGGCTCCTCGTCGCCGACTTCGACGGCATGGTGAGCGCCGTGGACACCATCCTGACGGATGCTGCCACGCGGACCCGCCTGGGTGAGCAAGCGCGCGCGTATGCCGCGACCTTCACGTGGGACGGCACCGTCGCCCAGTGGGACGCGATGCTGCGAGGAGTTGCGAGCGGAGAGGGCGGGAGACCGCCCCGTCAGGACCCGTAGTTGACGACCTCGTTGGTGCTGGTCTCGATGCCTGCGGTGTTGTCCGGCGACACAGCCATGAGCAGCGCCCACACCAGCAGGAATGCGGCCAGTGCCCCGATCACGAAGCTGATGACAGGTCCAAGGACGCGGTTGCGCCCGACGCTAGCAGTCGACATTGAAGTCCTCTCTCTACTCGAGAGTAAAGACTAGAGCATGAACGTGCGTCCGGGCCCCAATCGCTCACGGGCGAGTTGCCCGTGTGAGCACCGCCTCACACCTGCAAGGGCCAGCGGCAAGGGCGGCCTCGCTCAGGCCTGCCTGCGCCAGACGGCGAAGTACGGCCCGTCGTGGACCAGGGTGAACCCCGGAACCGACTCCGGTCGGTGCCCGGGTGTGTCCTTCCAGACGAACACCGACTGGATCCCGTGCGCCTCGAGGCTGCCGCTGTCCATCTGGCCGGCACGCCAGCGGCCTGCCTCCGCTGGCTCGCCGTCGTCGACAAGAAGTACCGCACCCCCCCGGTCCACGGACAGGGTGGTGGAGCGCACCGTCCCGGATCGCGCAGCCAGGGGCAGCGGGTCGACGAACGGACGGCCGTCGTTCCACGAGGGCGCCCTGATGGTCTGCCAGGGCAGCACCAAGACCGGGCGATCGTCGGGCAGCGCCTGGACAGCGGTCGACCACTCCTGGGGGAACTCCGTAGGCCGGTAGAGCTCGCGCAGCCGCCCTCCCGCATCGGGGACGGTCAGCACGCTGAGGCTGACGGCCACGAGCATGAGCGCCGGTCCCACGACGTCGACTGACCAGACCCGCCTCACGCGCTGGAGCAGGCCAGACACCCCGGTCGCCACCAGGATCGCGAGGGCGGCGACGCTCCAGGCGAGCAGCCGGTGGACATCCCGGATCAGACCGAAGCCGGGCACGCCCTGCAGCTCCGTCGACGCCTCGATGGCCCAGGGCGTCGCCAGGAGCAGCACCGTGGCGATGGGGATCAGCCAGCCGCCGACGATCAGGGAGGCGTTGCTTCGCCTGCTACGCCACAGCCACGCGGCCCCGTAGCACGCCAGTCCGATGAGGGCTGCCGATGCCAGGAGAGCCCAACCCTCCTGGCGTGAGGCGAGATGGGCGCCTTGCGCCCACACCCCCCCGTGCGTCATCACCGACAGGATGACCCCGCCAGGACTGTCAGGCCGCGGTGCGAAGGCCGCAGCACCGTCCTGGTCTGCGCCGTCCACCCCGCTCGTCAGTGCCGCGATGAGCCACGGCAGGGTCAGCAGTGCAGGGACGCAGAGGATCCACGTGTCACGCCACCCACGCCGTGCGTGGAGCAGCACGACAACCAGCGTCAGGATGGTCGCCAACGAACCCCACGGCGTCACAGCAGCCGGCACGGCGACGAGGGCGACCAGGACCACCCGTCGGAGAAGACGCCCGTGCGAAGCGGCAGCGAGGACCAGCCAAGGGATCGCCGTGTAGGCGAGCATGGTGGGAGCCTGACCCAGGAGCAGCCGCTCCACGACGAAGGGGTTCCAGATCCCCGCTGCGGCGGCCACCGGTGCCGCCCAGCGCATCCTTCGGACGAGGAGGGCGAGGCCGATGCCTGAGGCGAGCACGGCGAGCAGGAGCACACCGCGTTGCTGCAGCGAGGTCGGCACCACGTGCGCCAGAGAT
>JBHWMJ010000143.1:0-3155 GCA_043423105.1 Marihabitans sp.
CGTGAAGATCGTCGACTCCATCGCGAGGACGGGCCGACCGGCGGCGAGGGCGTCGGCGACGTGCTCACCGACATGGATGGGGGCGCTAGAAGTCGTCACGGCGGACACGCTATCGCTGGTCGAGTACGAGGAACGAGCCTCAAGACCACCGATGTCACCCGGGTCTCGAGGCTCCTCGCAGACCTCGTCGCACCTCGACCATCACCGACCAGCCGCCTCGACGTCGCGCAGGACGATCTCCCGGGTCGCCGCCTCCTGCTGCG
Source organism: Marihabitans sp. (assembly GCA_043423105.1). Classification (GTDB taxonomy): domain Bacteria; phylum Actinomycetota; class Actinomycetes; order Actinomycetales; family Dermatophilaceae; genus Marihabitans. Next base: position 264 of record JBHWMJ010000143.1, read on the forward strand.
GGCTCTCCCAGGCGACCTCGTCGAGCGCGGCGATCGTCTCGTCGACGACTCGTGTCACCCCTTCGCCCGAGACGATGCCGAGCCCGTGGGCTGTGGTGACGGCGCCGACGTAGGTGTCGACGATGTGGATGCCGAGCCCGGCGAGGCGGGTCCGCTCCTCGAGGGGCGTAGCGACGACGTCGTGGATGAAGACTGCCGGGCACGCCTCGGGGTGCTCCTCGCGGACCCGCTGCCCGACGAGGACGTCACCCTGCCCGGAGTCGCCGACAAAGACGACGCCGTACTCGGGGAAGAGCAGGCGGTAGTGCGAGATGTTCGCGAGCTTGCCGTCGGCCATCGCGTCCTTGGTGTGCAGGTGCGCCAGCCCGCCGGCGAGGATCGACGACGAGGCGATACCGGCCTTGCGCAGGGCGTCCTTGCTGGAGCGCTCGACGAGGCCGAAGGCGACCTCGGGGCGGGCGGTGACGAAGGTGAGGTCGCCGCGTGAGAGCGGGTTGTCGACCGGGCCGTCGTCGAGGGCCTGGAGGAAGGCGAGGGAGCCCGGCACCGGGGTGTGGCCGCGCGGGTACCTCTGCTCGTGGATCATCGGGAAGACGGTGTCGTCGATGTCGCAGAGCACCTTGACCCCGACGCGTCCGAGATCGCGTGCGGCAGTCGCGATGTGGGTGAGGATCCGCTCGCGCAGACCGTCGTCGTCGATGTCGCCGAAGACGAGCTCCTCGAGGTCGTGGTGGTCGTCGCGGCGGTTGATCGCGTTCTTCAGCTCGGTGAGCTCGAGGCCGGTGACGCTCGTGAGGATCTCGGCGAGGCGCTCCTCCTCGTGGCGGCGGGTCCAGCCCTCCTGGAGGTGGTGGATCTCGGCGACCAGCGCGTCGGTGAGCTCAGTCATGGGTCGACGCTATGCCCCCGAGAGCGGGTAGGTGCCGATCACCTCGTGGCGAGGGTGCCGCCCGTCGCGCAGGTGGCTCGCGACGAGGTCGATGCTCTCGACCCTCCATGTGGGGCCGCGGTAGGTGTCGAGCACCTGCAGCCACCGGGTCGCCTGGAGCGGTCGGCGCAGCCGCGCCACGGTGAGGTGCGGGACGAAGGGCTGTCCGTCGACCGACGCGCCGCTCACCTCGCAGGCGGTGCGGACGTGACCAGCGAGCGCCGCGAGCTCCGGTGCGCCGTCGGCCAGGCCGAGCCAGAGGACCTTCGCCCGGAGCGGGTCGGGGAAGACTCCTGCTCCGCCGATCGAGGCGGCGAAGGGGGCGTGCCGGACGGCCGCCTCGGCGAGCCGCTCCTCGAGCGGGCCGAGGGCGTGGTCGCTCACCGACGCCATGAAGGAGAGGGTGAGGTGCCACTGCGAGGACCGGACGAAGGGGAAGTCCGCGGCGTCCTGCCGGGGCTCGAGGAAGTGCTCGAGGTCCTCGACCGCGCCCTCGGGCGGTCGCACCGCGACGAACATCCGCTGCCCCATCAGAGCTCGCACCCCGGCGAGACCACGGGAAGCCCGGCGTCGAGCGCCGCGCGCCCGAGCTGCCGGTCGTAGGTGACGAAGGCGGTGAGGTCCTCGGCCAGCCTCAGGGCGGTCGCGAGGTGGATGGCGTCGAGCGAACGCAGGTGCGGTCCGCCGACGACGCAGGCGCGCTCGACGATATCGCCACTGACGTCGAGGAGGGCGAGGCGACCGAGCGCCTGCTCCGCGTCACTGACGAGCGAATCGCCCCGTCGGGCCGCGGCGCGGGTCAGCTCGATCTTCGTGATGACGCTGCTGACCCCAGGGCCCGCCTGCCCGTCCAGCCATCCTCGAAGCGCGAGCGACTCGCGCTCGCGCAGCACGACCTTGGCCGCTGCCGAGGTGTCGAGGTAGATCACAGCCCGAAGACCTCGCGGTCCTCACGGTCGCTGATGATCTCATCGCTCAGGGACGGCCCTTCGGCGAGCGGGAGGTCCGCCCAGCTGCCGTGCGGGCTCGAGGGTGGGGTGGCCCCGTACCTGTCGACGAGGTACTGGATCTGGCGCTCCATCGGCGAGAGCGGGACGAGCCGCGCGACGGGCTTGCCCCGGTCGGTGACGATGATCTCCTCGCCGGCCGCGGCCGCGGCGACGTGCTTGCTCGCGTGCTGCCGGAGCTCGCGGATGCCGATCTGAACCACGGCCAAATGTAGCACCTCATGTGCTACATCAGCGGACGACCTGGATCGCCCGGCGGACGACGCGGGCCCGCAGGCGGGTCACCTGACCGAGGATGTCGCCGTCGAGCTGGACGTGGAGCGGGCGGGGGGTGACCACCTCGACCGAGCGGGCCGGGCTGGTGCGCAGGGCCGGGACGTCGCCGCGCCAGCCGAAGACCCCCTTCGCCGCGATGGGCAGCCACTGGTCCGGCCGGCTGACCGTCACCTCCATGACGTCGAGCAGGCCGTCGTCGACCTCGGCGCCCGCGGCGATCCGCACGCCTGCCCGGACGCGGCCGCAGTTCGCCGCGAGGATGCTCCACGCGCGCACGGTCCGCGGGGGCGCGTCGTCGAGGGTGAGCTCCACGGGCACCGGTCGGTAGAGGGCGTGCCGGGCGGCGGGCAGGACGTACGCGGGCCAGCCGATGCGGTGCTTCAGCTCGTCGCGGGTGGCCGCGACGGTCGCCGCGTCATGACCGATCCCGGCGAGGACGAGGAAGGGGTGATCGGTCTCGTCGTCGAGCCGGGCGAGCCCGAGGTCGGCGGGGCGCGGCTGCCCGTCGAGGGCGAGCGCGACCGCCGCCTCGACCCGGGTCGGGACGTCGATGTTGTGGGCGAAGAGGTTCGCGGTGCCCAGCGGCACCACTCCCATCGCCACCCCGCCGGCACCCTGAGGTGCGCCGGAGGAGCCTCGAAGGGGGGTGAGGCCGTGGGCGACCGCGCGGACGGTCACACG
>JBHWMJ010000146.1:0-9015 GCA_043423105.1 Marihabitans sp.
CCCTCGGCGACCGCACCGCCGAGGACGCGCTCGAAGCGGGGATACCGCCGCGCGAGGTGTGGCACGCGCTCTGCGACGCCATGGACGTGCCGGAGGGGCGGCGGCTCGGCGAGGACGTGCGGATGGAGGTCCCGCGCAGCGACACCGACTCGATCCCGTAGTAGGTCTCGCGGCTCGCAGGCTCGCACCTCGACCATCATGGTGGTCGTGGTGCGACGAAGGAGCCTCGAGACCGGTTCAGCGCTTGCGGTCGGGCTCGACCCGCAGTGTCAGGAGCGTCGTCGCGAGCATGTCGTAGTGCCCGACGAGCAGGAGCAGCTCGATCGCCTCGCGCTCGCTCGTCACGGCCCGCAGGGCAGCCCACTGGTCGTCGTCGAGGTCCCTCGTCGCGACGAGGGTAATCGCCGCGTCGAGCAGCGCCCGCTCCCGCGACGAGAAGGTGTCGACCGCCGGGCCACCGAGCAGCGCCTCGATCTCGGCGCTCGTCAGGCCGGCCCGGCGACCGAGCATGCGGTGGTGCTCCCGCTCGTACTCGCACCCGCGCGCGTGGGCGACCGCGAGGATGACCATCTCCGACTCGCGCCGGGCGAGCGAGCCGAAGGGCATGAGTCGTCCCGCGAAGTGCAGCCAGCCGGTGAAGAGCCCCTTCGTCCGGCCCAGCGTCGTGAAGATCGCCGGTGCCTGCGTGCCGGTGACCCGGCCCGCGGCCTGCGCGAAGCCCCACCGCAGCGGGCCGAGCTCACGGACCGACCCGGGGCCGATCCGGGCGCTCACGGCTGCTCCAGGTGTCGGGCGCCGTCGCTCGGTTGCGGAGTGGTGTAGTCGACGACCTCGCGCCGGGCGATCTCCAGCGACTCGACGAGGTGCGGGAGCTGCTTGAGCTCGATGACCCTCTGGGCGAGCGCGCGGGCCGAGACGACGGGCGGCACCCAGAAGGGCGCGGCGATCCGTCGGCTGCGACGGGCGATACCCCGCTCGAGGGCCTTCATCGCGGCGGACATCGGGGCGACGCCGCTCACCGTGCCGCCGCCGGTCAGCCGCGTGCCGGCCTCGGTGGAGAAGCCGCGGCTCGTCATGTCGGTGTCGAGCTCGGAGTAGTAGGCGACCCCGACCTTCGCCCCGGACGGCTTGACCTCTTGACGCAAGGTGTTGCCGATCGCCTCGACCGCGGCCTTGCTCGCCGAGTACGCGCCGAGCAGGGGCAGCTGCACGGCCGCGGCGAGCGACGCGGTGGCCAGGGCGTAGCCGCGGGGGTGGCTGATGTGCGGCCCTGCGGCCCTCAGCGTGTAGAAGACGCCGAGGGTGTTCACCGCGAGGTGGGCCTCCATGACGCCGGGCTGTCCGCCCAGGATCGGCAGCTGCTTGGCGATCCCCGCGTTGGCGACGACGACGTCGAGCCCACCGAGCTCCCCGACGAGGTCGGCGACCGCCGCGTCCACCGCGGCCGGGTCGGACACGTCGCACTCCCGCCACGGGGCGTGGTTGCGGTCGGCGACCCCGGCGAGGGCCTCGGGCTCGAGGCCGGCGAGGGCGACCCGGGCGCCGTGCGCGGTGAGCAGGTCGGCGAGCCCCGCGCCGATGCCGCGGGCGGCCCCGGGGATGAGGACGCGTCGGTCGCGCAGGGCGGGGGTGTGCCGGGGGTTGGGGGAGCAGGGGGTCGCAGACGGGCGCGAGTGGGTCATTACCCGACAGTAACGACGAAGGGGTGACGACGCACCCGGGGTCAGGCCACCGGCTCGATGAAGTAGCTGTCGTCCATCGCCGGGTGCGGCTGGACGGGCACGACCTGGAGCCGGACCCGCTCCTCCTCCCAGCGGCGCTGCTCGACCGACTCCCGCGCGTCGTTGACGAGGTCGCACTGCTCCTGGTTGAGGTAGAACTCCAGCTGCACGCAGGTGCGGTCGAGCCGGGCGAACTTCTCATAGGAGTCGCCCTCCTCCGCCGAGGCCACGAGCCGGTCGACGGCGCGCCGCACGGTGCTGCGCCGGACCCGGCGCATGAGCTTCGGCAGCAGGTCGATCTTGCCGTCCTCGCTGACGATGATGACCATCGAGCCCTTGCCGTTGCCGGCGAGGTAGCGGATCGCCGAGTTGTACCGGGCGCCGCGCGAGGAGTCGCCGGTGCCGGTCGCCTCGCCGTCGAGGATGACGCCGACCGCGTGCGTCAGCCCGTCAGGGGAGACGAGCACAGCGCCATCGATGTTCGTCAGCGTCGTGAAGGCTCGCGGCCCGAGGCGGGTCGGGCTGATCGTGTGCGCCTGGGGGAGCAGTCGCTCGCCCTCGGCCTCGGCGTCGGGGTGGACGACGAGCATCGTCCCGTGCATCTGCCGGGTGCACGCCTCGGCCATGCCCCACAGCGCCTGCGCGTCCTCGGCGGATGCCTTGGGGAAGACGCGCTTGAGGGTGTCGCTGAAGGTGTCCGGGTCCATGAGGTCGCGCGGCATGCCCGGCTGCCCGTTGTCCATCCGCAAGAAGGGCGTGCCGGCGTGCCACAACTCCCACGAGCCGTTGCCGACGATCCGGGCGACGAAGACGTCCTCGTCGGAGCGGCGGTAGGCGTCGTCGTCGACCTGACCGAGCCCGTAGACCTCGCGACCGTCGCAGAGCAGCGCGAGCCCCCGGCCGGCCATCTCAAGGACCTTGCGGAAGGACCGGGGCACGGTGATCGGCACGGGGTGGTCGAAGGAGATCTCCTCCTGCACTGCGGGGTGACCGCGTCGTGCCAGGACGATCGAGCCGAGCCCTGCCCGGCCCTCGTAGGTCTGGGCGGAGACGGCGTCGAAGGCGTCGCGGCAGCCCTGCGCGAAGTCCTGCCCGGTCCGCGAGACGACCCCGTTGATGAAGGTGTCCGCCGCGGAGCGGAGGATCGCGCCGGCGTCGACGCCCATGAGCGTCGTCGGCTCGGACCGGTCGAGCTCGCGGGAGGCGGCCCGCAGGACGTCGTGGACGACGGCCTCCTGGAAGGAGGTGTCGACAGGGTGCCCGTCGACGTTGCTCGACGTCAGGCTCGGCAGCTCGTCCCAGCTGTCCTCGGTGACGGCGAGCACGGGGAAGACGCGGTAGTCCCCGACGACGCAGCTCATACCGACGACGACGGCGCGGTCGTCGAACTTCGCGGCGTGGTGCAGCGCGTCCGCGACGACCTGACGGCGGCAGCCCTCGAGGAGCGCCGCCCGGTGGTGCTCACGGTGCTCCTCGCTCGCGTCGTCGTCGAGGTCCTGCTTCTTCAGCTGCCGGGCGTAGAGCCGGTCGGCGTCGCCGAGCAGGTCGCCGAGGTCCTCCACGGCGAAGGACGCCCGCGGCGGCTCGACGAGCACCGGGAGGGTCGGGTCTGTCTCGGGCAGACCCACGAGGAAACCCCGCGGGTCGAGCTCGACCCCGGCCCGGTCGAGGGCGTCGTCAGCGATCCGTTCCATCGACCAGCGCAGCTCGCGCTGGCCCTCCCACATCTTTCCCACGACGTGCGATCCTGCCACCTGTGACCAGGCCTGATGCACCCGAGCACCTCGGCGAGGAGGACTTCACCCCCTTCGTCGAGGGACTCGACTACCCGGTGTACGTCGTGACCGCCGCGGCGAAGGAGGAGACCTCGGGCTGCCTCGTCGGCTTCGCAACCCAGAGCAGCATCGACCCGCCGCGCCTGCTCGTGTGCATCTCGCAGGCCAACCACACCCACGGTGTCGCGCTCGCGGCGACCCACCTCGCCGTGCACCTTGTCCCGGACGCCCGGCGCGACCTCGCCGAGCTCTTCGGCAGCGAGACTGGCGACGAGGTCGACAAGCTGAGCCGGGTCGCCTGGACGTCCGGTCCTGGCGGCGTGCCGCTGCTCGACGGCTGCCCGCGCCGGGTCGTCGGCGAGGTCCTCGCTCGGCACGACCTTGGTGACCACACCGGGCACCTGCTCGCCCCGGTCGTCGTCGACCTCGTGGAAGGGGAGACGCTGACCTTCGCCGACGTCGTCGACCTCGACCCCGGCCACGACGCCTGATACGAAGAGGCCCATGCCCACCCTGCGCCGGCTCCTGCCCACCCCTTCGCCTGCTGTCGAGGCAGGGGAGGAGTACGCCTATCCCGGCGGGGACACCCCCTTCGTCCGGGCGAACATGGTCGCCAGCGTCGACGGGGCCGCCGTCCTCGAGGGGCGCGTCGGCGCACTCACCGGGCCGGTCGACCAGGACCTGCTCATCCTGCTGCGCTCGCTGAGCGACGTCCTGCTCGTCGGTGCTGCCACGGTTCGGGCCGAGGGTTACGGGCCCGTGCGCACCCGGGCGAAGGACCGTGACCATCGGGGCGAGCGGCCGCTGGCCCACCCGCGGCTCGCCGTCGTCAGCCGACGCATCGACCTCGACCTCACATCGAGCGCCTTCACCGACGCCCCGGAGCGGCCGGTCGTCGTGACGACGGGCCTCGCTCCGGCCGACCGGGTCGCCGCTGCCCAGGAGGTCGCCGACGTGCTCGTCGCGGGCGAGACCGACGTCGACCTCGGCGTCGTCGTCGACCACCTTGCCGAGCTCGGGCTGCCCCGCATCCTCAGCGAAGGGGGTCCGCAGGTCCTCGCGGCCCTCTACGCCGCCGACCTCGTCGACGAGCTCTGCCTGGCGATCTCGCCGATGATCGCCGGCGGCGGGCAGGCCAGCCGCGTCACCGCCGGGACGACGATCCCCACGGTCGGCGAGGTGAGCCTGACCGCCGCTTACGAGGCCGAGGAGTTCGTCTTCCTGCGCTACGGCCGCGCGGGATAGCGTCACCCCTCGTGACGACGCCCACCGACCCCGAGGTCCTCCTCCGTGCCCGCGGGCTGACGAAGGCCTTCGGCGACTTCGTCGCGGTCCGCGGCATCGACGTCGACGTGGCGAAGGGGGAGTCCTTCGGCTTCCTCGGGCCGAACGGCGCCGGCAAGTCCTCGACGATGAAGATGGTCGCCGCGACCTCGCCGCGCACGGGTGGCGAGCTGAGCATCTTCGGCCTCGACCCCGATACCGACGGCCCGGCGATCCGCGCCCGCCTCGGCAGCTGTCCCCAGCAGGACAACCTCGACGAGGAGCTGACCGTCGAGGAGAACCTCCGCGTCGGCTCGTTCGGGTCCGGGACCGGACGTGTAGTGATACATGAGAGCAACCTCGATAGTCGAGCAGTTCTGTATGACTTGGTACCAGAAACCCAAGCATGCGTGTATGAGTTCGTGCCAACGCTCGAAATCGACTGTTCTCGCGGGGCGGGCAAGGTGCTTCGTCGATGCAGCCGAACCCAGCGGTGCGCGGTTGTCCCCATCGACGGTGAGGCAGGAGTCCGTCGACGGGATGGTGGACCGGGTCAAGGGCTCGCCTATCGCCGCATACTCCATTTCGGCAGGCGACTGCTCTCAAGGCGTCCCTGGCACCAGCATCCGCTCCTGCTCCTCTGATCGCTACCGTGCATGCAGGCGGGGTAGGTGGTCGTGGATGAGGCGTCCGGCGTCGATTCCGGTGAATGCGACCGGGGTGTCACCGATGCTGTGGCTGACAAGGAGCGGATCGGTGGAGACGATGCTGGTGTTGGCGCCTAGAGCGGGGTGGCCTGCGCCGGTGATGGTGTGGCCGTGGACGCGTGCGGAGAAGGTCGTGGACGGCAGGTAGGTGCCGGGATCGGTTTTCAGCCCGAGGTCGTGGAGGAGGGTGGTCGCGGCGTGGGTTCCTTGGGCAACGGAGTCGTCCCAGTGGTCGATGCGGTAGGAACTGGTGCCGGGATAGTGATGCAATGCGACCCCGCCAGCGGCATAGATGCGCTGCTCCGGGGCGTGCAGCGCGCGGAGGTGGCTGTCGACGGGGATGCCGTGGTGGCCGTTCCAGGGGGCGGGCGCGGCCGGGATGGTCCCGTGCGCCACGATGGCGAGATCGCCGTCGACGCGGGTGTCGTCATCCAGGACGATGGTGATGCCATCGGAGTGCGTGCGGATTGCGCTGACGGTGCGGCCGGTGTAGGTGGTGAGGTGGAGTCGCTGGAGTTCGAGGAGTCGACTCGCGACGTGCTCACCGATGGCACTGGCTCCAGGTGCCGGTGCGCGGGCGATGAGGGAGACGTGATGCCCGGCGTCGGCGAGCAGAGACGCGGACTCTGCGGCGACCAACCCGCCGCCGAGCATGAGCACTCGCGCCGGGTCGCTGGTGGCGACGAGTGAATCTCGGACGTGGACGGCATCGGCGAGAGAGTGCAGGGTTCTGAGCCTCCCCTCGCGGATGGCTTGGTCGCGTCCGATGATCGTCTCGTCGAGCTGGCGTGGTCGGCTGCCGGTGGTGATGATCAGCGCGTCGAAGGTTCTGGTGCTGCCGGAGTCGAGGTGAACTTGGCGGGTACGCGGGTTGATCCCGCGCACAGTATCCGCGGTGTCCATGGCCGTGGCAAAGTCCCCGCTGGTGGCCACGTGAGGTCCCCGCTGGTGGCCAAGTAGAAGTCCCCACCCTCTGCTCGTGTCGTCCATGACCTGAGCCCCTGGACGGTGAACGGTGGCGGTGTCGAAGCCAGTCACCGCACCGCCCAGGGAGCTCCATTGAAGAACATGAGGGAAGAGTTGGACATCATCACCGCCTACGAGACCGTGGGCACCTACCGTGGCGCCGCCGATATCTGCGGCACCACGCACAAGACCGTCAAGCGGGTCGTGCTACGTCATGCCGCTGGTCAGGACCGCCCGGTCAAGGTGCCTCGGCCAGCGAACTACGAGTCCGTGCGCGACCTCGTCGCCGACGGGGTAAGTACATCCAAGGGCCGGATCAGCGCCAAGCGGCTGCTGCCCAGGGCCCGCGCTGCCGGGTACACCGGCTCACCACGCAACTTCCGCCGCCTCGTCGCTGATGAGAAGAAGGCCTGGCGGGCCCAGCACGGCCGGACCCACCGGCCGGCGACCTGGTCCCCGGGTGAGCACCTGGTCATCGACTGGGGCGTGATCGCCGGCGTGCACGTCTTCGCCGCCGTGCTGGCCTGGTCCCGCTTCCGGTTCGTCCGCCTCGCCGCCGATGAGAAGGCGACGACGACGATGAGCATGCTGGCCGAGTGCTTCGAGGTCCTCGGCGGCACACCCAAGGTCGTCCTCGCCGACCGGATGGGCTGCCTCAAGGGCGGCGTGGTCGCCAACCGGGTCGTGCCCACACCCGACTATGTCCGCTTCGCCACGCACTACCGGTTCCGGCCGGACTTCTGCGAGGCCGCCGACCCGGAGTCCAAGGGCATCGTGGAGGCCCTGGTCCGCTACGGCAAGGACGACCTGGCCCTGCCACTCATCCTCGAGCACGCCGGCACCGGGGACCTGGCCGTCGGCGCCGCGGCGGTCCTGGCCGACCTGCGTGCTGCCAACCAGCGCGCGGCCGACTGGTGCGCGGAGGTCAACGCCGCGGTCCACTCAGAGACCTGCGCGGTCCCGGACCAGCGGTTGGCAATCGAGGTCGACCTGCTCACCGAGCTGCCCTCGCTGCGCCCGGTCATCGGCCCGGCGCCGGTCACCCGGAAGGTCGACAAGCTGTCCACGATCCGCCTAGCCTCGGCCCGGTACTCGGTGCCCAACCGGCTCATCGGCACCACGGTGGGCGTGGTCGTCGACGGCACCCGCGTGCTTGTCCTGGACACCGGCACCGGGGAGGTCCACGCCGAGCACCCGCTGGTCGCGCCGGGTGAGGCCTCGGTGCTGGACGAGCACTACGGGAGTGCCCGCCCGTCGGTCCCGGTGCGGGCGATCCGGCCCCGGTCGACGGCCGAGAAGGACTTCTGCTCGCTCGGCCCGGCCGCCGAGGCGTTCATCGCCGGTGCCGCCGGGGCCGGGCACACCCGCCTGGGTCCCGAGCTGGCCGAGCTGAACACCCTGGCCGCCGCCCACGGGCAGGTCGCGATGGTCGCGGCGCTGGAACGGGCGACCGCGTTCGGGCGGTGGCGCGCGGCCGACGTCCGCTCGATCCTGGCCGCCGGCACCGGCGTCCCGACCCCGCGCCCGGCCGGGGACGCGCTAGTCATCGACCTGCCGACCAGTACGGGGCGGTCGCTGGCCGAGTACGCCCCGGCCACCAAGGCGGTGTCCTCGTGAGCACCACCGCACCACCGTTGGACGCGGACCTGACCGCGGGGCTGCGCCGGTTGAAGCTGGCCGCGATGCGTCAGCTCGCCCCCGAGCTGCTCATCACGGCCAAGACCCAACGCTGGACACCGGAGGAGGTGCTGCGGGCCCTGGTCGTGGCTGAGATCGCCGCCCGGGACGCCTCCAACGAACGAGCACGCATCAAGGCCGCGGCCTTCCCGGTGCTCAAGACGATCGAGGAGTTCGACCTGGCCGCGTCCTCGATCCCGGCGCCGACGTGGGCGTACCTGACGTCCCTGGAGTGGGTCAGGGCCAGGGAGAACGTGGCCCTGATCGGCCCCGCAGGGACGGGCAAGTCGCACACGCTAATCGCACTTGGTCACGCGGCCGTCCTGGCCGGGCACCGGGTCCGGTACGTGACCGCGGCCGACCTCGTCGAGACGCTCTACCGCGGCCTTGCCGACAACACCGTCGGCAAGACCATCGAGGCCCTGCTGCGCAACGATGTCGTCCTGGTCGATGAGATCGGCTTCGCCCCGCTGGACGACACCGGCGCCCAGCTGCTCTTCCGGTTCGTCGCCGCCGCCTACGAACGCCGCTCCCTCGGCGTCGCCTCACACCACTCCTTCGAGGACTGGGGACGGTTCCTGCCCGAGCACACCACCGCGGTCTCGATGCTCGACCGGCTGCTGCACCACGCCACCACCGTCGTCACCAACGGCCAGTCCTACCGCATGCGCCAAGCCCGACAACGCCGAGGAGGTGAGCTGCCCACCCCCTGATCAGCACTGCAGAGGGTGGGGACTTCCACCTGGCCACAACCGGGGACTTAGAACTGGCCATTGACACCGGGTGGGGTTCGGCGCAGAAGATCGTCACTGGCATTCAGGTGACGACTCGCGTGATTCCGTCGGACTCTGCGCTGCACGAGGTCTGGCTCGAGCGGCAACTCGACCCGGCGGCTCCGGCGGACAG
>JBHWMJ010000159.1:0-4666 GCA_043423105.1 Marihabitans sp.
CGGCTGGATGGGCTCCACCTCCACCTTCCCCTTCCCACTGCGGGCCGACGCCGGCGACCTGCCCCCCTTCACCGTGGGGGACCTCGATCCGGCTGTCACCGACAAGCCCCTCCTGACCGAGACGATGACCGCCTACAAGGAGGCCCTGGGACGCCAGAGCCTGCGCGAGGAGCGCCGCCTGGCCTACGTCGCCTTCACCCGTGCCCGGCAGCACCTGCTCGTCACCTCGTCCGTGTGGTCGGCAACCGGCAAGACGCCGCGCCTGCCGTCGCGGTTCTTCGAGGAGGTCACCGCGCTGCCCGGCGTGCACCTGCGCGCCGAGGCGCCGATGCCAGACGAAGACGCGGTCAACCCCCTCCTCGATCGGGCGAGGTCGGTGGCGTGGCCGACATCCCTCGAGTCGGACGCGCGACCAGCGCTCGAGCGGGCCAGGCACGTTGTGGAGCAGCGGCCCGACGGCCGAGCTCTCGACCGTAGCCACCCCCTCGACGGCACGACCGAGCTCCTGCTCGCGGAGCGCGAGGCGGCCGCACGGCCCCGGGCAGCGAGCGTCGCCCTGCCGGCGCACCTCTCCGCCTCGTCGCTTGTGGCGCTGGCCCGCGACGAGCACGAGTTCGCCTCCCAGCTGCGGCGTCCTATGCCGCAGCCGCCCTCGCGCGCCCTGCGGCGGGGCACCACCTTCCACGCGTGGGTCGAGCAGCACTACGGGGCTGCGGCGATGGTCGACGTGCTCGACCTGCCCGGTCGGGCCGACGCTGCCGTGGACGACCCCGACCTGCCCGAGCTGCAGTCGCGATTCCTGGCGAGCGAGTGGGCGGCGCGCACCCCCGTCGAGGTCGAGCTGAGCCTCGAGGTGGTCGTTGCTGGGCGCGCGGTCCGGGGCCGGGTGGATGCCGTCTTCGCCGACGACGACGGGGGAGTGACGATCGTCGACTGGAAGACCGGGCGACCCCCGAGCGGCGCCGCGGCCGAGGCTGCTGCGTTGCAGCTCAGCGTCTATCGGGTGGCCTACGCGCGCTGGACCGGCCTGCCGGTGGAGCAGGTGCGGGCCGCCTTCTACTACGGGGCGACCGGCGAGACCGTGCGGCCCGTGCTGGCCGACGAGCAGGGGATCGAGGCGCTCCTGCGCCCGTGACGGTCAGCCCTTCGGTGGCTGCTCGTCGTCCTCGTGGTCCGGCTCGTCGTCGACCGGCTCGTCCTGGCCCGGCTGGTCCGTGTCGACCTCGTCCTGGTCAGGCTCGTCGTCGTGCTCGTCCTCGCCAGACTGGCGCTCGCCCTCATCCGCAAGTGCCGTGGCTCCCGCGTCGTGAGGGGTGTCGTCATGCGCAAGAGCCTTGGCTCCTGCGTCGTCGGGGGCGGCGGCGGCCTCGGCGCTCCGCTGCTCGTCGAGGCGGCGCAGGCTCGACGCGTGGTCCTCGGCGCCGTCGAGGTCACCCGCGGCCACCGCCGCCATCATCGAGCGTACGAGCGACATCTCGTGGGCGAGCCGGGCCCGGTCCACCAGGTGGGCGTCGGGCCGCTCCGAGCGGGTGTGCGCGTACGCCTCGAGGAAGGTGTCCAGCGCATCGTCGTCGAGCGCGGCCACGATCTCGGCGAGGTCGTCGGCGGCGTCGGCGACCCGGGCGTCCTCCCAACCGAGGAACCCCTTGACGACGAGGTCGCCGGACTCCTCCTCCCCGACGAGCACCTGGTCACCGCTGACCCCGCCGAGCGTCGGCACCGACGAGAAGCGCCACCAGCCGACCTCCTCGAGGTGGTTCTCCCACTGCTCGAGCAGCCCGGTCGGGACCCGGCCGGTCGCAGCGGCCCGGTCGAGGTCGGCCAGCCGGCGCGTCCGGTAGGTCTCAGCGTCGTAGGACACCGACCCGGCCTCGTCGAAAAGCGCCGGGTCGAGGTTGTGCACGGCCGCGATGGCCCGGCCGAGGCTGGCCGTGAGCCCCGGCCCCGGCTCGAGCGCCTCGAAGGTCACCGGACGACCGGTGAGGTAGGGGTACACCGCGGCGCGGCCCCCTTCGGGCAGCGCGACCCAGCCCTTGACGACCGGGACGGATTGAAGCAGCCGGCGGGAGAGCAGCTGGGTGAGCGTCGCGGACTGCTCGAGCTGCGCCGATGCTGCGGCGGTGCGGGGGCACCGGATGACCCATCGCCGGTGCTCGGAGTCCTGGACGAAGGCGACGTCGTAGCGTGAGTCGGGGCTGGTCTCGACCTGCTCGACGCTCACCGGGTCGAGCCCGGGGACGGCGGCGCTGGCGAGCGCGGCGAGGGCGAGCGGTCCACGATCGGCGGCGGGGGAGGTCACGGCCCCCACCGTACGGCGCTCGCGCCGCCCGAGGGGAGAGCGCCACGGCGGTTCTACAGTGAGCCCATGGCAGACGCCTTCGACGAGCTCGTCTTCGCGGGTGCCCCGCTCGACCGGGCCGCCGAGCTGCGGCCGCGGCACGACATCCTCCGCCGCCTGCTTGCCGAGCCCACCACCGTCGTCCTCGACGTCGGCCGCCACAGCGTGGCCGCTGAGCGGGAGGGCGAGACGGTCTCCCTTCGCCTGCGGCCTCCCCACTCTGACGACGAAGGGAGGGAGGCACTCCTGCTCGGCCGGTACGCCGGCCGGGTCGTCCTCGCCGTCCGCGTGGAGGGCGAAGGGCTGACCCCCCTTCGCCAGGTCGCCGACCTCCTGCCGCCCGACGAGGCGTCCTTCGCTGCGACCGCGGTCGCCCTCGACAACTGGCACGGCACCCACCCGCGGTGCTCCCGCTGCGGCGAGCCGACCGTCATCGCCGAGGCCGGCTGGGTGCGGACCTGCCCCGCGGACGACTCCCAGCACCATCCCCGGACCGACCCGGCCGTCATCATGGCGGTCACCGACGAGAGCGACCGGCTGCTCCTCGCCCGGGGTGCCGGCTGGCCCGAGGGGCGGATGTCGGTCCTGGCCGGCTTCGTCGAGCCGGGGGAGACCCTCGCCGCCGCGGTCGCGCGGGAGGTGCGCGAGGAGGTCGGCATCGATGTCGTCGACGTGCGCTACCAGGGCGACCAGCCGTGGCCCTTCCCGGCCTCGCTCATGGTCGGCTTCACCGCCCGGGCCACGAGCACCGAGCTGACCCTCGACGGGACCGAGATCGCCGACGCGCGCTGGTTCACCCGGGCGGAGCTGCGGGAGGCGCTCGATCGGGGCGACCTGAGGCGGCCCAGCTCGGTCTCGATCTCGGCGCGGCTCATCGAGCGCTGGTACGGCGGTGCCCTGGCGGTGACGTCGGACGCCAGGGCCGTTCCCGGGTCTGTCACCGGCACCTGACACGATGCCGAGGTGACTCCCTCCGCCGACGACATCCTCGACGCGCTCGATCCCGAGCAGCGGGAGGTCGCCGCGAACCCGACGGGGCCGATGTGCGTGCTCGCGGGCGCCGGGACGGGCAAGACCCGGGCGATCACGCACCGGATCGCCTACGGCGTGCACTCCGGGGTGTACCAGCCGCAGCGGGTGCTGGCGGTGACCTTCACGGCGCGGGCCGCCGGCGAGATGCGGGTCCGGCTGAGGGATCTCGGCGCCGTCGGGGTGCAGGCGCGGACCTTCCACGCAGCGGCGCTGCGCCAGCTCCACTACTTCTGGCCGCAGGCGATCGGCGGGGCCGCGCCAGAGATCCTGCCGCACAAGGCCGCGGTCGTCGGCGAGGCGGCCTCGCGGCTGCGGCTGCGGCTCGACCGCACCGAGCTGCGTGACGTGGCCGCCGAGGTCGAGTGGGCCAAGGTCAGCCTGCTCACGCCCGAGTCGTACGCCGACGCGGCGAGGCGGGCGCGGCGCGAGCCGCCGGGCATGGACGCCAGCGGCATGGCGCGGCTGCTCGGGGTCTACGAGGAGGTCAAGGGCGAGCGTGGCGTCATCGACTTCGAGGACGTCCTGCTGCTCACGGTCGGCATCCTCGAGGAGCGCGACGACATCGCCGCCACGGTCCGTCAGCAGTACCGCCACTTCGTCGTCGACGAGTACCAGGACGTCAACGCTCTCCAGCAGCGGCTCCTCGAGCTGTGGGTCGGCGGGCGCCACGAGGTGTGCGTCGTCGGTGACCCGATGCAGACGATCTACTCCTTCACGGGCGCCAGCCCGCGCCACCTGCTCGACTTCACGTCGCGGCACCCGGGCGCGCGGACGGTCCGGCTCGTGCGCAACTACCGCTCGACGCCGCAGGTCGTCGAGGCGGCGAACACGCTGCTCACCACGATCCCGGTGAGCCGTCGGGGTGCGGGGGTCGAGCTCGAGGCGCAGCGACCTGGCGGTGCCCGGCCGACCCTGACCGCGCTCGACGACGACCCGGGCGAGGCGGCCTGGGTGTCCGCGGAGATCCGGCGACGTGTCGATGCCGGCACCCCCGCGTCCGACATCGCCGTGCTCTTCCGGACCAACGGCCAGTCCGAAGCCTTCGAGACGGCGCTCTCCGAGGTCGGGGTCCCCTACCTCGTACGTGGCGGGGAGCGCTTCTTCTCGCGGCGCGAGGTGCGAGACGCGATCGTCCTGCTCCGTGGGGCCGCTCGCACCGACGACGGGGAGCAGCCGCTGGCCGAGCTCGTCGGTGCCGTGCTGGGCGGCATGGGCTGGCAGCCGGATCCGCCCGCCGCCTCCGGTGCCGTCAGGGCGCGCTGGGAGTCGCTCAAGGCGCTCGTCGACCTCGCCGGC
>JBHWMJ010000160.1:0-29355 GCA_043423105.1 Marihabitans sp.
GTCTCTCGACCCGGCCGAGATCGGTACCCGCATCGAGGGATCTGCCGACGACCCCCTTCGCCGAGCTCTCGACTCCGACGAGGGGATCCCGCTCTTTGACGTCGGCACCCACGAGCCCGAAGGCCTCCTCGACGCCGAGCGGGAGGGGTGCATCCTCGCAGTGTGGGGACCGACGGGAGCGCCCGGGCGGACGACCCTGGCGGTCAACGTCGCCGCAGAGATCGCCGACCTCGGGACCTCGGTCGTGCTCATCGATCTCGACACCTACGGCGCCTCGGTGGCGCAGGCGCTGTCCGTGCTCGACGAGGCGCCGGGCCTCGCGGCGGCAGCCCGGTCCTCCGAGCTCGGGCGCCTCGACCTGCCCGAGTTGGCCCGGCTGGCCCCAGAGGTCTCGCCCGGGCTGAGGGTGATCTCCGGCATCGGGAGTCCCTCCCGGTGGCCCGAGGTGCGCGAGGCCGCGGTCGAGCAGATCCTCGCCCTGGCTCGTCGGCTGGCTGCGGTCGTCGTCCTCGACCTGGGCTTCTGCATCGAGGACGACGAGGAGCTCTCGTACGACACGGCCGCGCCGCGACGCAATGCCGCCACACTCACGGCCCTCGCGTCCGCCGACGAGCTCCTCGTCGTGGGAGCGGGGGACCCGGTCGGGCTCCAGCGACTGGTGCGTGCCGTGCAGGCGCTCGCGTCGACCCCGTCCCCGGAGCCGACTGTCGTCGTCAACAGGGTGCGGTCCACCGCCGTCGGACCTGATCCGGAGCGTCGGATCCGGGAGGCGCTCGACAGGTTCGCCGGGATCGAGGTGACCCTGCACGTGCCCGACGATCCGCAGGCGCTCGACGCGGCGATGCTCCGGGGCGCGACCCTTGCCGAATGCGCGCCGCAGAGCCCCGCTCGCCACGCGTTGCGCCAGCTGGCGGCGACGGTGATCGGGGCCGACGCGGCACCAGCCGCCAAGCGCGGCCGGCGGCGAGCCCAGGCACGGTGAGCTTCTGCACTTCCGCTGAGGGGGCTCGAGGGTGATGAGACGATGAGCCCGTGACCCAACGTCTTTCCGCTCTCGACTCGTCGTTCCTGTACCTCGAGGACGCCAACCTGCCGATGCACGTCGGCTCGGTGATGATCTTCGAGCCGCCGGCCGAGGGCTTCGACTACGACCGTCTCGTCGCGCTCATCGCCGACCGGATCGCCAGCTCGCCCCGTTACCGCCAGCGGGTCCAGAACGTCCCGATCCGGCTGGCCAACCCGGTGTGGGTCGACGACGAGGACTTCGACCTCAGCTACCACGTCCGGCGTTCCGCACTGCCTCGTCCCGGGGACGACGACCAGCTCGAGGAGTTCGTCGCGCGGATCACCTCCCGGCCTCTCGACAGGGGTCGCCCGCTGTGGGAGGTCTACTTCGTCGAGGGCCTGACGGACGGACGGTTCGCGCTCGTCACGAAGGCCCACCAGGCACTCGTCGACGGGATCAACGCCGTGGACATCGCTCATCTGCTCATCGATCCCGAGGGCGCGACCGGCGAGGACACGACGACCTCGGCCACCGGGAGCCCCTCCTCCGTCCGGCTCGTCGCCGACGCCCTGCTCGACACCGTCAGGCGCCCCGGTCAGGCGCTGGACAGCGTGCGCGGCGGACTCAACGACGCGACCGAGGCCGGGCGCCGGATCGTCGACGTGGCGGGGGGTCTCGTGACCACCCTGGCCAAGGTGGGCGCCCGCCCCGCGCCGGAGTCGCCGCTCAAAGTCACCGTCTCCGCGGCGCGGCGCTGGCACATGGTCAAGACCGACCTCAAGGACTACCGCGCGATCCGCACCCAGCTCACCCGGGGCAGGTACGTCGAGGACGTGACGATCAACGACGTCGTGCTCGCGACGATCACCGGAGCGCTGCGGACGTGGCTGCAGAGCCGCGGTGAGCACCTGTCGGGGGCCGCCACGGTCCGCGCCATGGTGCCCGTCAGCGTCTACGACGAGGCCGGCGACCATCGCTCCGGGGCACGGCTGACTGCCTGCTTCGTCGACCTGCCCGTCGGAGAGCCGAGCCCGTCCATGCGCCTCCACCAGATCGCCTTCTCGATGCGTCAGCAGATGGAGACGACGCAGGCCGTCGATGCCGCTTCTCTCTCGACCCTCGGCGGTTTTGCCCCGCCGACGCTGCACTCGCTGGGAGCGCGCACGGGCTCGGCGATGACCAGGCGCCTCTTCAACCTCGTCGTGACCAACGTGCCGGGCCCGCAGCAGCCCCTCTACGCCGGGGGTGCGCGACTGCTCGCCACCTACCCGGTCATGCCGTTGGGTCGCGGCCAGGCGATCGCCGTCGGCCTGACCTCGTACGACGGCTCCGTGTACTTCGGGATCAACGCCGACCGCAACGGCATGCCCGACGCGGAGGTCCTCGCGCAATCCGTCGGCGAGGCCCTCACCGAGCTGCGGAGCAGCCCGCGGACGACGGGGCGACGATGACCCGGCGCGTCTACCTCGGCATTGTCGAGTCCGACCTCGTGGAGATCGTGGCGTCGACGACGGTGCCCTCGGCGAGGGCCTTCGCCGTCACCGACGCCGAGCGTGCGGCTCAGCCGGACGAGGACGAGGAGGATCTCGAGTTCGAGGCGATGTGCGCCGCGCTCGACGCGGCGGGCGAGCGTCGGCGGACCAAGGGGGAGCGCCGGGTGGTCGTCTCCGCGGATGTGCCGACGGCGGAGGACTCCGACGCCTGGTCCGTGGTGCTGCCCGGGGTCGTCGCTCTCGACGACGTCGTCTCGTTCCATGTCGACGAAGCAGCAGGCACCCCGGTCGGAGAGGGGTACGACGGCCTGCTCTGGTACGACGTCACTGAGCTGGCCGAGATCGTCCCCGCCGACCATCAGGACTGACATCGGTCGGGTGATCTAGACGCCTGTGGGTGACGGGATCGGCGAGGGGGGCTCGCTCGCTAGGCTGGTTCGACCATGGCAGCGCATCTTCAGCCCGAACGTCTCGTCGGGGTCGGTCGTGCGGCCGGGCGTCTCTCTCGAGCGGCGTCCGGGGCGGCGGAGGAGCTGCTCGACGCCCTGACGATGGTTGGCGACCACGGCACCCAGCGCACTGTGGACGATGCCGTCGACGCGCTGGTCGGTGCTCTCCGTGAGGTGTCTGCCGACGGAGCCGAGCTGGCGTTCGTGCTCGGCGCGCAGGCGCCGGCCCAGGACACGGCTCCACGGCCGTCGGGGCAGCGGGTGGAGCGGCGATGAGTGCTGGTCTGCTCGGTGACCCGGCGTCGGTCCTCGCGCTCGCCGGTGCGCTGCGCCGCCGCTCCGCGGAGCTGGATCAGGCCTCCACGGGACTCCACGAGGCCCTTGCCCAGGCTCGTCCCGGATGGGTCGGTCCCACCGCAGTCCGGCACCGCCGACGGCTCGACGAGAACGTCGTGCTGACCGGGCGGAGCGTGGCCATGATGATCGAGCTCGCAGATGCGCTCGAGGCCTTCGGGACCGCGCTGACTGAGGCCCGGGTCACGGCACGCGAGGTGGCGGAGCAGGCGGCGGCTGCCGGCCTCGAGCTCGTGGACGGGGCGGTCGTCGAGCAGTGGGGGATCCGCGGAGAGGCGCAGGCAGCTGAGTCCCTGGCCCGTGGTGAGACCGCCGAGCGGCTCACCCGGCGGGTGGCCCGCGCCACGACCCTCCTCGAGCGACGCAGGACGACCCTCGCCCGATGCGCCGAAAAGGTCACCCGGACACTACGGTGACGGCATGCGTCTGCACCGTGACTACCCCTTCGACGCCGCCTGCGAGGAGGTCTACGCACTGCTCACCGACGAGACCTTCCAGCGCGAGCGGATCGCTGACACGGGGGTGGACCCGACCGCGTCCGTCACCCACGACAGCGGCGGCGACGTCGTGACGATCACCCTGCACCTCCCGACGACCGGCGTGCCATCAGGCCTCAAGACCTTCGTCGGTGACCAGCTCACCGTCACCGACGAGCGCCACTGGGGTGCTGCCGAGGCCGACGGTGCACGACGAGGGAGCCTGTCCGTGCGCGTCTCCGACGTGCCGGTGACGATGCGCGGCACCGTGACGCTGGTGCCGGAGGGGGAGGGCTGCGTGCTCTCCATCGACGGTGACCTGCGGTGCTCCATCCCGATCGTCGGCCGGGTCGTCGAGACCCAGCTCGCCGAGGGGCTGAGCGGGGTCGTCGACGCCGAGGCGGACGCGGTCGCGGCCAGGCTCGAGGACTGACCCCGCAGCGCTAGGGTGGCATGGGGCCGCCAACGACGACGGTCCGATACATCGAGACGCAGATCGAGGATGCCTGACCATGGTGCCGCCCTTTGCCGACTCGTCCTCCACGCTCGTCGAGCAGGCCGTCACCGCGGCCACCTCGACCGGTGAGGACCCCGCCTACGTCCGCCGCTACCTGCGGCACCTCGACCCAGGTCAGGTGGCGGGCCGATCGCCGGAAGCCGTCGGTGACCTGGCCGGTCACCACCGCCGGGCAGCCGAGCGGCGCGCCACGGGGGAGTCGATCGTCCGAGTGGCTGACGGCGCGATCGACATCGTCACCGACGACCGCCCCTTCCTCGTCGACTCCGTCGTCGGTCTGCTCGAGCGCACCGGCCTGAGACCGACCCTCGTCATCCACCCCCAGCTCGCCGTCCGACGGGACCCCGACGGGACCCTCGTGGAGATCCTCGACTCCGACGTCGTCGCTGACCTGGGGGACGACGCGATCGTCGAGTCGTGGATGCACATCGAGGCGCCCGTCCTCGACGGTGACGACGTGCTGGAGGAGCAGATCCGGGGCGTCCTCGACGACGTCCTCGCTGCGGTGGAGGACTGGGAGTCGATGCGGGAGCGTGTCCTGCGTCTCGCGGACGAGGTCTCGACCGGTGCGGGAGATCCCGAGGCCGACGAGGCTGCCGAGCTGCTCCGGTGGTTCGCCGCGAACCACCTGACCTTCCTCGGCGTCCGGGACCACGTCGTGCGAGACGGTCGGCTGGAGCCCGTCGCCGGCTCGGGTCTGGGCGTGCTCCGGGGGGAGACACCCCTCACCGAGATCGAGTCACGGATCGGCGAGGGGACGAGCGGGGTCCGCATCGGCAAGGGCACCACCCGCTCGACCGTGCACCGCACCATCTATCCCGAGCACGTCGCCGTCCGCTGGGAGCACGGCGACGAGGTGCGTGAGACACGCATCGTCGGGCTGCTCACCTCGAGGGCCTACACCGAGACCGTCATGAGCATCCCGGTGGTCCGGTCCAAGGTCGAGGCTGTCCTCGAGTCGGCCGGCTGGAGCGCTGACTCGCACTCCGGGGCCCAGGTGCTCAGGCTGCTCGAGACCTTCCCGCGTGACGAGCTCTTCCAGGCGCCCGCTGACCTCCTCGCGGAGACGGTCCACGAGGTGCTCCGACTCGAGACCCTGCGTCAGGCCGCGCTCTTCGTCCGCGGCGCCGACCACGGGCAGGCGGTCAGTGCACTGGTGTACCTGCCGAGAGACCGCTACACGACGACGGTCCGGCACCGGATCGAGGCGCTGCTCCAGGACGCGGTCGAGGCCGACGAGGCGACCTTCACGGCTCACGTCAGCGAGGGCTCGCTGGCCCGGCTCTACTACGTCCTGCGGCGCTCCGACGGGGGCCCGGTCGATGCGCCCTCGCCCGACGAGACCGAGGCCTTGCGGGCCGCGGTGACCCAGGCCTCCCGGACCTGGACCGAGGACCTCGAGCAGCGGGCCCAGGAGCTCGCTGGCGACCGTGCGGAGGAGCTGCTCGCCCCCTTCGCCGACGGCTTCCCCGTCGACTACCAGGACGACTTCGACGCGACCCAGGGTGTCCTGGACCTCAAGCACCTCGTGGAGATCGACGGCGAGCGCCGCTTCGCCGGGGTCCTGTACCACCCGCGGCGCAGCGCCACAGGGGAGGACACCTCGAGGATCCGTCGTTTCAAGCTCTTCAGCATCGACCGGGTGTCGCTGGCCCGGATCATGCCGGTCTTCCACGACCTGGGGCTCGAGGTGGTCGACGAGGAGCCGTACATCCTCACCCGGGTCGACGGCGAGCGACTGGGCGTCTACGACTTCGGGCTCAAGGTCGACGACCCGAAGGTCTGGGAGCAGCACACGCACGAGGAGCTCCGCGCACTCGTCGAGGAAGCCGTCCAGGCCACGTGGTCCGGGCAGGTCGAGACCGACCTCCTCAACGCGCTCGTCATCGGCGCGGGCCTGACCTGGCGCGAGGTCGCGCTGCTGCGCACCATCGCGAGGTACCTGCGCCAGACCCGGACGACGTGGAGCCTGCGGTCGATCGCCGAGGCGCTCGTCGAGCACCCTGCGATTGCCCGCGAGCTCGTCGCGCTCTTCGCGGCGCGGTTCGACCCCGACGTCGAGGCGACGGTCGAGGAGCGTCAGGAGCGCCAGGACGAGATCCGTTCCCGGGTCGAGGCGGCGCTCGACGACGTCTCGTCGCTGACGCACGACCGGGTGATCCGTGCCTTCGTCGGGGTCATCGAGGCGACCCTGCGGACGAGCTACTACCAGCAGGACGACACGGGGCAGCCGCTCGACCGGGTGAGCCTGAAGATCGTCCCGGGTCAGGTGCCGGGCATGCCCAAGCCGTGGCCGGCCTTCGAGATCTGGGTGTACTCCCCGACGGTCGAGGGTGTCCACCTCCGCTTCGGCGAGGTGGCGCGCGGCGGTCTGCGCTGGAGCGACCGGCGCGACGACTTCCGCACCGAGGTGCTCGGCCTCGTCAAGGCGCAGATGGTCAAGAACGCCGTCATCGTCCCCACCGGCAGCAAGGGCGGCTTCTTCGCCAAGGACCTCCCCGACCCCGCGCAGGACAGGGATGCCTGGATGGACGCGGGCCGGGCTGCCTACCGGCAGTTCATCTCCGGGCTCCTCGACATCACGGACAACCGGGTCGGCACCGACATCGTGCCCCCGCAGCGCGTCGTGCGGCACGACGGCGACGACCCGTACCTCGTCGTCGCGGCCGACAAGGGGACGGCAACCTTCTCCGACCTGGCGAACTCCATCTCGGAGGAGTACGGCTTCTGGCTCGGCGACGCCTTCGCCTCGGGCGGCTCGATCGGCTACGACCACAAGGGCATGGGGATCACCGCCCGTGGGGCGTGGGAGTCGGTCAAGCGGCACTTCCGCGAGATGGGCGTGGACACCCAGAGCGAGGACTTCACCGTCGTCGGCATCGGCGACATGTCGGGCGACGTCTTCGGCAACGGGATGCTGCTCTCCGAGCACATCCGGCTCGTCGCTGCCTTCGACCATCGGCACGTCTTCATCGACCCCTCACCCGACGCCGCACGCTCGCACGCCGAGCGGCGCCGCCTCTTCGAGCTGCCGCGCAGCTCGTGGGAGGACTATGACGCCGAGCTCATCAGCGCCGGCGGGGGAGTGTGGTCACGGTCGGCCAAGTCGATCCCGGTCAGCGCCGAGGCGGCCGAGGTCCTCGGTCTCGACGGCGCGTGCGAGATGGCCCCGACAGAGCTCATCCGGGCGATCCTGCTGGCGCCCGTCGACCTCTTGTGGAACGGCGGGATCGGCACGTACATCAAGTCCTCCGAGGAGAGCAACAGCGACGTGGGTGACCGCGCCGGCGACGCCTTCCGGGTGGACGGCAAGGAGCTGCGGGCGAAGGTCGTCGGCGAGGGTGGCAACCTCGGCGCCACCCAGCGCGGCCGGATCGAGGCCGCGCAGCAGGGGGTGCGCATCAACACCGACGCCATCGACAACTCCGCGGGCGTCGACACGAGCGACCACGAGGTGAACATCAAGATCCTCCTCGGCGAGGTCGTCCGTGACGGCGGGCTCGACGAGCCGGGCAGGGTGGAGCTGCTCGCCTCGATGACCGACGAGGTCGCGGGGATGGTCCTGCGGGACAACTACGAGCAGAACGTCCTGCTCGGCAACGCTCGCGCCCAGGGTGGCGCCATGCTGCCCGTGCACGAGGGGCTCATGCGCGTGCTGGAGCGCCGCGGGGACCTTGACCGGGAGCTGGAGCTCCTGCCGAGCAGCTCCGAGGTGGAGCAGCGCATCGAAGCCGGCGAGGGGCTGACCTCGCCCGAGCTGTCGGTGCTCATCGCCTACAGCAAGCTCGCGCTCAAGGAGGACATCCTCGCGTCGGCGACCCCGGACGACTCGGCCACCGAGCGGCTGCTCGCGTCGTACTTCCCCGAGAAGATCCGTAAGGCATACGGCGAGGCGGTGCTGGGGCACCCCCTTCGTCGCGAGATCGTCACGACCGTCCTGGCGAACGACGTCGTGAACCGCGGCGGGATCACCTTCGTCCATCGGGCGGTCGACGAGACCGGCGCGACCGCCGAGCAGGTCGCCCGGGCCTACCTCGTCGCCCGTGAGGTCTTCCGGCTCGGTGACTTCGTCGCCGAGGTCGAGGCGCTCGACAACGTCGTGCCGACCGAGGTGCAGACGCGCCTGTACCTCGAGTTCCGGCGGCTGCTCGACCGCAGCGCCCGCTGGCTGCTCGCGGCCCGCCCCGGTCGTCTCGACATCCAGGGGGAGATCGACCGCTTCGCCCCGGTCGTCGCGGAGCTGGGCGGCGAGGTCGGCGACCTGCTCCACGGCACCGAGGCGCAGCGGCTCGCCGAGGACAGCGACGAGCTCGTCACCGCCGGGGTGCCGGAGGGGCTCGCGACGTGGACAAGCTCCTTGCTCGACTCGTACTCCCTGCTCGACATCACCGACATCGCCACGGACACCGGGCGACCCGCGCGGGAGGTGGCCTCGCTGTACTA
Source organism: Marihabitans sp. (assembly GCA_043423105.1). GTDB lineage: Bacteria > Actinomycetota > Actinomycetes > Actinomycetales > Dermatophilaceae > Marihabitans. The sequence continues at coordinate 8,739 of JBHWMJ010000160.1, forward strand.
CCTCGTCTCGGAGAAGTTCGGCATCGACGACCTCCTCCACCGGGTCACCGCGCTGCCGCGGGCCGAGCGTTGGGACAGCCTGGCCCGGGGTGCCCTGCGGGACGACCTCTACGCGACCCTGCAGAGCCTGACCCGGTCGGTGCTCGAGGCTGGCGAGAGCGACGCCAGCCCGCAGGCCCGGCTCGATGCCTGGCTGAAGGAGCACGACGAGTCGTGGGAGCGCGTCGAGGCATCGCTGCCGGGGATCCGTGCGCTGGCGACACCCACGGTGGCCGCTCTCTCGGTGGCCTTGAGGGTGCTGCGCTCGGTCACCCGCTGAGCGGCACGCTCGGAGCGCGCCGCGGGGGTCATTAGGATCGCGCCGTGCGCTCCACTCCCGAGGTCCTCCAGGCGGCCCACCTGTCGTCGGTCGACGTCGAGCGCGCCCGGCTCATCCTCGAGGACTGGCAGCTGCTCGCCGACCTCGGCTTCTCGGACCTCGTCATGTGGGTCCCTGTCGGGGACCGCTGGGTCGCCGCCGCGCACGCCCGTCCGATGACGGGGCCTATGGCCTTCGTCGACGACCTCATCGGCACGGAGCCCGACCCGGACATGGCGGCGGCCGTCTCGGCGGCGGCCGACTCCGGGCAGATCGTCGACAGGGCCGGCGTCGAGGACGCCACGCGGCTCTGGGCGGTCCCGGTGCGACGACCAGACGGGTGCGTCTGCGTCGTGACCCGTCACCAGCCCGGGGGACGCGACCGGGGCAGCCCGCTGGAGGTGTCGTACGGGCAGCTCGCGGACGCGCTGGGCCAGATGCTCGCCTCCGGCGAATGGCCCTCTGCGTCGGCGCCGACCGGGCAGCGGCGGGGTGCGCCGCGGGTCGGTGACGGTGTCATCCAGCTCGACGACCGCGGTGTCGTCGGCTACGCCAGCCCCAACGCGGTCAGCGCTCTCCGGCGTCTGGGGCACCACGGCCCGGTCATCGGCGCCGTCCTCGCCCAGGCGGTCGGGAGCCTCGAGAACCTGGACGGGCCGCTCGACGAGGGGCTCGCGATCGTGCTCATGGGCCGGGCGGCCTGGCGGGCCGAGGTGACGTCCAAGGGAGCCGCGGCCACTCTCCGGGCGGTCCCGCTCATCGAGGCGGGGCGTCGGCACGGCGCCGTCGTCCTCATCCGTGACGTCTCAGACCTGCGGCACCGCGAGAGCGAGCTGCTGAGCAAGGACGAGACGATCCGGGAGATCCACCACCGGGTGAAGAACAACCTCCAGACCGTCGCCGCGCTGCTGCGGATGCAGTCGCGTCGGGTCGAGGACGGCGCTGGCAGGACCGCGCTCCTGGAGGCTGTCCGGCGGGTCGGTGTGATCGCGCTGGTCTACGAGACCCTGAGCACGGGCTTCCACGAGGAGGTCGACTTCGACGAGATCGCCCTGCGTGGCCTCCGTGCGGTCGTCGAGGTGGCCCGGACCGAGACGGTCATCGACTCCCGGGTCGAGGGCACCTTCGGATGGATGGGGCCGAACGAGGCGACCTCGGTGGCGCTCATCGTCTCCGAGCTGGTCCAGAACGCCGTGGAGCACGGCATCGCCGAGGGAGGTGGGCGGTCGATCTCGGTCGAGGTCGAGCGGACGCCGTCCGACGGGGAGGACATCCTGCGGGTGAGCATCACCGACGACGGCGCGGGGCTGCCCGCGGGCTTCCGGCCGAGCCGTGCGGGGCTGGGGACGCGGATCGTCACGTCGATGGTCCAGGACCTGCGCGGGACGATCCGCTGGGAGGATGCGAGGCCGAAGGGGACGCGCGTCACCTTCTCGGCGCGGCTGCGCCAGCGCACCTGAGCGAGATGCGCGAGGGCCTCAGCCGGCGCGGCGGGCGCGGGCGTTGCGGCGCTTGAGCGCGCGGCGCTCGTCCTCGGAGAGGCCACCCCAGACACCGGCGTCCTGACCGGACTCGATCGCCCACTTGAGGCAGGTGTCGACGACCTCGCAGCGACGGCAGACCTTCTTGGCCTCCTCGATCTGCGCGATCGCGGGGCCGGTGTTGCCGATGGGGAAGAACAGCTCGGGATCTTCGTCGAGGCAGGCTGCGCGGTCGCGCCAGTCCATGAGGTCGTGCTCCTTGTCAGTCGGTGGTCCGGTCGGTGGTGCCGGTACGTCTGCCTGGCCCTGGCTGGGGCAGGCTCGATCACCTGTCGATCGGCATTGACGGACGGTGCTCAGGCGGTCGTCCCGGTGGGGGACTCCCAGGTGCCAACGGTCAGCGGCTCTGCGGTGTTCCGGGGGGAGATGGGCAGGGGGCAGCCTCGACCGGGGGCGACCCATCATGCTACCGCCGTAGGAGCGCGGCGGCTAGGGGTTGGAGCAAACTTCTGCGACGGCCCCTCTAGAGTGCCGGGGTGACTCCTGACGTGCGTGACGAGCCCGAGGCGACGTCCGGCCGGCTGGCGCCGCTGGTCGCCGGAGTGGTGACAGGGTTGCACGCGCTGGGGCTGGCGGTCGCGGGCTCGCTGTACGGGCGGGAGGTCTTCACCGGGACGGCGACCGAGCCCACCACCGCGGGGATGGCGCTCGTGCTGACGCTGATCTTCGCCGTGCTCCTCGGGGTTCTCGCGCGGGGGTGGTTCGTCGGTCGGCGCTGGCCGAAGACGCCGACCCTCGTCTGGGGCCTGCTCACCCTGCCGGCGATCTGGACGCTCAACACGACGAACGGCCCGGCGGTGTCCCTGCCCCTGGCCGCCCTGTCGATCGCGGGCACCGCCGCAGCGTGGTCCTCGCCGAGCCACGACCTCCCCGAGGACACCCTCGTCTGAGGCTGATCAGGCAGCATCCGTCGCGAGGCGGTGCGGGAGCGCCACCTGGACCTCCGTGGTCTCGCCGTGGGCGACGAGGTAGCCCCTACCGGGGACCCGCTCCGTCGGCGGGACCCGGACTCCGAGAGGATCGCCGTCGGTGCGGTTGTGGGGTTGGAGCAGCAGGCCGGCACGCGCCCGGCACGCCGTCGGGGCCAGGCCACGCACACCTGCCGCGGCGTGGGTGGTCGAGGACGCCAGCATGAGGACGCCCGAACGTGCGCAGTGCGCGACGAGCGAGTGAAGCGCGTCGCGGACGGGGGTGCCGTCGAGCTCCTCGATGTCGTCGACGAGCACGACCCCTGTGTCGTGGCGCTGCACGTGGGCGACGAGTGCGTCGACGTCATCCGGTCCGAGCGACGGAAGTCCGGTGAGGTGCTTCCCGGACGGCGACACCACCTGAACGATCGGTCGGCCGGCGCTGCGGAGCTGGTCGGCGACCACGTGCAGCGCCGTGGTGCGTCCCGCTCGGCGTGGCCCGAGCACGCACCACGTGCCGTGGGCATCCAGCGGGAGAGTCGCGGCGAGCCCCTCCTCGCCGGAGTGCCCCAGCACCACCCTCGTCCGATCAGGGACGACGAGTCCGGGCTCGTCGCGGGTCAGATGAGAGAGCGTCACCAGCTGCGGCAGGTCGACGATGCGCCATGACGGCCTCACGGTGACGTCGGAAGGAACGTCCCGGCCGGCGGGCGGCGGGGCGACCTGGACGAGGCTGCGATCGGGCAGCATGATGCCGCGGCCCGGCACCGGACGTTCGACGGTCTCGTCGGGACGCAGACCCGCCGAGATGGCGTCGTACCGGTCGGGCATGTGCAGGACGAGCCGTCTCCCGACGATCGACGCGAGCCGACTGCTCGCGAGATCACGCCCGCCCGTGACGACGAGACGCACACCGACTGCCAGACCGTCCCGGGCGAGCCGCTCGAGCTCGAGGGCTCTCTCGTGTCCCGACGGGTCGCGCTCGTCAGTGACGTGCGACCAGCCGTCGACGACGAGCAGCAGCGATGGGAGGGTGAGGCGGCCACTGCCGTGAACGTCGGCTCGGTCGTCGAACGATGCGGGGCTCGTGCCGGAGAGGCGCCCCCGGCGGTCGCGAACCTCGCGCCCCATCCTGGAGAGCAGGCGCCTGGTGGCCGACCTGTCAGTAGGGTCGACGACCGACCCCATGCCGGGAGTCCGGGCCAGTCGTTCGGCCATCGGCCCGGGAGGCACCAGGGCATGGACCTCCACGTCGCAGGAACGCTCGCTCGACGCGCGTGTCGCCAGCCCGCATGCCGCCGTCGTACGGCCGGTGCCGGGTCCGCCGAGGATGAGGAGATGCCCGTCGGCGGCCCGCCACGTCAGCGCGCCGCGCCGTTGCTCGTCCGGGAGGTCCATGAGGCCCCAGACGATCCGCCCCGGAGGGCTCGACGGTAGCTGATCGTCGGTCACGGTGGAGGGGAGGGGAGGCTGCCACGGGCGGTGCGGGGGAGCCGCCCCGGAGCGGGCCCAGCTCTCCTGGACCCGCGCTACGACGGCCTGGAGGTCCGTAGGCCCTCTGCCGGGCAAGGAGAGCTCGACCGATGTCTCGTCGGTGTGGATGACCAGGCCGCTCTCGGCTGTCGCCCGACCGCCGACGTACGCGGCCTGGAACGTCGTCGGGGCGTCGTCACCGGTCCGTAGCAGTGCGCGACCTGGCGCTCCCTCGGGCAGTCGTGCCGCCTCGCCCGAACCGATGAGGTCCTCGCTGTCGAGGCGATCCCTGACCCGCAACGCGATCCTGAGGTTGACGTTGGCCCGGATCTCAGGGGTGATGACACCTGACGGACGCTGGGTGGCAAGGATGAGGTGCAGACCGAGGGAGCGGCCGACGGCGGCCAGGTGGACGAGCTCCTTGAGGGCCTCCGGCTGCTCCTCGGCGAGTGCCCGGAACTCATCGATGACGAGCACCAGGCGCGGCAGCACGCCTCCCTGTGACCGGAAGCCGTCGATGTCCGAGCACCGGGCGGACGCGAGCAGGCGCTCGCGGCGCCGGACCTCTGCCTGCAGGCTGCGCAGCGCTCGACGCGTCTCTGCAGGCTCGAGGTCCGTGAGCATGCCGACCGTGTGCGGCAGTCCGGCGCAGCCGCTGAATGCTGCGCCTCCCTTGTAGTCGACGAGGACGAAGTTGAGCAGATCAGGCCCGTGACTGACCGCCAGCGAGGCGACCCAGCTCTGCAGCAGCTCGGACTTGCCGGAGCCGGTGGTGCCACCCACGAGGGCGTGGGGGCCGTCGACCACGAGGTCGACGCAGAGCGGACCGGCGGCCGTCGCGCCGATGACAGCCCCCAGTCCCTGCGCGGCCCTGCGAGCCGGGGCGTCCCCTGAGCCGTCGGCAGGGCCCTCGATCAGGTCGTCGAGGCGGATTGTGGTGGGGAGGGCGGCCGTGGCGCCGGGGGTCGCGTCTCGCAGCGGTGCCAGGGCACGGCCGACCTGCTCGGCCCACGCGTCGTCGACCCCGTCGACGGTGACGGTTGTGACCGAAGGGCCCGAGCGGATGACTGCCTGGCACTCGTCGAGGTGAACCGTGGTGATGCACTCGTGAGGCAGCTCGTCCCCGCTCGTCGACGACATGAGGATGCGGACGGGTCGCCCGCTCCCGCCGGTCAGCAGCTCACGCCACCGTGGATCGTCCCGCCACCGAACGGGGTCCTCGGTGACCACCAGCAGGGCTGGTCGAGCGGGAGTGTTCTCGGGGTGGGAGGTCAGTCTCGGGAGGTCGGACAGGTCGATCGGGCGGACATGCGGCGCGTGCCGCAGGCTGCCGATCCATGACGGCTCGTCGAGCATGAGGACGGCCAGCTCGCTCGGAGGATGCAGCGCTACCGCCTGCCCGACGAGCCAGCGGGCCGCCCGGCCGGTCGCTGGCATCTCGCCCACGAGGCCGACGACAGGATGGTCGTCGAGGTCGAGGACCACCGGTGCCGCGGGCAGGGGCACGCGCTCGGGGACGGCGCCCTGGAGGTGGGCACGTGTGCGGGCCGTGATCTCACCGAGGCCGACCCGGAGCTGCAGCGGCGTCGCCCGGCCGTCTCGTCGCTCCCACAGTCGTTCGGTGGGTACGGTCGCGACTCGTCGGAGGTCGAACGGTCCGGGGTGGGTGTGCATCCGAGCACGACGCTCTGCCGCGAGAGCGTCGTCGAGACGCCTGCGTGCTGCGCGCGTGTCGCGTGCCCAGCGGCGCTCCTGCTCCCGTAGGTCTGCTCGGGACCCGAACCGCTCGGAGAGCGCGGAGCCAAGGATCAGCAGGGGCGAGAACAGGCCGAAGAGAAGCATCCGCGGGCCGAGGAACACCGCCAGGACTCCTGCGATGACGAGCGGCAGGAGGAGCATGGCCCACGGGAGTCGTCGAGGGCGAGGCGCGACGGGCGGCAGCGGGAACGCCACGACGACGTCGCTCTCAGGTGGACCAGGTGAGGGAGCCGGGCTGACCGAGAGGGTCCCGTCGCCCAGGGCTGTTGTCCTCATGGGCCGTGCCTCAGGAGCGACGAGCTCGAGGCGGTGACCGCCGACGACGAGCACGTCGTCGGTGGTCAACCGCTGTCCCTCGGTCGGGATGACGGTGCCGTTGACGGTGCTGCGGTTGGTCACGTCGAGGTCTTGCACGTGCACCCCGGACTCGTCAGACGTCACGACGGCGTGGGCACGGGACGCCGCCGGGTCGTCGAGGGCGAGGTCGCACCCCGATCCACGACCGACCGTGTATCGCCCGTGTCGGAGGTCGAGGTCTCGTCCGGCATCGCGACCGGCCGTGACGGCCAGTCGGAGCGGGCTCGACCCGACGTCCGGGACGCGCCGGGGCGCCGGAGGACGGCTGCGCGCGAGGAGGGTGGTCCCGGCGAGCAGCGGAGGGAACCCGAGGCGATGGCGTGACCCGAGCTCCTCCGCACCGATCCACAGCGAGCACTCGGGGGAGAGGTGCAAGGCGCGCGTCAGGGCATCGGCCAGCTCGTCGCCGTGGTACGAGGTCGACGCCTCGACGACGACGTCCTGCTGGACCCCTCCGGTCGTCGTGACAGTCATCGGAACGCGCATGCCGAGACGGTAGGACGACCTCGTCAGACGACGCCTCGGGTTGTCCACAGGCGCCGGGTGTCCGGCGGGATTCTCGACCTGTGGATTCTCGACGAGCCGATCGAGCTGGATCGGGCTAGTTTCGGGACCCGGCACAACGGACAGGCACGAGACAGGACCGAGAGGGGGAGGCCGTGGAGGCGCACGCACTCGTCGAGGCCGAGGTCAGGGAGCTGATCAGACGTACCGGGATCGACCCCGTGCAGGACCGGACATCGGTCGTCGACCTCGTCCGTGAGGCGGTCAGCGACTACGACGAACGATCGATGACCGGCAGCATGCCGCTGCTGGGGAACTTCGAGGACGCGGTCAAGCGGGTCACCGATGCGGTGGCCGGATTCGGCCCCTTGCAGGAGTACTTCGACGATCCCCAGGTCGAGGAGATCTGGATCAACGCGCCGAGCCAGGTCTTCGTCGCGCGCAACGGCGTCGCGGAGCTCACGAGCACGATCCTCACGGCGGACGGGGTCCGCGATCTCGTCGAGAAGATGCTCAAGTCCTCCGGTCGCCGGGTGGATCTGTCGTCCCCCTTCGTCGATGCCGTGCTCCCCGACGGCAGTCGGCTCCACGTGACCATCCCGGACATCAGTCGCGAGCACTGGCTCGTCAACATCCGAAAGTTCGTCGTCAAGGCAGACCACCTCGACGACCTCGTGCGGCTCGGGACGTTGTCCGCGCAGGCATCCGAGTTCCTCCAGGCGGCGGTGGCCTCCGGTCTGAACATCCTCGTGGCAGGAGGGACCCAGGCCGGCAAGACGACCCTCCTCAACTGTCTGGCGGCAGCGATCCCGCCTCGCGAGCGCGTCGTCACCTGCGAAGAGGTCTTCGAGCTCAAGCTGCCGCTGCGCGACGTGGCAGCCATGCAGTGCCGCCAGCCGAGCCTGGAGGGGACAGGGGAGGTCCCGTTGCGCAGGCTCGTCAAGGAGGCGCTTCGGATGCGACCGAGCCGGATCATCGTCGGCGAGGTCCGCCAGTCTGAGAGTCTCGACCTGCTCATCGCCCTGAACTCCGGCCTGCCGGGGATGTGCACGATCCACGCCAACAGCGCGCGCGAGGCGGTGACCAAGATGTGCACGCTCCCGCTCCTGGCCGGGGAGAACGTGGGATCTCGCTTCGTCGTCCCGACCGTCGCCTCGTCGATCGACATCGTCGTCCACGCGGCGCTCGAGCGCGACGGCGTCCGGCGGGTGCGCGAGGTCGTCGCACTCCCGGGACGCGTCGAGAACGACATCGTCGAGACCGCCGACATCTTCACGCAGCGCTCTGGCCGACTCGTCCGCGCCGACGGCTTCCCGCCGCACGTCGATCGCTTCGAGCGCGCAGGCTACGACGTCGCGCGACTCCTGGCGGGTTCGGCATGACCGGTGTCCTGGTCGGCCTGCTCTTCGGGTGCGGCATCTTCTGCCTCTGGTGGTCGACCTGGCCACGGAGCGAGAAGCAACCTCGCGCGCCGAGGTTCACCAAGGCGTTGAGCGACGAGCTCGCGCAGGCTGGGCACCACAACATCACGCCCCGGGTGCTGCTCGTGGCGTGCGGCGTCAGCGGCCTCGTGGTCTTCCTCACGGGACTCGCCCTCACCACCGTGATCTCCGTCTCGATGTGTTTCGGGGCCATGGCTGCCTGGTTGCCGCTGGCCGTCGTCCGGATGCGGGCACGCGCCCGGCGTGCCCAGCTCCGGGACCTGTGGCCGGATGTCGTAGACAACATCACGTCAGCTGTCCGTGCTGGCATGGCGCTCCCCGAGGCGCTCGCCCAGCTGGCGCACCGGGGCCCGGAGGAGCTGCGCTCGGCCTTTGCCGATTTCGCCAGCGACTACCGCACGTCGGGCCGTTTCACCGATGCCCTCGACCGGCTCAAGGAGCGCCTGGCCGATCCCGTCGGGGACCGGATCGTCGAGTCGCTCCGGATCGCCCGCGAGGTCGGTGGGACCGACCTCGGCACGCTGCTCCGGACCCTGAGCACGTTCCTCCGGGAGGACGCCCGCACCCGCGCGGAGCTGGAGGCACGTCAGTCCTGGACCGTCAACGCCGCTCGGCTCGCGGTCGCTGCGCCCTGGATCGTGCTGGCGCTCCTGTGCACGCGGCCCGAGTCGGTCGGCGCGTACGACAGCCGTGCGGGCGTGATGGTCCTCGGCTTCGGAGCCGCGATGTCCGTCCTCGCCTACCGTCTCATGATGCGACTGGGGCGCCTGCCGGAGGAAGCGCGGGTGCTGCGATGACCAGCCTCGTCCACGACATCGGCCTCCAGCGTGCCGGAGCGATGCTCGGGGCCCTGCTGGCGCTCGGGGTCTACCTCGTGCTCCAGGGGCTGCCGCAGCGTCGCCGCGCCACGCTGGACGACCTGCTCGAGCCCTACCTCAGGGACACCCCGCGTCCCTCTCGGCTGCTCGCCTCGCCGGACGTCAGCGTCCTCGGTGCCCTGCCGGCCCTGCTGCGTCCAGTCGTCGCGGCCACGGGTCACAGGGTGGAGCGGGTCCTGGGCGGCAACGCATCCGTTCGTCGACGTCTGGTCCGCGCCGGAGCCGCGCCGGACACCGACCAGTTCCGCGCGGAGCAGGTCCTCTTCGGAGCCGCCGGCGCGGTCATCGGAGGAGCGCTCGGGGCCCTGAGCATCGCGACGCGGGGCGCCTCTTGGGTCGTGCTCGTGGCCCTCGTCCTCCTGGGTTTCGCCTTCGGGGTGCTGGCCAGAGACACTCTGCTCAGCCGGGCCGCCGACCGCCGTGAGCAGCTCATGCTCACGGAGTTCCCGACCGTCGCGGAGCTGCTGGCTCTCGCGGTCGGCGCCGGGGAGGGCGCGGTCGGAGCCCTTGAGCGCGTGGTGCGGATGTCTCAGGGCGAGCTGGCCCACGAGCTCCGGCTGTGCCTGGCGGATGCCCGCGCAGGAGCCAACCTCCCGGCGGCACTCCAGGGGCTCGCCGACCGGACCGGCCTGCCCAGCCTGGCCCGGTTCGTCGACGGCATCGTCATCGCCGTCGAGCGGGGGACGCCGCTGGCCGAGGTGCTCAGGGCACAGGCGCAGGACGTCCGCGAGGACGGACGCCGCCAGATCATGGAGGAGGGGGGCAAGAAGGAGATCGCCATGATGGTGCCGGTCGTCTTCCTCGTCCTGCCGATCACCATCCTCTTCGCCATCTTCCCCGGGATCGAGTTCTTCCAGTTCCAGATGTAAGACCCACCAAGGACCGGCGCCAGGGGGTGCCGGAGCGACAAGGAGAGAGAGATATGACGACCACCCTGCTGAAGGCGCACCAGAGTGCTCGCCGGCTGACGACCGCACTGCGCAGCGAACGCGGAGATGTCCCCGGCTGGGTCCTCATCACGCTCATGACCGCGGCGCTCGTGGTCGGCCTGTGGGCGATCGCCGGCGAGCAGCTGCAGGCGATCTTCCAGGACGCCCTGAGCAACGTGACGGGACCCAACGACCCCCGATGAGAGACCTGCGGGACGACCGCGGCGCGGCCGTCGTCGACTTCGCCCTGACCTCGGGCCTGCTGGCGTTGCTCTTCGTCGCGGTGCTCCAGGTCGGTGCTGCCCTGCACATCCGCAACACCCTCATCTCGTGCGCGTCCGAGGGCGCTCGTTATGCCGCCCGGGTGGGGTCGTCGCCGGAGCAGGGCGTCGTCCGGACCCGTGATCTCGTGAGCCGGTCGATCTCGGACCGCTACTCCGACGACGTCACCGCGAGCGTCGAGACGACCGCCGACGGGGTCGAGGTCGTCGTGGTCCGGATCGATGCCCCCCTGCCGGTCCTCGGGCCGCTCGGCCCGGACGGCGCGCTCGAGGTCTCGGGCCGCGCCTTCTTGGAGGAGCAGTGAACGCCTGGACCAGCCGGGTGCGGGCGGCGGTCCGGCACGTGCGCCGTGACGACGAAGGCTCCGCGGTCGTCGAGTTCGTCGTCCTGGCCGTCGTCCTGCTCGTGCCCCTCATCTACCTCGTCCTCATGCTCGCGCGCCTCCAGGCCGGCTCCTTCGCCGTGACCCAGGCCGCGCGGGAGTCCGGACGGGCGTTCGTCACCGCAGGCTCGGAGGAGGCGGCTCCGGCGCGAGCCGAGGCGGCAGCGGCCATCGCCTTCGAGGACCAGGGGTTCGGTGAGCACGGGTCCCTCCAGGTCACGTGCTCCGAGAGTCCGTGCCTCAGCCCGCAGGGCGAGATCCGGTCGGTCGCCACCGTGACAGTGCCGCTCCCGCTCGTGCCGAGCTTTGCGCGTGACGTCGTGCCGCTGGAGGTGCCGGTGAGCGCCACCCAGGTGTCGGTCGTGCCGCGCTACGACAGGGCCACCCCGTGACGTGGCTGTACGGGCTGCCCGGCCGGGCGAAGGGCGAGGACGGTCAGCTCTCCCTCCTCGTCCTCGGCTTCACCGTCATCGCCCTCACCCTCGTCATCGGCGGCGCTGCGGTGACCTCGGTGCACATCAGCCGGATGCGCCTCCTGGACGCCGCTGACACCGCAGCTCTCGACGCGGCGGACGAGGACGTCGCGGGTGTGTACGCGTCAGGCATCGACGACGTCGTCCCGGTGACCGACGCCTCCGTGCGACGTACTGCGGAGGAGACGTTGTCGTCACGCGACCTGCCGAGCGGGCTGCTCTCCTGGCAGGTAGCCCCGGGGACGGGGGCCGCCGACGGGGGCATCGCGGTCGTCCGGCTCAGCGGCGAGGCCGACCTGCCGCTCGTCGGAGGCCTGCTGCGGGGCCTCGGCAGCTCGGTCACCGTGACCGTCGAGTCCCGCGCCCAGGCGAGGGTCGCCGAGCCCGCACCCTGAGATCACCGCGGGTCCCTCCCGGGCACCGTCGCCACCCTCCGACACAATCAACCCCGGGGGACACCCCCTCCGCACTGACCCGACCGTGAGGCACCCGTGAGCAAGCCCGACCAGCACGACCCCGACGAGCAGCCCCAGGTGGCCCACCACGAGGACGGCACCGTCGACCCCGCGCCGACCCCGTCGACCACGACGATCCCCGCGGCCGAGACGCGCACCGTCGAGCGCGAGCACGAGCACCCCGAGGGCCCCCGGCCCGAGGTGCGCGCCATCCTGCCGCCGACCTTCGTCCTGCTGCTCGGCATCGCCGGAGCCGTCATCGCCATCGGCGGGCTGAAGTCGGTCGCCTCGATCATCGCCCCGACATTCCTCGCGATCACCCTGATCATCGCCGTCTTCCCGATCTACCGGGCCCTCTCAACGGTGCTCCCCAGAGCGCTCGGTGCGGTCGTCATGCTCCTGCTCCTCTACGGCATCCTCGCCCTGCTCGTCGGCTCGCTCGGCCTGGCGGCCGGCAAGCTCGCCACCGAGCTGCCGAAGTACACCGACACCTTCGACGAGCTCGTCGCGAACGGGCAGGACGCGCTCATCGGCTGGGGCATCACCCAGGACCAGATCGACAACGCGATGTCCGGCTTCGAGATCAAGGACCTCACCGGCATCGCTCGCAGCCTCGCCAACACCCTCGGCAGCCTGACCACCTCGATGCTCTTCCTGCTCACGGTCATGCTCTTCCTGACGATGGACGCCGGCGGCTTCCCCAAGCGGCTGCGCAGCGTCCACCGCGCCAAGCCTGACATCGCCGACGCCCTCGCCGACTTCGGCGAGCGGGTCCGCAAGTACTGGGTCGTCTCCACCCTCTTCGGTCTCATCGTCGCCGTCATCGACTCGATCGCCCTGATGATCCTCGACGTCCCGCTGCCGCTGACCTTCGGGCTGCTCGCGTTCGTGACGAACTACATCCCCAACATCGGCTTCGTCATCGGGCTCGTCCCGCCCGCGCTGCTCGCCCTGCTCGACGGCGGAGTGGAAAAGATGATCTGGGTCGTCGTCGTCTACAGCGTGGCGAACTTCGTCATCCAGACCGTCCTCCAGCCGAAGTTCACCGGCGACGCCGTCGGCATCAACGCGACGACGGCCTTCCTCTCGCTGATCTTCTGGAGCTACGTCTTCGGTGCGCTCGGGGCGCTGCTCGCCATCCCCTTCACCCTCCTCGTGAAGTCGCTGCTCATCGACCGCGACCCCAAGGCCCGCTGGCTCAACCAGTTCATCGCCTCGGCGCCGGACGAGCGTCGGTCGGCCCAACCGGTCTGAGGACGAAGGGGGTCGCTCCGGCCCCCTTCGCCGCCCGCCGCGCGCACACTGACGAAGGAACGGCCGACGACCGTCGGCCCACGTCAGGAGGCACCATGACCGATCAGACCCAGCCCCAGCTCACCAACGACGAGGCCGCAGTCGTCCGCTCCGCCGCGATGCGCGCCGGTGTCCTCGTCGCGGCCGCCGAGCCCGGATTCCTCGACACCTTCAAGGAGTCCTTCGCCGCGAGCAAGGCCGTCAAGGCGGCCCCGCCGGAGATCCAGCAGCTCATCGCCCAGGGCGGCTTCCCCGAGATGCCGAAGGGGGACAAGACCGAGGTCGAGGGGCGCACCCTCGAGCTCCTGCGACAGGCTGTCGGCATCCTCGAGGCCAAGGCGCCCCACCTCGTCGAGGGCTACCGCGCGACCGTCCTGGCCAGCGCCCGCGACGTCGCGTCGGCTGCCGATGACGTCGCGGCCTCCGAGGAGGAGGCCATCAGCAAGATCCAGGCGGCCCTGACCGTCTGAGCCCCGCGCTCGTCGACGGGCAGCCTGCGGCGCTGCCGTAGGCTGCCCGTCGTGGCTGTCGACTTCACCCAGGAGATCCAGGACCTACGCACGACGATGGACTCGGTGCGCCAGGTCACCGACCTCGGCAAGCTCGAGGCGACCATCGCCGACCTGGAGCAGCAGTCCGCCGCCCCCGACCTCTGGGACGACCAGGAGAAGGCGCAGCAGGTGACCTCCGCGCTCTCCCGGGCCAAGGCCGAGCACGACCGCGTGACCGGCATGGACTCCCGCGTCGAGGACCTCGAGGTGCTCGTCGAGATGGGCACCGAAGAGGGAGATGCCGAGACCCTCGCCGAGGCCGAGGCCGAGCTCGCCAAGCTCAAGAAGGCCGTCGGGGAGCTCGAGGTGCGCACCCTCCTCTCCGGCGAGTACGACGAGCGCTCCGCCGTCGTCACCATCCGCGCCGGCGCCGGCGGCGTCGACGCCGCCGACTTCGCCGAGATGCTCATGCGCATGTACCTGCGCTGGGCGGAGCGGCACGGCTACGCGACGAAGGTCATGGACACCTCCTACGCCGAGGAGGCCGGCCTGAAGTCGGTGACCTTCGAGGTCAACGAGCCCTACGCCTACGGCAACCTCTCGGTCGAAGGGGGGACCCACCGGCTCGTGCGGATCTCACCCTTCGACAACCAGGGGCGCCGTCAGACCTCCTTCGCCGCCGTCGAGGTCATCCCGCTCATCGAGGGCACCGACTCCATCGAGATCCCGGACAACGAGCTGAAGATCGACGTCTTCCGCAGCTCCGGGCCCGGCGGTCAGTCCGTCAACACCACCGACTCCGCCGTCCGGATGACGCACATCCCGACGGGCACGGTCGTCTCGATGCAGAACGAGAAGAGCCAGATCCAGAACCGCGCCGCGGCCCTCCGGGTCATGCAGTCGCGCCTCCTGCAGCTCAAGCGGGCCGAGGAGGCCGCCGAGCGCAAGGAGCTGGCCGGCGACATCAAGGCGAGCTGGGGCGACCAGATGCGCTCCTACGTCCTCAACCCGTACCAGATGGTCAAGGACCTGCGGACCAACCACGAGACCGGCAACCCCGACAAGGTCTTCGACGGCGACATCGACGACTTCATCGAGGCCGGCATCCGCTGGCGCATCGAAGAGGCAAAGGCCGCCGACGAAGACTGACAGACCTATCCTGCTCACGGCCTGCTCACGGCCTGCTCACCGACCCCTGAGGCTCGTACCACGCGATGATCCGATTCGAGAACGTCACCAAGCTCTACCCCCGCCAGCAGCATCCTGCGCTGGACGGGGTAGACCTCGAGATCTCGCGGGGCGAGTTCGTCTTCCTCGTCGGCGCGTCCGGCTCCGGCAAGTCGACGATGCTCCGCCTGGCCATCCGGGAGGAGCAGGTGACCGAGGGCCGGCTGCTCGTCGGAGGGCACGACCTCTCGCGGCTGCCGCACCGCAAGGTCCCGCAGCTGCGCCGGCAGATCGGATCCGTCTTCCAGGACTTCCGCCTCCTGCCGAACAAGACCGTCGAGCAGAACGTCGCCTTCGCCCTGCAGGTCATCGGGCGACCGAGGCGGGCCATCCGCGCGCTCGTCCCCGAGACCCTCGAGCTCGTGGGCCTGCAGGACATGGGCAAGCGCTACCCGCACGAGCTCTCCGGCGGCGAGCAGCAGCGCGTCGCGATCGCGCGTGCGGTCGTCAACCGACCGCCAGTCCTCCTCGCTGACGAGCCCACCGGCAACCTTGACCCGGCGACCTCGCTCGACATCGTCCATCTGCTCGGCCGGATCCACGACGCCGGGACCACGATCCTCATGGCGACGCACGACAACACGATCGTCGACCGGATGCAGCAGCGCGTCGTCGAGATCGAGGACGGTGTCGTCGTCCGCGACGAGGCCACCGGCTCCTACGTGCCGAAGGCGGTCGACTCGGTCGATCGCGAGGAGCGGATCGCGGTGCGGGCCGCGGACCCCGAGGACGCCGGATCGGTGCCGCAGTCGCCCGACCATCGGCCGGACGAGGACCTCCCGCGTGACGAGGACGCCGAGCGCCTCGAGGCGGAGCGGCTCGCCGAGGAAGAGGCGGAGCCGGGTCTCGACGCCGGCCTGGACTGGGACGACTGGGACGAGGAGGAGACGCGATGAGGCCGACGAGCGTCCTGGCCGACGCCTGGCAGGGCCTGAGCCGCAACAAGTCGATCGCGATCTCGGTCGTCCTCGTGACGATGATCTCGATGTATCTCCTCGGCGTCGGCGTGCTCGCGCAGCGGCAGGTGCAGACGATGAAGGGGCACTGGTACGACCGCGTCCAGGTCTCCATCTATCTCTGCACCGAGAGCTCGAGCCAACCGAACTGCTCCCAGGGAGCCGTCACCGAGGAGCAGAAGGAAACCATCGAGGCCCAGCTGGAGGAGTCCAAGCCGCTCGTCAAGCAGGTCTACTTCGAGTCCGAGCAGGAGGCGTTCGACCGGTTCCGCGAGGACTACAAGAACTCCCCGCTGAGCAAGAACATCCGGGTGGGCGACATCCCACCGAGCTATCGGGTGCAGCTGAGCGACCCGGAGCAGTACGAGACCATCGCCTCGGCCTTCCAGAACGCCCCCGGCGTGGCGAGCGTGCCGGACCTGCGCAAGGTCTTCTCCAGCCTCTTCCAGGCCATCAACATCGCCTCCGTCGTCATGGTGGCGCTGGCCCTGCTCACCCTCGTCAGCGCCGTCCTGCTCATGGCGACAACGATCCGGCAAGCAGCCTTCACGAGACGTCGTGAGATCGCGATCATGAAGCTCGTCGGCGCGAGCAACGGCACGATCCGCACGCCCTTCATCCTCGAGACGCTGATCGCCGGGGTCGTCGGGACCGCCCTGGCCGTCGGCCTGCTGTGGTTCTCCGCGTGGAGCCTCTTCGACGAGTACCTCATCCAGGAGACGACCGGCACGGCCTACATCTCCAGCGGCGACGTGCTCGTCATCGCGCCCTTCCTGCTCGTCCTGGTGGCGATCCTCGCCGTGGCGACCTCGACGGTCACTCTCTGGCGCTACCTCCGGGTGTAACGGTGACACGCACTCCGGCGGATATCCGCGACGAGCGAGCGCATCGCGGCTACGGTGGCTGCCGATGAGGCGACACAGCGCTGCCCGCAGGGGCCGAAGCGGTCGCGCTGGGCTCAGCGCGGCCGTCGCCGTCTGCCTCGCGGTCGGGATGGCGAGCACCTCGCTCGCGGCGGATGACCCCGAGGACAAGAAGCGCAAGGTCGACAGCCAGATCAGCGCGACCCACGACGACCTCGAGCACACCTCCCGCCAGCTGCGGCAGGCGTACGACGCCCTCGAGGTGACGCGGGGCAAGCTCCCGGCGGCGCGCGCGAAGGCGGAGCAGGCGGCGACAGCCCAGATCGCGGCGCAGTCGCGGTACGACGACGCGGCGGCCGCGCTGCGGGTCGCGGAGGCCGACGAGGCCAAGGCCCGTAAGGACATCGCCGAGACGACCCGGCGGATCGCCCAGGCCCGTGAGAACGTCGCGGGCTTCGCCGGGGAGGTCTACCAGCAGCGGGGCCTCGGCACGATCGCTGTGGCGTTCGGTGCGGAGTCGCCCGTCGAGGTCGTCGACCGCATGGTCATGGCCGACACCGTGGGCGGTGTCCAGGCGAGCTCGCTCGACACGCTGAACACCTCTCGCGCCGACCTCGTCACCCAGCAGGACCGGCTCGAGGCGCTTCGCGACAAGACCCGTGAGGCGCGCGACGCGGCGAGCGCACGGCTGAGCGAGGCCAAGACCGCGACGGCGAGCGCCGAGCGGGCCCAGGCCGACCTCGAGTCGATCGAGACGAAGCAGGCCCGGCAGGCCGGGGCCCTGGAGAACGAACGCGCGAAGGAGCGTCGTCGTCTCGCCGCACTCGAGAGTGAGTCCGACCGGCTGGGGAAGGTGCTCGAGGAGCGCGCGCGCAAGGCGCGGATCCGGGCCGCCGAGATCCGGGCTGCGCGTGAGGCGCAGGAACGACGGATCCGCGAGGCGAGGGCGCGGGCGAGCCGCTCGAGCAGCACCGCCTCGGACCCGAACCCGGCGCCCCCGCCGAGCCAGGGGGTCCTCGCTGCTCCCGTGAACGCGCCGGTGACATCTGAGTTCGGGCTGCGCTTCCACCCGATCCTCCAATACTGGCGGCTGCACTCCGGCCGCGACTACGGCGGCAGCTGCGGGGCGCCGGTCTACGCGGCGGCTGACGGGCAGATCGTCTCGGCCGGGACCGCCGGGGGCTACGGCAACCAGATCGCCGTCGACCACGGCGTCAAGCGCGGCGTGCTGCTCTCGACGACCTACAACCACCTCCAGTCCTTCGCCCGCACCGGCGGCAGCGTCTCGAGGGGGCAGGTCATCGGCTACGTCGGGACGACCGGCACCTCCACCGGTTGCCACCTCCACTTCGAGACCTACGAGAACGGCACGGCCGTCGACCCGCGCGGGTGGCTGTGATGGCCAAGGACGACGGGCAGGGTCGTAAGGTCATCGCGAGCAACCGCAAGGCCCGGCACGACTACATCATCGAGGACACCTACGAGGCCGGCCTGGCGCTCATGGGGACCGAGGTCAAGGCGCTGCGCATGGGTCGGGCTGCCCTGACCGACGGCTTCGCGATCTTCTACGGCGACGAGCTCTACCTTGAGGGCGTGCACATCCCCGAGTACATCAACGGCAACTGGACGAACCACACCCCGCGCCGGCGTCGCAAGCTCCTGCTCCACCGCCACGAGCTCGACAAGATCCACGCCAAGACCCAGGCGAGCGGCCGCACCATCGTGCCGCTCTCGCTGTACTTCGTGGACGGCCGGGCCAAGGTCGAGATCGCCATTGCCACCGGCAAGAAGCACTACGACAAGCGGCACGCGCTCCGGGAGCAGCAGGACCGCCGCGAGGCCGAGCGGGCAGTCTTCGGTCGGGGCCGCGACGACTGACCCTTCGAGGCTCGTCCCTCGCTCCTCAGGGACCAGGGCCGTGGCATGACGAAGGGGTGGCTCCACCGATCATCGGTGGGACCACCCCTTCGTGCTGCGAGCGCTCAGCTCACTTGAAGGCGTCCTTGACCTTCTCGCCGGCGGCCTTGAGGTCGCCCTTGGTCTCCTGCGCCTGACCCTCGGCCTGCATGTCCGGGTCGTCCTTGGCGTCGCCAAAGGCCTGCTTGCCCTTGCCGACAGCCTGGTCCTTGGCGTTCTCCATCTTGTCGCCGATACCCATGGTGTGCCTCCTGGTGTTGGGGTTGTTCCCACCATAGGAGCAGGTCAGAGCCATGTGCGGGGGAGCGCGGGGGCAATTTGCTGAGCGGCACCGAAGGGGTGGAGCCGGAATGCGCTTGGCGTCATCGGTGTTGGCAGCGATACTGGTCGGACAACTGAACAGCGTGACGTGGACACCCTCACGGGGGTGATCGGTTTCGACACTGGTCGGTCCTGCAGGGGAAGCGGGTCGAGGATGCACGGTCATCTCGTCAACGCCCCGTGCAAACACATAGGTGCCAACTCCAAGCGCACCGACTTCGCCCTCGCCGCCTGAGCGAGCCCGAAGTCCGTTGGTCTGAGCACGATCTCGGCTCAGTAACCAGCGTCATCTAGAGATCTAGCTGCAGCGTCATGTCGCGGGACGCTGCGGGACTCTTACGCGGCTGGGCCTGTCAGGGAAGGTGTGCGTGCCAGCCCTGGGGCCGAGAAAATCCACAGCGCACTGCACCCGGAGAAGTCCTGCTCGTCTACCAGTGGACGCGGGTTCGATTCCCGCCACCTCCACCACCGTGACCACGTCACCTGCCGTCCAGGCACGAGGGCCCGCCCCGACTCCGTCGGTGGCGGGCCCTCGCTGTGCTCGTGGCGAAGGGGGCTCAGGCCTCTGGCGTCCCTGAGCCGGCCTGGCGCTGGGCGATCTCATCCTTGACGGCCTCCATGTCGACGCCCTGGACGGCGGTGATGAGCTCCTCCAGCTGGGCCTTCGGGAGAGCTCCGGCGGACTGGTGCAGGAGGATCCCGTCGCGGAAGGCCATGAGGGTCGGCACCGAGGTGACGTTGGCCATCGAGGCGAGCTCGGGGTTCTCGTCGATGTCGACCTTGGCGAAGGTGATGTCCTCGTGCCGGCCAGCGGCCTCCGCGAAGACCGGACCGAACTGGCGGCAGGGCCCGCACCACGTCGCCCAGAAGTCGACGAGGACGGTGCCGCCCTCGCTCACGGTGCTGCGGAAGCCCTGGAGGTCGAGGTCGATGGGAGAAGTCATGTCCCTCACTGTAGGCACGGCGGACGCCTGCAGTCGCGGCGCGGTGTGCTTGCATCGTCCGGTGCCCCGACTCCAGCCCCCACGCGGCGTGCTCGCCGTTCTGCTGGTCGTCTCGCTGGTCGTGCACGTCGTCGGGCTCTACGACCCGACTCCGAGCGGGGGATCGGTGCCGGTCTCGGACAAGCTCGTCCACGCGCTCCTCTTCGGCGTCCCTGCGCTGCTCGGAGGGCTGCTGGGCGCTGGTCTCTGGTGGCCGTCGCTGCTCGTCCTCCACGCGCCCGTGAGCGAGCTCGTCCAGGCCCGCCTCATCGCGCCCAGGACCGGAGACCCGTGGGACGCCGTCGCCGACGTCGTCGGGGTGGCCGTGGGCTGGTGGCTGGCGCGGGACCTGCGCCAGCGTGCTCGTCGGCGGTCGGCGGGGGTCCCGTCCGCTGATAGACTGTGACATCCCCATCACGGACCGCGCATCGTTGCGCCCCAGCGACCGGAGGGTCGCCCCCCGTTCCCCCCAGCCCCGTGATGACGCCGGGCCGCACGTCTGCCGCCCGGTCCGCTGGCGCCGCAGGCGCCTGAAGACTCGTCTGGTGCGGTCACCCCTTCGTCGGTGGCTCGAGGCGTGTCTGCCCGAGCCGAGAAGGTTGACAGCTGTATGCCCGCGAACAAGAAGCCCCGTTGGACGGCCGCGCAGAAGGCCGCCGCGAAGAAGGGGCCCAAGAAGCCCTACCACCGCGGCCAGGGTCCGAGCGACGACGCGACCGGGGAGAGCCGGCGCAGCGCCAAGCGCCCCGTGCGCAGCGAGAACCGGCGCTCCGACGACCGGCCCCGCCGCTACGACCGGGACGACCGGCCCCGTCGTGAAGAACGC